>CACXUB010000005.1 GCA_902770735.1 uncultured Bacteroidota bacterium | reverse complement strand
CGACAGTGGAAAAGGGGTGCACAGTTTCGTTTTGACGTTTGTGCCGGCGTAAATCATTACAATATATTTGCTTAAATTCTTCATTCTTAAAAAATTAGAATTATGGAACCGCCCAAAAACCGTTCACACACACCAATTGTTTCGGTCAACGATTATGATAAAATTGATGCCCAGTACATTCCCAATACGGATGCCCGTGCGCTATCCATCGGACAATCCACATGGGATAGAGAAGATATTTCTTTGAAGATTTGGCGGCATAATGGTAAACAATGGAAAGGAAATAGCGAAGAGATGCCTGTCCATCGGTGTCTTGACCTCGCTATCTTGTTTCTCGCATCCATCAAGAAAGACAAGAACTTACCTTATCCTACTTGCTCCTTGCAGCTAATGGTTGACAGAGATGACTTATTTGATGAAATTCGCAATTTTTATGAAAGCCCTGACAACAAGAAGCACATTGATGCACGTCTCAATGAATTGCGTAACCTGTTGAATGATTGGTACGAAAGGGAAGGAGGCTTGAAATGAAAAAGAATATGCTACAAATCGCAATATCGTTGATTGCTGCTATTGTTGCTATTAATACCACCTTTTCACAAAGTGTGACTCTCAATTTCACATGTCGTGATGCTTCAAATCAGTATGTGCAGCTCAATAGGATTGTAATTAACAATCTAACAAAAGGATGGGAGGAAACCATTTGGTGGCCCGACACTACACTGATTCTTCAAAATGGCACAGGTATTCAAGACCTTAATCAATCAACAGGTTTTTATTTGACACAAAACATACCTAATCCTTTTGATGGCAAAGCGGAAGTGACTCTATTCACCAATGAAGGAGGAGAAACCATCCTTTCCGTTTATGATCTCAACGGGAACTTGATTGCATCGAACAGCCAAAAATTAGAAAAAGGCTTTCATCAGTTTTCTATACAATTGGCTGCCGCACAGAGCTACTTGCTCACGGCAAGTAGCAACGGGTGTCGTTCCAGCATCAAAATGGTGAACAGTGGTGGTGGGGTTGACAACCAAATAAATTATTTAGGCGTAAAAAATAAATCCCATTTCGTCAAAGGTGAAAGTAACAAACCTTTCTCTTTTGGAGATATGATGCAATATGTAGGTTTTGGTTGGATTAACAATACAGAAACAGAATCTACCCCAATCACACAAGTGCAAAATTCTTCACAAACCATTACGGTATATATTCCTTTTTCCTTGCCTACTATTTTTACAAAATCAGTTTCTAACATCACGCCTTCATCAGCCGTTTGTGGTGGAATCGTTACTTCTGATGGAAATGATTCTGTAACAGCACGTGGCGTTTCTTGGAGCACCTCGCAGAATCCAACTATTAACGACAACATTACTGCTGACGGCAGTGGGATGGGCAGTTTTACTAGTTCTCTAACGGGATTAATCGAGGAAACAACGTATTATGTTAGGGCATACGCCATTAACAACGCAGGAATAGCGTATGGTGCTCAACATAGTTTTACCACTACAGCGCTAATACAATTACCCACTGTCACTACTAATGCGGTTAGCAATATCACATCATCTTCCGTCATCTGTGGTGGTAATGTGACTTCAGACGGAGGTACCACCATAACAGCTCGAGGTGTTTGTTGGGGTACTTCGCAAAATCCTACCGTAAGCGGCAGTCATACTACCGATGGCAGTGGTGCGGGTATTTTCACAAGCTCTATTACAGGTCTAACTGCTGGTACGACATACCATGTGCGTGCTTACGCCACAAACAGCACAGGAACAGCGTATGGCGAACAGCAAACCTTCACCACAACAACGCCAATACAATTACCCACTGTCACTACTGATGCGATTAGCGACATCACCAATTCTTCCGCCACTTGCGGAGGTAATGTGACTTCAGACGGAGGTGCCACCATAACAGCTCGAGGTGTTTGTTGGGGTACTTTGCAAAATCCTACAATAAGCGGCAATCATACTGCCGATGGCAGCGGTGCGGGTGATTTCACAAGTTCTATTACGGGTTTAACAACTGGCACGACATACTATGTGCGTGCCTACGCCACAAATAGCACTGGAACAGCGTATGGCGAACAGCGAACCTTTACCACTACAATTCCAATACAATTACCCACTGTCACTACAGATCCGATTAGCGACATCACCAATTCTTCCGCCACTTGCGGAGGTAATGTGACTTCAGACGGAGGTGCCACTATAACGTCTCGTGGTATTTGTTGGAGTACTTCGCAAAACCCTACAATGAGCGGCAATCATACTTCAGATGGCAGCGGTACGGGCAATTTCACAAGTTCTATTGTAGGTTTAATTGCTGGTACGGAATACTTTGTGCGTGCCTACGCCACAAATAGCGCCGGAACGGCGTATGGGAATGAGGTTAGTTTTACTACATCTTCTGGCAGTCCTTCACAAGATGGCCAGCCTTGTCCCAATGCTCCAACAGTGACTGACTTTGATGGCAACACATACAATACAGTGCAAATAGGAAACCAGTGCTGGATGAAAGAAAATTTGCGCACTACACATTATGCTAATGGGGAAAGTATTCTTGGGAGCAACAGCAACAACAATCTTAGCACAACAACAGCATACCGTTATAGTCCGAACAATAGCAGCATCAATGTCCCTGTATATGGTTATTTGTATAATTGGCCAGCAGTGATGAACGGATCTTCATCCAGCAATTCCAACCCAAGTGGTGTTCAAGGAATCTGTCCCAATGGCTGGCATGTGCCCAGTGATGCAGAATGGACACAACTAATTAATTATGTGGGAGGTCAGTTACAATACCAATGTAATAATAACAATAACTATATCGCAAAATCATTGGCATCAAACATAGGATGGGATTTTTATTCGAGTTCGTGTACTGTAGGGAATAATCCGAACGACAATAATGCTACAGGCTTTTTTGCTCTGCCAGCTGGCAGCTTTTACCATAATCACGGGGTTTATGGTGTTGACTATGAATTTGGAGAAACTGCTGATTTTTGGAGTACCACTAATAATACCGAATACGGTGAAAGTTATGCATACGCTCGGTTCGTCGTTTACTGTTATGCCAACGTGCTACGAGACGGCAATTACAAAGGGTACGGTTCTTCTGTCCGATGCCTTCGTGATGAAGGGTGTTCCTCTACTACACAATTACCTACTGTAATTACAATGTCTGTGGCTGACGTGTCCTCTACTTCAGCCACATGCGGTGGAGATGTGTCGTCTGATGGCGGTGAAATGGTGATAGCTCGTGGTGTCTGTTGGAGTACTTCGCAGAATCCTACGGTGAATGGGAGCCACACAACTGATGGCAATGGTTTAGGTGTCTTCACAAGTGTTCTTACAAACTTAACTTCTGGTACGACATACCATGTGCGAGCCTATGCCACAAATGGTGCCGGAACAGCATATGGCAATGAAGTGAGTTTTACTACATCTTCTGATATCACAACACAAGATGGTCAGCCTTGTTTTGGTACCGCCACCGTCTCCGATGTTGACGGCAACGTCTATAATACTGTTCAAATCGGAAATCAATGTTGGATGAAAGAAAACTTACGAACCACAAAGTACGCTGATGGTACGTCCATCACTCTCGTTAGCAGTGCCAGTGTCTATTATCCAGGCAATAATTCTTCCAACGTGGCGAATTATGGCAACCTTTACAATTGGTTTGCGGTGATGCGGAATTCTTCTTCATCATACACGAACCCAAGCGGGGTACAAGGTATCTGTCCAGAGGGGTGGCACGTGCCAAGTGATGTAGAGTGGACACAGCTTACAGACTATGTCAGTGGGCAATCTGCTTATTTGTGCGGGGCTGACAGCACTTATATTGCAAAATCATTGGCACATACACAAGGCTGGTCATCCTCTACAAATACTTGCGTGGTTGGCAACAATCCAAGTCTCAACAATACTACTGGTTTCGGAGCACTGCCTGCTGGCTGTTGCAACGGCGTTGTTTCCACATTCGGATTAGATGCCGAATTCTGGAGTGCCACTCATGCATATTATCGCTGCCTCACATATAATAATTCTGTCGTGCGACGAGAAAACAATAGTACTTTGAACATAGGATTATCCGTACGTTGCCTCCGCAACGAAAGCCCTACATCTGCCCTTCCTTCTGTCATCACCAATACAGTCTCTAACATTACTAATACATCAGCTAATTGTGGGGGCAACGTTACTTCCGATGGCGGTGCAACTGTTACAGCACGTGGAGTGTGCTGGAGCACCTCACAAAACCCTACTTTAAGCGATAGCCATACCACGGATGGCAGCGGTGTGGGCAGTTTTACGAGCTCTATTACAGGATTAACGAGTGAAACCACATATTATGTAAGAGCGTACGCTACAAATAGTGCGGGAACGAATTACGGTGCATCGGTGGCTTTTACTACAGCTGCTACCTCTGTTGTAAACGGACAGCCCTGTCCTGACGCACCAATGGTGACCGACCATGAGGGTAACGAGTATAACACGGTGCAGATTGGCAACCAATGTTGGATGAAAGAGAATTTGCGGACGACTACTTCGCCAAGTACGGGAACGTATCTTATTCCTGCTACTGGTACAAGTTACACATATACGGGCAAGCAGGCACGTTGGTACAACAATGATTCAGCAACCTATGCGCCGCAAAATTATGGACTACTATACAATTGGAATGCGGCTGTTGATACGTTCAACACAGAATATGAAGAAATGAGTGTAAATTCTAGCAGCAGTAACGCAGTATCCGCAAGTTTCACTGGATATCACCGTGGTATTTGCCCCGAAGGTTGGCACCTGCCGAGCGATGCGGAGTGGACAACACTCACGACCTACGTGAGCAGCCAATCGGAATATACATGTGAAGGTAACACAATATCTATTGCCAAAGCTTTATCCTCTGAGACGGGGTGGAACAACTGCAACGGTGAGTGTTATCCTGGAGATCAAAGCGAAACAATGAATAATGTCACGGGCTTTTCTGTCGCTCCGGCAGGCTACTGCCTCGGTTCTTCGTTCAACTCTATTGGTTACTCCGCTGGATTCTGGTCTTCTTCGCAGCTCGGTAGCGATCACGCCTACCATCGCGCAATAGGCTATAATTCCGCTAGCGTAAATCGTAATAGTTCAGGCAAATATGATGGAAAATCGATACGCTGCCTTCGCGATGACAATTCCACAACAACACTTCCATCCGTCACCACCAATATTGTCTCCAATATTACATCAACTTCCGCCACTTGCAGTGGAAATGTTATTGCCGATGGCGGTTCTACTGTAACAACACGTAGTGTTTGTTGGAGTACTTCGCAGAATCCTACGGTGATTTATGACGCATTCGGACGATTGTTACGGTCAATGGACGCGCAGGGTTCATCCGTGCAAGCCGAAATCGACCTTTCGCCTTTCGTCCCAGGTGTTTATCTCATCAAGGCCATGGCGGATGGAAATGTGTTGGCGGTGCGCAAGGTGGTGAAACAATAGCCTGAATTGAGAGTTTCAAATTAGGGTGTGGCCTCGCGGCTACACCCTTTTCCCTTCTTCTCAATCTCGTCACCGACTCCATCCACAACAAAGTTCCAGAACATCCAGGAGAAGCTGCGAAAAGAGAAAAAATCATCCTCATTGGCGGGTTGATGAGCTTCGAGGAGTGACTGAAACTAAAAGACTTCTTTCTGTTTGTTTCCCGAAAATCACTATTTTTGCGGAACAAAAAATTATGCATTATGCTCACCTACATCTCCAATACCGACCACTACAACCTCGTCCTCTCCCGCGTGGCCTCCGTCAGGAAGTCGCTGTGGATCGGCACCGCCGACATCAAAGACCTCCACGTGAGGGTGGGGGAGGGCACGCTACCGTTCCTCGCCGTGTTGGCGCAGCTGGTGCGCAAGGGCGTGGAGGTGCGCCTCATCCACGCCAAGGAACCCGGACCGGCCTTCCGCGAGGACTTCGACAAATACCCGTCGTTGGCGAAAGGGCTGGAGCGGGTGCTCTGTCCGCGGGTCCATTTCAAGATGCTGGTCTTCGACGGCAGCGCGGTCTATTTCGGCAGCGCGAACCTCACCGGTGCGGGCATCGGGATGAAGGGGGCCAACACCCGCAACTTCGAGGCGGGCATCCTCACCGACGAACCCGAATTAGTGCGCCAGGCCATGCAACAGTTCGACGAGGTCTGGATGGGACTGCACTGCGGGAAGTGCCTGCGACGGAAGTACTGCGGGGACCCGATAGCGTAGGAGGGGCAATTTGCATTTTTTACACGTTATAAACTCCAACGAAATCTTGTTGATTATTTATTTTGAAATATCTATACCAGTATGATAAATTTCATATTTTTGCACAAAAATTAAAGAAACGGATGATGAAGGGATATCTTCATAAATTGCACCAAATAAAGCTGTTTTCGTTGAACGATGTAACACGAATCGTAGGCAATGAAAGCACGGCCAAATCGTTGTTGTCAGCAGGTGTCAAAAACAAGACCATTTGCCGTGTGAAGATGAACCTTTACTGCGTTACGGATTTGGCGACTTTGCGCTGTGTGGCAAACAAATACGAAATTGCCTCCCATATTTCGGACACAGCCTGCGTGGCTTATCATTCCGCAATGGAATACCATGGATTCGGGCATCAACTGTTCAACGAGGTTGGTGTCATCACACCGTATGCTTTCAAAACATTTGAGTTTGATGGTCTTATTTATATCCGTCACTTGCCCACGATTACAGATGGAGTCATAACACCGCCAATGGATTCCTTGGTCCGGGTGACAGACGTGGAACGCACCGTCATCGACTGTATCGACCGAATAAAATATGCCGGAGGTCTTGAAGAATTGCTGAATAACCTTTCCTCTATCACTTTCATCAATGAAAACAAGCTGCTGAATTACTTGGATGCTTATAATAAGGCTGCCCTGTACCAAAAAACCGGCTTTTTGTTGTCCAATTACAAAAAGCAGATGCGTCTTTCGCAGGGCTTTTTCCGCCAATGCAAAGCCAACATTGGAAAAAGCACACGATATTTAGAAGATGTTGCTGAAAAAACGAAGTATAATGCCGAATGGCACTTGTGTATTCCTGAAAACATCACATCTATGACGGAGAAAGGGGGAATATATGTCTAACCGAAACGACATCGATCGTTTGGCTACAGAGTACAATTATATCCGTGACAACATGGAGAAAGTGGTGAGGTTGTGTGCTATACTGGAATTTATCAGTTCCGATATGCCGCTATCCCAAAACTTGGCACTCAAAGGCGGAACTGCTATTAACTTGCTGATAATGCCAATTTCCAGACTATCGGTTGACATCGATTTGGATTTTACTGAGAATTGTAACAGACAGACTATGCTACGCCAACGGAAAGTCATTGCCGATCGACTGCAATCCTACATGTTAGCCAGTGGCTACCGATTGATGCCTCGCAGTAAGTCTCCATTTTCGATAGACTCGTGGGTTTTCCAATATACAAATTCCGTGGGCAACCTTGACAACATTAAAATTGAAATAAACTATTCGATGCGCTGCCATTTGCTGCCGATGCAAACCATGCCCATAAAATTGCCCATGTTCTCCCATGTCAAAGTCAGATCATTAGCCTTGGTTGAACTATACGCTTCGAAGATAAAGGCACTACTTGAACGTGGAGCCGCCCGCGACCTGTTTGATGTCCATAATATGATACAAAGCGGAATCTTCGACGAAACACATAAACCGATGCTGCGAAAAGGCGTGATATTCTATTCCGCAGTTGGAGGTAACCAAAAGCCTTCTATTCCCTATTCTTTTGAAACAATAGAACGAATGAGTTTCAAGCAGATACGTGCCACCCTGCTCCCGGTTCTAAAAAAAGGCACATTCTACGACTTGGATTGTGTGAAACATGTCGTTTGCGACTATCTGAAGGATTTACTAAAGCTAACTGAGAACGAACAACTTTTCATAGCACGTTTCAACGTCAACGACTACCGGCCTGAGTTGCTGTTTGAGGATGCTGATATTGTTGAAAGGATACGTAACCACCCTATGGCAACCTGGAAAACATCGAAGGGCGATTGATTATAAACCATTACCGTGCCTACCAGCATCTCCAACACCCGCAACTTCGAGGCGGGTATCCTCACCGACGAACCCGAATTAGTGCGCCAGGCCATGCAGCAGTTCGACGAGGTCTGGATGGGACTGCACTGCACGAAATGCCTGCGGCGGAAGTACTGCGGGGACCCGATAGCGTGATGGTTCCGCTATGCCACACTCTTGCACACCTTTGCTCTATCTTTGCCGCCGTGTCTGCTAATAGCAAATTCCTATATGACAGGCCGGCAAACACTATTTTTGCCAAAAAATTCAAGAGTATGACAATCGATAAAAACCAACGCGCCCTGACCCAACTGTCCGCCCTCTACCGGCCCGGCACGCTCAACCTCATCGGCGGACGCCCCGGGATGGGCAAGTCCGCCCTCGCATTCCAACTTGCAATGGAAAACCAACAGCCCACGGCATATTTCTCTCTCAAAATGAAACGAGAGCAACTCCTTCTGCGCCACTCCACCGGCCAATGTCCAAAATGGATTCACATTGACGACACGGCAACATTGACGGTGGATTCTATCCGGGAGAAGGTGCGCCAACTGCGGGAAACATACGACATCCGCTGGGTAATCATCGACTACCTGCAGCTGATGACCTCCTCGCAGCCGTACTCTAACCGTGAGGATGAAATCGCCCATATCATCGAAGAGCTGAAGGCGATGGCCGTGGAACTGCAAGTGGCGGTCATCGCGCTCTCGCAGCTGATGCGCACAGTGATGCTACACGACGACTATCGCCCCACCCTGCAAGACGTGCACGATTGGGAGCGCATCGGACAGTGGGTGGACGATGTGCGCCTGCTCCACCGCGACGACTACTACCATATCGGCGGCGGCAAAAAGAATCTGTTGGAGGTGCTGGCCACCGAGTGCGGGCAGAGCAGCGTTCCTGATCTGCAGCTGAAGTATCTGAAGTGGGACGCTTCGCTGACACTGAAACAGAACATACATGGGATATCGGACACGGACAAACTCCGCGCGATGCTTGCCACTACCGAGGGCGAAATCCTCCGCGAGGCCAAGCCCTTTGACGGCGACCTGGACTGGAAAACGTCCACAGGGAAGATGCTCGACTGGATGTTAGAAGAGCGCGCCTGCATCCTCAACCGGATGTTCGAACTGCACTGCACCGAGGCCGAAGTGCGCCGTTTCGAGCACGTGAACGAGGCGCTGCTGAAGATGATGAACCGTTTTCACGAAGAGCAACAACAACTTAATCGACAGTTGGATATGCTTCCCGATATCGGCGAGCACAGCGCCAATCGTTTCCATCTGATCGGGGAAATCAACTATTGTCACGACTTTGAAGACCCAAAGCTATTCCCGATGGAGGAGGATGCGTTCTACGGATCGCACTGGAACGAGATGCTGTGGGTGGTGTCGTCGCTCTCGCGGATGGATGCGCACACAATCCACAACGGCGAGTCCAACAAACTCGACGACGGCTATACCTGGGCGGAGGGGCCGCTGCGCATTCCGCAGTTCGAGCATATCTGCGTCTGTTACCTCGTCCACGCCTTCTGCACACACCTGCGCTACAGCATCCCCGACCTCCTTCGGATGAGCACCTACATCTGCGAGCGCTCTATGTGTGAGCTGTCGGAGGGGGAGATATAAGGGGGTGCGGAGTGCCATGCAGCAGTTCGACGAAATCTGGGTGTGACTGCACTACGATTTTTCCTATCTTTGCCGCCGATTCCTAATTCTTGAATGCAACCTCCCTATTCCCTATTCCCTGCTCCCTAATCACTATTCACTATTCACTATTCACCAACCACAATGACCAACTTTGCCGCCATAGACTTCGAAACCGCCAACGGACAGCGCAGCAGCGTGTGCAGCGTGGGCGTGGTGGTGGTGCGCGGCGGCGTCATCACCGACACGTTCTACTCGCTCATCCATCCCGAACCCGACTATTACGCCTGGTTCTGTCAGGAAGTACACGGACTCTCGCACGAGGATACCGACAACGCCCCCGTGTTCCCCGTCGTGTGGCGACAGATCGAACCACTGATTGCTGGATTACCATTGGTGGCGCACAACAGTCCCTTTGACGAGGGCTGCCTCAGGGCCGTGTTCCGCGTCTATCAAATGGACTATCCCGACTACCAGTTCCTTTGCACCTGCCGGGCTTCGCGCCGCCATTTCGGTCGCCGCTTGCCCAACCACCAGCTGCACACCGTGGCCGAGGCCTGCGGCTGCCCGATGACCAACCACCACCACGCGTTGGCCGACGCGGAGGCATGCGCAAAAATCGCAATGCAACTGCTGTAGGGATGACAATAGCTGTGTGGGGCCGACAACTTGGACAACCCTGGACAACATGATTAAAAAGTTGTTCCAGGTTGTCTAAGTTGTTGTACAAAAATTTTTTCTGCGAAAATCAGCGGGTTCATCGGGCATATTTTCTCCCGCAGATCTCGCAGACTTACGCAGATAAATATAGCATGATGATGAATTACTTTACACCCCCGTCCGGATCTTGCTCCTGTCCTCCCCTTCAACCTTGCCCGCACCGGCCTTCTTGTAGGCGTTGAAATTGTAGCTCACGCCCAACCAGAACATCCGGCTTTTGCCGTGCAACATGTTGTCTAACTGATAAAACTGGTTGTCGGCGAAGATCTCCCACTTGCGGGTGTTGAAGACGTCCGTGAGCTGCGCGGAGACCGTGAGCGCGCCCTTCAGGAACTTCTGGCTGATGCCGATGTTCATGTAGTGCGAGAGGCGCGTGGTGAACTGCGGGTAATACTGCGGCGTGTTCACAAAATACTGCAGGTTGATGTTCATCCCCTTGATCGGGCGGAAATCGAGGCGAAGGTTGCTGTTGTTGACCCATCCGCTGTTGGAGATGTCCCACCCGCCGATATTGCCCACCGAACGGAGGTAGTAGGTGTTGGTGCCGAGCGTCGCCGTCATCCACTTCCACGGGTCGGCTTTGACGCTGAAATCCAGTCCCGCCTTGGTCTGCGAGGTGGCGTTGATGTACGTCATAAGTAAGATGTCGCCCTCGAAACGGGCCACCTGCGTGATGTAGTTGTGGATATAGTTGCCGTAAACGCCCACATTCACAGCCCATTTCGGCACCTTAAACTGGTAGAGCAGCTCCGCATTGTCGGCGGTTTCGGGCTGGAGGTGCATGTTGCCCTGCTCGAAGTTGTGCGGGTCGATCATGCTCATGTAGGGGTTGAGCTGCGGGTATGTGGGCCGCGTGATGCGCCGCGAATAGGCGAACGACAGGCTGTGCTTCTTGGAAATCTTGTACTTGAACGACAGCGACGGTCCGAGGAAGAAATGCTGCGACGACTCGTCCAACAACTCTTTCTCACTATGCAAATGCGTGCGGCTGTATTCAGCACGGAGACCGGCACTCCAGGTGAACCGGTCGCGCCACTCCGTAGAGGTGAACTGCACGTAAGCGGCGGGCACGTACTCCCTATGTAGCAGGTCGTTACTAAACTGATGGGAGTAGTCCCAACCAAGACTGTCGCGCACGAAGAAGTTATGGTAGATGTCGTTCTGGCGGTAGGAGAACTTCACCCCTGCATCCCAGAAACCGTATTTCTCGATGAATTTCCAGTCCGTCTGCGCGGAGGTGAGCAGCGGACTTCCGCCCGACACCGACTTGCTGACCGAATCGCCCTCCAAGAAGTAGTACGACGGGCGGTGGCCCCAGATTTTGGAGACGTTCGCCTTGACGGAGAAGGTGAGCTTCCCGGGACGGATGGCGTGCCAGTAGGCGAACGTCCCATCGAGGTTCTCGCGGTTCCAGGTCACGTCGCTGCAACGGTTCTCGTGCGACAGGATGTCGTTGTGGTACCAATCGTTGGAGAGGTCCTGCACGGTATTGAGGCGGGGCAGGATGAGCCGGAAGTCAGCATCGATCTTGTTCCGCATATCGGGCTTGATAGTGAATCCAAGGGCGATGTTGTTGTTGAAAACCGTCCGCAGGGCGTGGATTTGCTGGCTGAGGCTGTCGCCGGTGGTGCGGTAATAGCGGTAGAGGTAGCCGTTGTTGATGTCGTCTTCGTATTTCACCTGGTAGTTGAAGCGCAGGGCGAACTTGTTGCGGGTGTAGTTCAGCGCGAGGCTGCCGTTGGTGAAGTGGTTGAAGCCGTAGTTGACCGCCGCCATCCCGCTGAGTCCCTTCTTTCCGTCCTTCTTGGTGACGATGTTGATGATGCCGCCGGTGCCCTCTGCATCGTAGCTGGCACTCGGATTCGTGATGATGTCGACACTCGCCACGTTGGAGGAGGGTATCGCGTTGATAGAACCGAGGTTCGTGGGCACCCCGTCGAGGAGCAGCAGCACATTGCCGTTACCGCGGATGGAGACATTGCCATCGGGGTCAACGGTCACGGAAGACTCCTGGCGCAGAAGATCGGCGACGGTGCCGGTCATCATAGTCGTGGCATCCGTGGGCATTATGGTGATGTGTTCAGCGGTGACGATTGTTCGTCCGCCATCCCTCACCGTAATGTTCACCTCTTCCAGTGTCTGCGATGTGGCTTCCATTGGAATACTCCCCAAAGCAACTTCATTCTTATCTGCTGAAAAGTCAAGATGTTTCGGCTTATAGCCCATGTAAATCACGGTCAGGGTATAATTTTTCGGCGACTGGGGCACTTTCAGCGAGAACTGTCCGTTTTGGTCGGTGAGGGTGCCCGCCACCACGCTGTCCTGCAGCGAGGCATACACGGAGACGTAGGGCATCGCGAAGTTTTTGTCATCAACCACTTTGCCAGTAACCTTGCACTGTGTATGCTGCGCAAAAGCGGAAAAGCTGAGAATCAGTAGGATAACAGCGAGAAAGAGGGGGTGTTTGGACATAAGAATCGAGATTAATAAGGTGTTGCAAAAGTACACAATTTTGAGAAAGAAGGAGGTTTCTTCAAACGGCCTCGTGCCGAAGGCACGAAATCCTAATAACCCCATACAAGCGGAACGAAGTGGAGCGTAGTGTGGGGTAGCAGGTGCGATGCGCGGACATGCGTGCTGGAGGCACGCTATTTCACAGTGATAGTAGCGTGTCTCCGACACGCAGCCTCCCTCACGCGCACGTTCACCCCACACGGCACTCACTTTGTTCGTTTCGTGTGGGGTTACTAAGATGGCGTGCATCCTGCACGCTTTGGAAAAGTCAATAGTACAAGTTTTCGTAAGTGTTCACTCCTCCGGATACCGATTGTAATATGCATTCTCATAAATTCTCATATCGTATAGTTAACTGAACAGTTTCGGTAGCGCATTTTCGGGATAATTTATCGCCTAAAGTATAAAGAGAGGATGGAAAAATTCCACAACCTTGCTATTTGCTGAAAAAAAGCGTATCTTTGCAGCGTTAATAATTTATAGCAAACAAGTTATGAGAAAGATAGTTTTCAGCATCGCCCTTTTTACACTCCTGCTATTCCAAGTAGGCTGTACCAAACACAATAAATGTGATTGTATTGAAAAATCCATCAATCTTTCTGGTGTTTTAATAATTTATGATGATCCCCTTATTCTTGGTGGTGTTAGTCAATATAAAGTCCCCGCTTTAATTTTGCCAGGGAATCCTTCTCAAGAAGAAATAGAAAAGGCGTTAAATAAGGACATCAACCCTTACAATGGCGATTTATGTTATCTAATTGCAGGTGTTCGCAACACGTTCAAGAAATACAATTTACAAAATGTAAATGTAGCATTGAGCGGGAATTATCATAATTGCTTTGACCAGCCACAAACTTTTAATATTTTGTGCATAGAAAAAAAGTAAATTGCAATCCAAAATATGAAAAAGCTAAAGAAGACACCTCGATACGTCACGGAAGAGATTCACGCCGAGCGAACCAAATCTCCTGTCCCTATTGGACGTTCCGAGGTGACTGATGCCGACATCGAATACGTTCAGCGCATTCTGAAAGAGGACCGCAACTTTTTCTCCCAAACGCTTTCCGACCTGCTTCATTGTGAGTGGCGAGACGAAATCCCATACGATGATTCTTCCGTCGTCCAGCACATGTATTACCTGTTCCACACGCCAGCCCGACGCTGGACGGTGGAAGACTACCGATATTTAGTTGGACAAGAGACAGCATTGGACATCATCCTGCCAAAAGTGTTCGAAATCCTTCAGTTCGACATCAAAGCGGACGGAGGTTTTTACGAAGGCGATCTGCTTAATGCCGTTTTACAAATAAATGCTGATTTCTGGGAACAACACAAAGACTTGTATAATACAGCGTGTATGCTGATTAAAAACAACATGGAAACATTGTCGAAAACGGAATATTCCACTGACAAAAAGATTTTGGGGGACGCCACTGCATTTTTGGCGATGATGGTGTAGGGGCCGACGCCTCCTGGACCGGAAAGCTCAAATAAAAAGAAATGATGGAAATTTTGGCACAAATTCCGCCAATTTGTCCCCAAAAAACGGACAATTTGTCAGTAAAGATAAAAATATTTGAAAATAATTTGTTGGCACGCGGTTTGCATTATAGGTAGCGTCGCCGATGCGAGAGCGGAGGCGACAGAAAAAGAAAAAACAATAAAAAGTCTAACAATAAAAGAAAGGAGTTCATTATGCTACCAGTAATGTTTAAAAACAGTTGGTTTCCGACCATGTTTGAAGATTTCTTGAACAGCGACATCATGCCGCGCACCAACACCACAGCTCCGGCCGTGAATGTTAGAGAAGACGAAAAGGCCTACACGATGGAAGTGGCCGCCCCCGGCATCAAGAAGGAATACTGCCGCGTGAGCATCAACGACGAAGGCAACCTCTGCGTCGCCATCGAGAACAAGATGGAACACAAGGAAGAGGAGAAAAAGCACCACTATCTGCGCCGCGAGTTCTCCTACACGAACTACGAGCAGAACTACACCCTGCCCGAGGACGTGGACAAAGACCACATCGAAGCCAAAGTGGAGCACGGAATCCTCACCATCATCCTGCCGAGAGTGCAGAAAGAGGAGCCCAAAATCGCCCGCACCATCGCCATCGGGTAATTTTTCAATCAAAGCCAATGATTTCACGCCGCATTCGCAAGAGTGCGGCGTTTTTTTGTTTTGCTGTTTGTGTTTTTTTTTATTTTTGCATTTTCAAAAACTAATAAAAATGAAACACATTTCCGTTTTACTGTTGGCATTTTGTATGCTTCTCTCGCTGAACTCCACAGCCCAAACCCAAGACAGCACCATCGCCATTCCGAACCCCAGTTTCGAAGAGTGGTCCACCGGCAGTGGCTACAGCGTCACCGTCCTCTTCTTCCCCTTGTCTGTCTATAGCAGCTACCCCTATCCCACAGGATGGGACTATCCGACCTATCCGGTGAATGAAAGCATCACGTACAGTGGCATAAACGTGAATGTGAACACCGATCTCCCGCTGCTGAAAGTCTCCAACGAGACCAGCGGGGTCCCGGAAGGCGGCCACGCGCTCAAATTGCAGAGTTTCATGCTCTCCGACATCATCAGCTCCACGGTCTATAGTCTCGCCTCGTCCTCGCTGGACCCCATGCTGACCACCACCGTCTTCCCCACCGTCCTTTCCACCGGCGTGATTGACATCGACCAGCTGTTGCCCATGATGGACATTATCGTCACCCACCTCGGCAACATGAATCAGCTGATTTCCGTCTTCGCGAATGTGGACATCAACACGATCATCGACGGAGGTGTCGCATTGGAGGGTGCTGTGCCCGAGAGGCTGACCGGCTCTTACAAATACACCTCGGCCGTCGGCGGGGACAATGGTTGTGTGGTGCTGCTCGGCACCAAATACAACACTGTGACGCACCGTCGCGAAGTGGTGGGCGCGGGGTTCACCACGGCCCTGACCGACACTACCGACTATACCCCGTTCGAAATAGCCTATTCTCCCATTTCCGAAATAAACCCCGCCTACCCTTACGTGGAGGCCGATTCCATCGTCATACTCCTTCTCTCGTCCGCCAATCCCTACCCGCAGCAAGGCTCCGCCCTCTATCTCGACAATCTGCAGCTCTGGGCGCAACAACCGACCATCCCCGAAGACACCTGCAGCGCCGTCTTCAACCTGCACCTCATCGAAGTGGACACCATGGCCGCCACGATAGGTTGGTCTTTTGAGGGCGAACCCGACCACTTCGAGGCGGAATACGGCGTGCAAGGTTTCTCTCAAGGCACCGGCACAACTGTCGGCATCACCGAGAGCTTCCTGCACATTTCCGACCTGCAGCCCGACACCCACTACGACGTCTATGTGCGCTGCGTGTGCGACACAGACCTCTTCGGCGAATGGGCTATGATGTCGTTCCACACCGACACGCTCGTGCCGCCCGCCCCGCCCATCGATCCCGTGGACAGCACCGGAATACAAACCTTCACGAACGACCGGTTGCTGATCTATCCCAACCCGGCGCAAAGACAATGCACGGTGCATTTCGATCGCGAAATCCCCAGCATGATGAGGCTTTTCTCGATAGATGGCGCCCTGTTGCAGGAAATCAAGCCGGAAACGGAGACCATTGAGCTGACACTGCCCGGTCGTGGCGTGTTCCTCATTGTCTGCGAGATGAAGGAAGGCTCCGTGACACGAAGAATTGTAAGCCGATAAGGCTTTTTTCAGGAGACCATCTGCTAAAAATTGTATTTTTGCCACATGATGAAACAAATCGCCATACTCTGCTTGATTACGGTATGCCTCACCGTTGCGGGTCACGCCCAAACCGTCTATCAGAAAGACCGTTGGGGCACCAAACTCTACTACATGACGGAAAACACCATCCGCCAGAAAGACAAATGGGGCGAGCAGCTGCTCTGGTACGACGAAGCCACCCAACAGGTGCGACAGAAAGACCGCTGGGGACAACCCCTGCTCTACATTGACGGGCAAACGGTCAGGATGAAAGACCGTTGGGGGGATCCGTTGATTTATTTCGACGGACAGACCATCCGGCAGAAAGACCGCTGGGGCACCCCGCTCTTCTACCTCGACGGACAAACGCTCCGCCAAAAAGACCGTTGGGGCACCCCCGTCTATTACTTCGATTTCATTCCCGACAGGTGGCAGATTGCATGCATCGTGCTGATGTAATCAGCCAACAGCCAACAGCCAACAGCTAAAAGCTAAAAGCTAAAACCTTCCTGCCACCACATTCCAGTCCACGATCTGCCACAACGCGTTGAGGTGGTCGGGACGGCGGTTCTGGTAATCCAGATAGTAGGCGTGTTCCCACACATCGAAGGTCAGCAGCGGACAAAGTCCCTTCTGTACTGGGTTGGCCGCGTTGGTCTCCTGTGTGATCACCAACTTGCCGTCAGCGTCGGCGGAGAGCCACACCCAGCCGGAGCCGAACAGCGTGGCGCCCGCCTGCACGAACACCTTCTGGAACTCCTCGAAAGAGCCGAACTGCGCGTCGATGGCTTCCGCAAGCGCACCCGTGGGTTTGTTGTCGGCCAGCGGACTGCGGAATTGCTGGAAATAGAGGTTGTGGTTCAGAATCTGGCCGGCGTTGTTGAGCATCCCGCCGTAGGCCGTCTTCACGATCTCCACCAAATCCTTGTCCGCGAACGGTGTGCCTTCGACGGCCGCATTCAGGTTGTTGACATATCCTTGCAGATGTTTGCCGTGGTGAAAGCCGATAGTTTGTTCCGAAATCACCGGTTCCAAGGCGTTTGCCGCATAAGGCAGCGTAATCAATTCAAATTTTCCCATATTGCAAAGTTTTTTGGATGAAAAACAGTTTGGCAAAGATAATTTTTTTTAGAACATGCCGGCATTGCACGCCTTGAAAAATAGTATCTTTGCGCCCTGAAAAATATATAAAGTATGAACGAACAGAAAATAAAGACAGCCGGAGCCCTCGGCAACGCTTTAGTGGATAAAGTTGACGATTTTTTGCACCATTTCACCAGCTACGCCACCGATTTGGAAGTGGGCATCCATCCTGAAACCTTCGACATCATCCTCGACAGCCCGAGCAAGATTCCAGAAGGATACCGCCGGCACAATATCGCCGATTTCATCCTCACTAATGAAAAAGGGCTGTACGAACCCGACGAAAAGGTGATTTTCCAAGTGGCGGAACACTATTTCTAATTCTAATAAAACTTATTCCAAAAGGGCTGCAAGCCCGACACGTGTCAACATAGGGCGATAGCCCTATGATTTATGTCAACTCAGGGCGATAGCCCTATGATTCGTGTCAACATAGGGCGATAGCCCTATGATCCAGGGCGGCAACCCTATGATCAAAAACCAACTATGGCAAAAAAAGAGAGTTCAGCAAAAACAGCCAAATTCGAGGACATCGTGGCGCAAATCCAGTCGAAGAAGTTTGCTCCTATCTATCTGTTGCATGGGGAGGAACCGTTTTTCATCGACCGCCTCGCCAAGATGTTCGAGGAGGGCATCCTCGAGCCTGAAGAGCGCGACTTCAACCAGGTGGTCGTGTACGGCAAAGACACGGAGGTGGACATGGTGGTGGCCAACGCCAAGCAGTTCCCCTTCGGCAGCCCTTACCGTGTGGTCATCCTCAAAGAAGCCAAAGATCTGAAAGGCATCGAAAAATTAGACGCTTACTTGGAAAACCCGAGTCCGCAATCCGTTCTGGTCATCTGCCACAAATACGGCAAACTGAAAGGCGCGGCTCTGAAAGCGTGCACCAAAAACGGCGTTGTCTTCGAATCCGTCGGGGTGAAAGACTACAACCTGAGAGGCTGGATTATGGATCTCGCCACCAAATCGTTCAACTACAAGCTGGGGCCGCAGACTGCCGAACTGCTCAGCGAACACATCGGCAACGACTTGTCCCGCATTTACACCGAATTCCAAAAACTCCAGGTGATGCTGCCCGCCGGGAGCGAAATCACTCCTGACACGGTGGAAAAATACATCGGGATCAGCAAGGAATACAACATTTTTGAGCTTCAAGACGCTTTGGGCAGCCGCAACATCCCGAAAGCGTACAATATCATGCTCAATTTCACCATGCACCAGAAGGAAAACCCGAATGTCAAGACCATTTTGATGCTGTTCAATTTCTACAACAAAATGATTCGCTACCATCTCTCCGCCGACAAAAGCAAAGAAGGTCTCCAGACTGTTTTCGGAACCAAATTCGACAACCTCATCGCCCGCAACGTGGGCTTCGCCAACAACCATTCGCTGCCACAGTTGATGCGCATCATCTCCATACTCCGGGAATACGATTTGAAATCAAAAGGGGTGGATGCTACCAAAAACGACGGAGATCTTCTGAAAGAGATGATTTACAAAATCACCCATGCATAAGATGAAAAACATACCATTTTCTGCCAAAGAGACGATGTGCATATCCTCTCTGCAAAGGGCACTTCTGCTGCTTTGCTTGTTTGCCGCGACCGTTTCCTTCGCCCAAATCCCCGCAGGCTACTACGCCGCGGCGGAAAACAAAAGCGGATACGCCCTTCGGGTAGCCATGCATAACATCATCAAGAACCATACTACGCTGTCTTACAACAATTTGTGGAATGCCTTCACCACCACCGACAAACGACCGGACAACGGCAAAGTGTGGGACATGTACTCCGACCGCCCCAGCGGAACCCCGGCTTACTACTTCACCTTCGGCAGTGACCAGTGCGGCAGCTACTCCGGTGAAGGCGACTGCTACAACCGAGAGCATTCCGTGCCCAAAAGCTGGTTCGGCGGCAGCGTGGCCCCGATGTACACCGACCTCTTCCACCTCATCCCCACCGACGGCTATGTCAACTCCAAACGCAGCAACCTGCCCTTCGGCAAGGTGACCAACGCGACCTGGACCAGCACCAACGGCAGCAAAGTGGGCACCTCCAACATCTCCGGCTACTCCGGCCAAGTGTTCGAGCCCATCGACGATTTCAAAGGCGATTTCGCCCGCGCCTACTTCTACATGGCGGTCTGCTACATGGACAAAAACCTCGGCGTGGAGACCCAATCCAACTTCAGCGGGGGCAACCTCAAGCCGTGGGCGAAACAACTGCTGCTCCAATGGGCGGCTCAAGACCCTGTGAGCCAGAAAGAAATCAGCCGCAACAACGCCGTCTATCAACTCCAACACAACCGGAACCCCTTCATCGACTTTCCCGACCTCGCGGAGAAAATCTTCGGAAGCGACACCAACAGCACCTTCCACGTCTCCATATCAGAACATCTATTCCCAACGCCCATAAACATCTTCCCCAATCCGTCGAATGACATCATCAACATACAATCCGCTGATTTTAAGATATTTCAAACAACCGTTGAGGTAATGGATTCAACCGGAAAACTTCTTTTTTCGGCTAAAAGCAAGGATTCTGACCTCATCACCCTGGACATCTCCTCTTTAGCCAATGGATTATATCTGATAAAGGTCTCTTCAGAGCATAACATTCAAACATATAAATTCGTAAAACAATGAGTATCATCAAGATAACAAAACAATTCTCCTTCGAGATGGCACATGCCCTGCGCAACTACGACGGCCTGTGCCGCAACATCCACGGCCATTCCTACAAGATGGACATCACCCTCGCCGGCCAGCCGCTCCATGATGAGTCTTCTCCCAAAAACGGTATGGTGATGGACTTCGGGGATTTGAAACGGCTTGTCAATGAGGAAATTATATCCTTGCTAGATCACGCTTTGGTGCTGAATGCCAAAACCGACGCAAAGCTTGTCGAAGCGTTGAAACAAAATTACGAGAAAATCGTCATCGTGGACTTCCAACCGACCACCGAAAATCTCCTGAACTTTATCGCCGATAAACTTAAAGCGAAACTTTCTGAAAGAGTGAAACTTACCCGAATCCGCTTGCGGGAAACCGACACCTCCTACGCTGACTGGGAGGAATAAACTGCTAACTACTAACTGCTAACTACTAACTACAAAAGGTCCACGGGCGTTACCATCCCTTGCAACAACCCGTCCGAACGGCCATTATCGGTGATGAACAGCATGTCGAGACGCATTCTGCGCGTTTTCGACCGCTGGAACTTGAGGCTGATGTCTTCCACCGTCATATTCGGGTTTATGAAGCCGTAGTGGGCGTTCGACTCGTCTTTCAACTGGATAAGGTCGGCTATCTCTTTGAATTTCAGTGTTTCCGAAATATTAACTCCGTTATTCTCCGCCACCAAACGCATGATGGTCTTGGTGCTGAACACCCCGACAATCCGATGGTTTTCCACAACGGGAATGTAGGAATAGTCGTTGCGCTGCATCACCTTCACGGCGGCGAGCACCGAATCTTCGGGCGAGGGAGCGAAAATCTGCCCCGCACGGATGGCCACGCGCATCAGCGTCATCGGATTGAGCGAATAGTAGAGGTTGTTGACCTGCCGAATCGCTTGGTCCGTGACGATGATCATGTCGTTGCCCGCCTTCGACCAGTCATAATGCGACAACAAATTGCGCAACATCCTGCAAAAAGCCAGGTTACTGCGAATGCTTTTGTACTTCGGCATCTGCTCTAAATCCTTCATCTCAGTGATATTCAGATTGTTGAGCACCCATTCCTCAATCTCGCGGTATCGTTCCAAAAATTGTCCGGCCTTGTTTTCCATAATCCAAAATTTGAGCAGCAAAATTACTAAATTTACAAGAAAAAGCCAAAAGCTAACAGCTAATACACAAACCGCCCCTTTTCGACATCGAACCACGCGGTGTGGTCATAACCGCAGCGCTGCAATTCCGCGGCCGCCTCGGGCATGAAGAGGGTGAGTTCCTCCGCTTGATGCGCATCGCTGCTGATCAACACCGGAATATCCGCCTTGCGGGCTTTCATCAACAACTCCGTGGAAGGATAGAAACTGTCGCTGCGCTTTTTGTACAACCCGCGCGTGTTCACCTCGACAATCACATCGTGGCGTTTGATCAACCGTATTGCTTTGTCAGCCAGTATTTTATACCAACTTTCATCCTCGGTGAAAAAACGATTGCGGTTGTGCATCTTGATTTTGTCAAAATGGGCGATGATGTCCATTTTCTGCGTTTCGAGCATCTCGAAGGTCTGTTCCCAAAACGTGGTGACCGCCAACTTGACATTGTTGTCGAACAGCTCCCGCAGGCCGTTGTCGTAAATTTCCTGCTTGGGACCGTCGATGAACCAAAGGCCGTCACCGTGCGGGGGCCGTACCAAATGCACCCCTCCAATAACGTAGTCAAGACCGTTGACCGACTTTCTGTCCGCAAAATCCACCGTCATCCCGGGAATAAAGTCGCATTCCAAGGCTTTCAGCAGGCAGACGTCTGTTTGGGACTTCAAGCGATCGATTTCCCGTATATATTCGGGCAAATCCTCCTCCGAGATGGCGAATTTGTTCTCGAACGGCACGGGTGCATGCGAGGAAAAACCGAGCTGCAAAAGTCCCTGTTTTTCCGCTTCCCGAACATGTTCTTCCAATGTGCTCTTTCCGTCACAATAGAGGCAATGGGTATGATAGTTTGCGGGATAATAGGTCATTTAATGGGTTAATAGGTTAATGGTTAGAAAATCTTTTGTTTATGTGATTAGTGAGCAGACAATAGTCTAAGTTTAAGTCTATGTCTAAGTCTAAGTCTAAGTTTAAGTCTATGTCTAAGTCTTAAGTCTTAAGTCTTAAGTCTAAGTCCATACTAAGTCACAGCAATAGCTAATAACTAATAGTCTCTTCATCCTCTTCCGTCACTTCCTCATAAATTCCATCGAGAATATTGAGCATTTGGTCGCTGCGGCCGGCATGGGCTTTGTTATAGAGATTGCTGAGGAAAACGATCACCGCGTTGTCGGACGGGCGATAGAGAAACAGATTCTGGAATCCGTTCCAAAGGCCGCCGTGATAGACCAGTTTCCCATGAGTGGGGCTCTCCTCGATACGAAAGCCGAAGCCGTATATGCTTTTGGGCAAAGAACCGTCGTTCAGCTGGTTTTCGCGGGTCGAAGCGGAATCCACCCACTCCTTCGGCAAGATTTTGTAGTCCATGAAGAGAGCGTTGGCCCAGCGAAGCATATCTTCTGCATTGGAATAGACACCCTTGTCGCCGAGCACGCCGTTGAGCCTGTCGAATTTGGCTGTGACGGCCACTTTTCGATGTCCCCGGGCAATAGTCACTCCCCAAGGCAACGGCTGAACACTCACATCCTCCGCTTTCGGATCGACATTGGCATATTTCCTGCCATGTTTGGCATCAATTCCCACAATTTCCGTGAAAAAACAGGTATTCTCCATACCGGCAGGCTTGAAAAGGTGCTCATGCACGTACTCCTCAAACGGCATTCCAGAAACTTTCGCCACCAATGCCGCCAAAATCGCGTAATTGGTGTTCACATATTCGAATTTAGTGCCTGTCTGGAAGGTTTTGGCGTACTTCTGCTTTTCCAGCACGCGCAAAAGCAGTTCATTATCCACAAACGCCACGGAACCGTAAACCGTGTATTTGAACTTGAAATATTCGGGGATTCCGGTTGTATGGGTCAGTAAATTCCTGATACTCACCCCTTGGTAGGGAAGGTTCGGAAAATATTTCGTAATCGTGTCATCGAGACTGATTTTCCCTTGCGCGCAAAGCTGCAGCACCGACACGGCGGTAAACTGCTTGGAGATGGACGCCAGGTCAAAGAGGGAGGTTTCCGTAATGCGGTTGTTTTCGGGCACATCGCGATGGGGCGGTTCGCCAGTCAGGCGCAGTTCCCCGTAGGCATGTTCCACCAACACCGTGTCGCGCACCGCCACCAACAAGATGCCGTTCAATTTATCCGACATGTCATTGGCCACAAACTCCAGTCCCTCAACGTCATAGCGGTCCCCAATGGTGTCAAGCAAATACTGCGTGTAACGCTCTTTCGTGAAAAAAGCCGTGAACGTGTCCGCCTTGAGGGTCAAAGCGAAACATACGAACACGGCTATGGCGAATATTGCCTTTTTCATCAAAAAAGCGAGCAAATGTGATACGCAGAGAGTCTAACCGTTCATAGAGTTGAGGAACTCTTCATTGTTCTTGGTATCCTCCATATTGCTGATAATCAGGTTCATCGCTTCGATTGTCGTCATATCGGCGATATGGTTACGGAGAATCCAAACTTTCTGCAGCGTGGCGGCATCCTGGAGCAGGTCGTCGCGGCGAGTGCTAGAAGCCACGATATCGACAGCCGGGTAGATGCGCTTGTTGGAGAGCTTGCGGTCGAGCTGCAACTCCATGTTGCCGGTTCCTTTGAATTCCTCGAAGATCACCTCGTCCATGCGGGAACCCGTGTCAATCAAGGCGGTGGAGATGATGGTCAGGGAACCGCCGTTCTCCACGTTACGGGCCGCGCCGAAGAAGCGTTTGGGCTTTTGCAGGGCATTGGCCTCCACACCGCCGGAAAGCACCTTTCCGGATGCGGGCGCCATGGTGTTGAACGCACGGGCCAAACGGGTGATGGAGTCGAGCAAAATGCAGACATCGTGACCGCACTCCACCATGCGTTTCGCCTTGTCAAGCACCATGTTGGCAATCTTGACGTGACGCTCCGCCGGTTCGTCGAATGTGGAGGAAATCACCTCGGCATTCACACTGCGCTGCATGTCGGTGACCTCTTCGGGACGTTCGTCGATGAGCAGGATGATGAGGTAAATTTCAGGATGATTGTAGGCGATGGCGTTTGCTATGTCTTTGAGCAACACTGTTTTACCAGTTTTCGGCTGAGCCACGATCAATCCGCGCTGACCTTTGCCGATGGGGGCGAAAAGGTCAATGATACGGGTGGAGAGCTTGCAGCCGGGATGACCGGTGATGTTTATCTTCTCGTCCGGGAACATCGGAGTGAGGTAGTCGAACGGGATACGGTCGCGGATTTCCTCGGGAAGGCAGCCGTTGATCCGGTCGATTTTCGTCAGCGGGAAATATTTCTCGCCGGGTTTGGGCGGGCGGATGGCACCATAGACCGTGTCGCCGTTCTTGAGGCCGAAGAGCTTTATCTGCGACATGGAAACGTAAATGTCATCGGGAGAGGAGAGGTAGTTATAGTCGGAAGAACGCAGGAAACCGCAGTTTTCGCTGGTGATTTCGAGCACGCCCTCGGCCATGACAGAGCCGTCGTACTGCGCATTGGCAAGATAGGGGACCTGCTCTTCCTCCGCTTTCGTTTCGGCAGTGTCAGGATTTGTGTAAGTCGTGCCTTGGGGCGCGTCGGCTTGCTCCTTTCCAGCTCCTTTTTTCTTACGTCCGGGTTTTTCCTCCTTGTTTTCAGCAGGGGTCTCGGTATTTTTTTTCTTCGGGCGGCCGCGACGAGGTTTTTCGGGTTTCTCCTCGGGCGTTTCGGGGGCCGTTGCTGCTTCGGGGGTCGTTTTCACCTCCTCGACATCGACAACCGGGACTTTCTCTTCTTCGGTTTTCGGGGTGGTCCTGCCCAGTTCCTCATCGGTGAACAGGCCGGGCATAAGTTCTTCCACCACTTCCTCCACGGGGGGTTCTTCCGTCACGACGGGATTTTTTTTCGGGCGGCCGCGACGTTTCTTTTCCGGGGCGGGGGCGGGAGTCGGTTCCGGGACGGGAGTCTCTTCGATGCTCGAAACAGGCTCTGGAAGAGGTTTTGCCTTGGGGCGCCGGCCTCTCCGGGGCTTCTCTGTCACGGGAAGCGGATTTGCCATTTGCGGGAATTTTTCTTCCGGGGTGATTTCAACAATTTCCGGCTTCTGTTCAGGAGCCTCCGCCTTGACGAGGTTGAACAACGGCGTGGCAACCTTTTCGGCCACTCTGATCTTACCCTTCATCTTCGTCTCGTTCGAGGTGGCCATCAAGCCTTCACCTCCTCTAACCACTCTTTTTCTTCTGGGTTTGTTTTCGATAATCTCTGACATTTATTATCTTATTTTAGGATAAACTTGCATTGGATTGAATGTGAACGGGGAAATACCTTCCTTTTTGAAGACCGGCGTTTTTATTTGAGACCGGCGCTATTCCCCTCCACAAAACATCTTCTTGAAAAGCGGCGCAAAAATACAATATTTTTCGAAACATCAACAACTGGTGGGATTTTTTTCTTTCAAACGGCCGGATGGACCATCCTTTTCCCCGTTTTTTAAATTGACTGTTAATACATTTCCATCACCTGGATTACGTTTCCGGATATCCGCTGTCTAATATCAATAAGTTATTCATTATCAATTTTTTATATTAACAAAACCGCTTGTTTTAACAAAAATAATTAACCTTGATAATTATCAACATTTCGCTATTAAGATTTTTTATGAAAAAAATTTGCCGATGCAAAGATAAAAACCGTATCTTTGCCGCCTTGAATGAAATGAACTAAAATTATATCAAATTAAAAAATCAAACAAATGAAAAAGTTTTACATGTTATTGGCTGCCTTGCTGATCGTTTCCGTCAGTTTCGCGCAGATTTCCACAACCAAGAAGGTTGTGAAGACAGATGGTACTACTTTCACCATCAAGGGTTCTCCCGCCAAAGCCAATCCCCAGAAAGCCGCTAATTCTTTCTGGTTCAACTTGATTGTGGATGCTTGTGACTACTATGGTTCTGAGCCCAGCGGTTTTGCCCCTCCCATCCAATGCGACACCCTTGGCCTGTATTCATTCACTGACGGCAATTCACACGTGCAATTCAATTCAGTAGGCCAAATATACGACTGGTCACATTCTTCATGGGGTGACATCTACAACTACACCGGTGCCCCGTCAAATGTGCCTTTCATGCCCAGTGCCAACACCTATTCAGTTGACTCCATTCAGATGCCTTACAACTATGTGCGCGGCACGAATGTGGCTGCTGATGTGGTTGACACCCTTGCCATCGCCTATGTCATCGGTTTTGACGAAGATGATGTCAGATACCTTGGCAGCTATAACGATCAGGGTGAATTTCAGGCTGCCTTTGCCCTGCCTCTGATTCCTTTCGACCACAACGCTTTCGTCCCCAGCACAACCAGCGCGACCTCTACTGGTCTCACCAACACCCTTGAATCCTCCACTATCATTATCGACAGGATTCCGTTGACGGCTGACGACGACACCGGTGAGGATTTCTACTATTTGACCTTACCCACCCCCGCCGGCCTCTCCAACCTCTCTTCCAAACAACTTGTCGTGACCGTCACCTTCATCCCCGGATGCGCCAGAACCCCCAATTCAATCATTGGCACTGATCTTAGCGCTTTCAGAACCGCTCTGTATGGCGAACCCCGCGACGGTTATTCCACCACCGGCTCCGACGAGCTCCTTGAAGACTATCAACAAGGTCTTTTCCACGATGCCGACAACTTCATTACCAGCAGCGCTTGGTATAACCTTTACCAACCCAACATCTTCTGGAGCAGCAACCCGAAACCGGATATCAGCCTGCGCGTGACCTGCAACGACTGCGGTGTCGTCAATGTTCCTGAAATCGAAAAGAACAACCTCACTGTTTATCCGAACCCTGCCACCAACAAATTCACGGTGGACCTTGGCAACGACGAGAAGGCTAACATCCAGCTCTTCAACCTTGTCGGTCAACAGGTTTATAACGAAACCATCACTGGCAGCGCTCAAGTGAACGTCTCCAACCTCCACAGCGGCGTCTATATGCTCAAAGTGAACCAGAACGGCAAAGTCACCACCACCAAAGTGGTTGTGAAATAATTTGCGATTGTTTCATATATATAATATTGACAAGGGATGGTCGGAAGATCGTCCCTTGTTTGTTATTAGCCTTTGGCCATTAGCTATTAGCTGTTAGCCAAAAGCTAATGGCCAAAAGCAAATAACCAAAATGTACAAGTTTAACGGAAAACTATCCGCAAGCACACCCCTGATCATGGGCATTTTGAATGTCACAGAAGACTCCTTCTATGACGGGGGACGCTACGTGTCGGATGCGGCCATTCTGAAACGCGCCGCACAGATTCTGAACGAAGGAGGTGACATCATCGACATCGGGGCTATGTCCACCCGACCGGATGCACAAGAAATTCCTGAAAACGAGGAGATTACGAGAATCGTCCGTGCCGTGCGACTCCTCCGCGAAGAGTTTCCCGAGGCTGTCCTCTCCATCGACACCTATCGCGCTGCCGTGGCCGAAGCCGCCGTGGAGGCCGGTGCCGACATGATCAATGACATCTCCGGCGGCACCTTCGATCCAGAGATGATCCCCACCGTGGGCAAATTGCAAGTACCCTACTGTCTGATGCACACGACCGCGAAACCGTCTGTCATGCAGCAATATACCGACTATCAAGACATCCTCGGAGAGATGTTGCAGTTCTTCGGAAGACAGCTTGAAATTCTGCACGAGAACAGTGTCCATGACATCATCCTCGACCCAGGTTTCGGATTCGGTAAAACATTGGAACAGAACTATTTCCTGATGAATAATCTGGAAGTGTTCTTGGAGTTGGGGTATCCGTTATTGGTAGGAATTTCCCGTAAATCCATGATTTACAAGCTGTTGAAAACAACTCCCGAACACGCCCTCAACGGCACCACCGTCCTCAACACCATCGCCCTCATGAAAGGCGCATCCATCCTGCGCGTCCACGACGTGAAAGAAGCCTCCGAAGTACGAAAAATCGTATCTTTGCCGAAAAATTCAATATGAACCGAAACCATATAACCTTTTGCCTGTGTTTCGTATTGGCGTTTCTTTTAACTAACTGTAAATCAAAGAAAGACGATTCAACAGGTAACATCGATGAACCCGTGGTATATCCCATGGAGGTCATCCGAGACACGTTGACCGCCGATGTGAACAGCACAAAGACCCTCTACCCGTTGCAGGAGGAGGTTTTAGCTTCTTTTTTGGAAAAAGCGAACGCCTTCCAGGGTAAAAAGTGGACTGCAAGAGTCAATTTTCCACAAGAATGGGGCGTGGAATGCGTGGAAAGGTTGCCGGAAGGACGCGAACTTTGGCTACTGCAATCGGAAAACCGCGAATGGATGTACCTCGTCACCACCTCCGGTTACGGCACCCAGCGCATCCTCGACGTGCTTCCGGTAGCCATCAGCTTCTCCCATCTGCAAGGTGATGTGCTGGAAACCGAGACGTGGCGGACGCTGCGACTCTCTGACGGGCAATTCCGCACCACGAAAGAGTATGAGTGGACAAACTCCATGACGAATGCCACCAAGCAAGACTATCTCAAGAATCCCGAAAAATACCATCGCGCATCGAAACAGGTGGAGCAATTCCTCATCAACGACCAAGGTCGTTTTGAAATTGCCGAAACGGTGGACACCCTGCCCGACTACAACGCGGTCGTTTTCTACTTCAACCCGAACGACAAGCCCGAAATGTGGGACGAGACCGCCCCGGATCTGCAAGCTTTCTGTGAGGAAAACGGCATCCTTTACGAAGAGGTCAACGACAATTTCAATCGCGTGACCGTGCGCAACTACGAACTGACTTTCGCCATAGAAACCGATATCACCCCTTATATCGACCCTGCGGGTTCCGGCATGGTGATGATGCGCAAAAACGAAGTCCCGAGAGCCGTCAATTTCGGATCTTACGAATACATGAAGATGGAAATACGCCGATATTTCAAAATTCGAACGGAATTCCAATAGAGATACACGTTGGATAAAAATATGCTGGACCGATTTTTACAGGAATTACGAACCTTGGCGGGAAGCGATGCCCCGCGCAAGCGCTATCTTGTGGCGGTGAGCGGCGGCGCGGATTCCATGGTCGCGGCAACCCTGTTCCACGAGGCCGGAATCCCCTTTGCGATGGCGCACTGCAACTTCCACCTGCGCGGCAAGGACTCCGACCACGACATGCAGTTCGTGCAAAAAATCGCCAGCGATTGGAAAATCCCTCTCTATGTCCGGGAATTCGACACGCCCGCCATCCAGAAGAACTCCGGAAAATCAGTGGAAATGGTTGCCCGTGAGCTGCGGTATGCCTGGTTCGAGGAAATCTCCACGGATTTCGACTACATCGTCACCGCGCACCATGCCACCGACGCCGCCGAAACCATGCTGCTCAACCTCTGCCGCGGCACCGGTCTGAAAGGGCTTTGCGGCATTCCGCCCAAAAACGGCAAAATCATCCGCCCAATGCTGCCTTTTTCCGCCCAAGAAATTCGTCAATATGCTGATATTCACCATATTGAATATGTACAAGACATCACTAACCAAGACGAAACCATTGCCCGCAACCGTATCCGCCACTCAGTGATTCCGCAATTGGAACTACTAAACCCTCAATTCTTGCAAACCAACACCCGCTCAAGAACTATTCTTCAACGGCAATACGCTTACTACCAGAATCATATCGAGGCAGAAATAAACAAAATAGCATCCAAAGAAGGAAAAACATACCGCATCAACCGCTCCAAATTAGCTGATTGCGAGGATAATGAATTGGTTCTGTATGAATTGCTCACCCGTTTCGGCTTTTCTTCGGACACAAGTCTGAGACTCGCAGAATGTGACGATTTCCAGCCTGGCAAATATTTTCTTTCCGAATCCCATATCTTATTGGTTGACAGAGAATTTCTCATTATCAAGCCAAAATCCGAAGAAGAAATCCCGATTGTCGAAATTAAAACTTTGGATGACTTAAAACAGCATTTTTTAGTGGAAAATTTTGTATATCAACAAGATATGACCTTCGATAAAAGCCCGGACTTCTTATACATCCCTGAAGAGAAACTGGTTTTTCCGCTGAAAATCCGTCCGTGGCAGCACGGCGACTATTTCTACCCACTTGGCGGGAAAGGCCGCCAAAAGCTCAGCGACTTTTTCACCGACCATAAGATAGACCGTTTCGCCAAAGAGCAGGTCCGACTTTTATGTTCTGGAGATAATATATTATGGATCATCGGTTTACGTTCTGACGAGCGGTGGAAAGTGTGCAGGACTTCCACCAATTGTTACCGAATAAAACAAAAAGCAGAATCTTATGAATAATCCCGAAGACATTACCCCGAAACGAACACCGATACTTTGGATTTTAGGCATCATCACGATGCTCAACTCCGCCTTTTCGGCCATTGCCTACCTTTGCTGGGCATTCGCCGCAGACTACATGCTGAAATCCATGGAAACCGTCAAGACTATGGGGCTTTTTCCCGCGGAACAGACAGAAAAAATCCTGGAACTCTACACCTCCATCAACAGTTGGCAATATCTGCTGCTGGCCGCCGTGCAAGTCATGCTTTTCGTTGGCGCGTTCCTTATGCTGGCGAAGCTCAACAAGGCCGGTTTCCACGTCTATACCATCGGTAAAATCCTGGAATTCTGCGTGATGAACTTCGTCATCGGAGGCATCGTGGCCATGAACTTCAGCGGAATACTCATGTCCATCCTCTGGGTCCTGATGTACGCCACCCAATTACGCTTCATGCAACCCACCGACGAACAAAACACTAAACTATAAACCATAAACCCTAAACTTTCATCATGAATCGATCCGATTTCCCCATATTGCAAGAAAAGGTTTACAACAAACCTTTAGTCTATCTGGACAATGCGGCAACCACGCAAAAGCCGCAAGTCGTGATTGACGCGCTGAACGATTACTACCTGCGCATCAACAGCAACATCCACCGCGGCGTGCACTGTCTCAGCCAGTTGGCCACCAACGAGTTCGAGCAGGCACGCGAAGCCGTGCGACAGTACATCAACGCGGGAAGCACGCAGGAAGTCATCTTCACTCGCGGTGCCACCGAGTCTATCAACCTGGTAGCCAGCTCTTTCGGGCGCACCTACCTGCACGCGGGCGACGAAGTCATTGTGTCGGAGATGGAACACCATTCCAACATCGTGCCGTGGCAGTTAGCCTGCGAGGAGCGCGGCGCCAAGCTGAAAGTTCTGCCGTTCAACGACAATGGAGAACTGAGAATCAGCGAGTTAGACAGTCTCATCACCGACAGAACCAAAATCGTGGCCATGGCGCATGTCTCCAACTCGTTGGGCACCGTCAACCCGATAACGGAAGTAATCCGCATCGCGCACGCCCGCAACGTGCCCGTCCTCATCGACGGGGCGCAGGCCGTGGCGCACTGTCCGGTAGATGTGCAAGCCCTCGACTGCGATTTCTACTGCTTCTCCGGCCACAAAATGTACGCCCCCATGGGCATCGGCGTGATGTATGGCAAAGAACGGTGGCTCAACGAGATGCGACCCTATCAAGGCGGCGGCGAAATGATCAAGGACGTGACTTTCGAGAAAACCACCTACAACGACCTGCCGTTCAAATTCGAGGCGGGAACTCCCTCCGTCGGCGATGTCATCGGTTTGCGCAAAGCCATCGAATACATCCAAGACATTAGTTTAGAGAAGATTGCAGCTTACGAACAAAAACTGTTGATCTATACCACCGAGAAATTAGCCAAAATCGACAGGATGCGCTTTATCGGGGAAGCGGCACACAAAACCGGTGTCATCTCCTTCTTGGTGGGCGACATCCACCCCTACGACATGGGTGTTCTCCTTGACCATCAAGGAATTGCGGTCCGCACGGGTCACCACTGCACGCAACCTGTCATGACCCATTTCGGCATTCCAGGCACCATCCGCGCCTCGTTCGGGCTCTATAATACCTTCGAGGAGGCCGACGCTTTAGTGGAAGCCGTTGTCAAAGCCAAAAATATGTTGTCATAATAGCTGTTGGCTGTCGGCTATTGGCTATTAGCTGTTGGCTATTAGCTTTTAGCTGGCAGTTTAAAGCCAAAAGTCAAAAATATGAATAACTCAAAAGAAAAAACTTTCGCATTAGTCACCGGCGGAAGTTCCGGCATCGGTCTCGCCTACGCGGAAGAGTGGGCGCGAAAAGGATATAACATCTTGATAGTCAGCAATCGGGAAGACCTCAACACGGAAGCGCAAAACTATCTGCAACCGTTGTTCCCGGAGCAGCAAATCTTGACGCGGTACCAGGATCTGACCTCGGAAAACGCAGCGCAGGAGCTTTTCGACTTCTGCGAAAGCGAAAACATCGTGGTCGAGGTGCTGGTCAACAACGCGGGAATGTTCTACTTCGGTGCGGCCGTGGAGAAGCCAATGGCGCTGAGCCATAAGATGACGATGCTCCACAGCACCACGCCGGCAGACCTTTGCATCCTGTTCGGCAAAAAGATGAAAGAGCGCAAATGCGGTTACATCCTCAACGCCAGCTCCATCACCGCTTTTATGAGCTTCCCGACCATCGCCGTCTATCAGGCGACAAAATCGTACTTGCTGAAGTTTTCCAAAGGCATCCACCACGAACTGAGCCATTACGGAGTGAAAGTCTGCTGTGTATGCCCCGGCGCGGTCGATACGGACCTCTACAACCTTCCCCTGAAAATGCGGAAACGGCTGTGTGCCATCGGTGTTATGTTGAAGCCCGAGCAGATCGCCAAACGCGGCGTCCGCGCCACCCTGCATGGCCGGAAAGTGAAAATCCCCGGCATCATCAACTACTTTTTCCTGTTTTTATGCTTCCTCATCCCTGGATTTCTCGTGGACCTCGTGAAAAAACGGTTTGTTTAAGGCTATTGCCTGTTGCCTAAAAATAGTATCTTTGCCGCCATTTTAAAACTGACGAAATTTATATGCTCTATCCTGAAAATTTTGAGGAAAAAATCGGTTTTGACACCGTTCGGCGGCTGATTCTGGACCACTGCTTGAGTCCGCAAGGGGCGGAAGCCGTGGAAAACATGCGGTTTATGACCGACATGCTGCAGATTATGCCGGCTTTGGAAGCCGTGGAGGAATTCCGCCAGTTGCTGCTTTTCGACGAACCGTTTCCCGCACAGGATTTTTACGACCTTCGTGAAACGTTGAAACGGCTTCGGATCGACGGCACCCACATCGAACTCGAAGAACTGGCCTGCCTGCGCGGTTTTATCCAGTCGATGACCAACATCTTCGTCTATTTCAAGGTGCGCCACGAGGACAACCGTTATCCACGCCTTTGGTCGATGTGCGCCGAAATGCCACTGCAACGCGACCTCACGGCGGCCATCAACCGCATTTTGGACGACAAAGGACAGATGCGCGACAACGCCTCCGACGAGTTGGCCCACATCAAAGGGGCCATGAACCGACTCTCCCGTGACGCCGACCACCAAATCCGCAAAATCCTCAACGCCGCCAAACAAGACGGCATCGTGAAAGAAGACGCCGAGATGACTGTCCGCAACGGCCGTCTCTGCATCCCCGTCGCGGCACAGTTCAAACGCAGGCTGCGCGGTTTCGTGCACGACGAATCCGCCACGGGCCAGACCGTCTTCATCGAACCCACCGAGGTTTTCGACACCAACAACGAACTCAAAGAACTGCAAAACGCCGAACAGCGTGAAATCATCCGCATCCTGACCGAAATCACCGACACCATCCGGCCGCTCATCGATGATCTCATCGACGCGCAAAAACTGATGGGACAATACGACTTCCTTCGCGCCAAAGCCCTTTTCGCCATCGACATCGATGCCGCCGTGCCGCACATCCATCCCAAAACCATGGTGCAATGGTACCAGGCCAAGCATCCTCTGCTCTACCTCAATTACAAGAAACATCACAAGGACGTGGTGCCCTTGGACATCCGGCTGCTACCCGAAAAGCGCATCCTCATCATCTCCGGACCCAATGCCGGTGGTAAATCGGTCTGTTTGAAAAGCGTTGGTTTACTGCAATATATGATGCAATGCGGCTTGCCCGTCCCCATGCTGAGCACCTCCGACATGGGCATTTTCGAAAGTATCTTCATCGACATCGGCGACGAGCAGTCCATCGACAACGATTTGAGCACGTATAGTTCTCATTTGCAGAATCTTAAGGTAATGGATGAGAACCTGAATGCGAAATCCTTGTTCCTGATCGATGAATTCGGCAGCGGCACCGAACCCACGTTGGGCGGCGCCCTGGCGGAGTCCATCTTGGAACGCTACTACGCCACGAACGCTTTCGGCATCATCACCACGCACTACGGCAACCTGAAGATGTTCTCCGACACGCATCCCGAAGCCGAAAATGGAGCTATGTTGTTCGATACCAATGCGTTACTACCGCTTTACATCCTCAAAATCGGGAAACCCGGCAGCTCTTTCACCTACGAAATCGCACGGCAAATCGGGTTGAATCCGCAAATTATCGACAGCGCCATACAGAAATCCGGCACGGCGCAAATCGACTACGAACGGAAGTTGGAGGAAATCGAGATCACGCAGATTGAAACGGAACAGAAACTCAAGATGGTACGTGCCGCCGACGACCAGTTGGCCGTGATGATCGACGAGTACGCCGAAAAGTTCGCGCAACTCGACAAACAGCGCAAGGAGATTCTCACCAAGGCCAAAAACCAGGCCAACAGTATCGTCGATAGCGCCAACAAGATCATCGAGAACACGATTCGCGAGATCAAGGAGTCGAAAGCCGATGCGGAGAAGACCAAGACGGCGCGCGAAGAGGTGAAATCCTTCAAAAAAGAGATGCAGAAGGAGATCGAGCATGTGGAGAAAGCGGAAGCCGAAGCGGTGAAAGCCCTCATCCCGGTTCATCGGAAGAAGCCGGTGGAGAAAAAGCAGACCGCCGAGGAAGTTCAGGACAAAACCATCCGGGTGGGCGATTCGGTATATATGCCGGATTCCCAGATCGCCGGCGAGGTGACGCAGATTGACGGCACCGATGTGACCATTTCGTTCCATTCGGTGAATTTCCGCACCAAACTGGACCGGCTCATCAAGATCAGCAAGAAAGAGGCGCGGAATGTGGAACGCGGCCACGTGTCGCAGTTCAACGCCGGTTCCATCGCGGACGCCCTCAACAAAAAACTCTCGGATTTCAGCACCACCTTGGACGTACGCGGTCAGCGGGCGGAGGAAATGGTGCACAATCTGGAAGAATACTTGGACGAAGCGGAGATGTTAGGGGTTTCCAATCTGCGGATTTTGCACGGAAAAGGAAATGGCATTTTACGCAGTGTAGTCAGACAATATCTCGCTAAAAGACAGAATGTTACAGAGTTTCATGATGAGATGCTCGAACTGGGCGGCGCCGGTATCACTGTAGTTAAGTTGAAAAAGTAGCGAAAAATTTTTTATTTTCGCCGTTTTGCTAAAGTATTGAATTATGGCACAGAAAAAATTCGCCGTCATCGGCGCGGGACAATTCGGACAAGCCATCAGCTTGGCGCTTTCGGAAAAGGGTTTCGAGGTGCTGGTGATCGACAAGGACATGAAGAAAGTGCAGAACATCAGCGATGATGTGGCGTATGCCGTGTGCACGGACGCCACCGACAAGCGCGCGCTGCTGAACGAAAACATCAAGGACTTCGATGCGGTGATTGTCGCCATCGGTGACGATTTCGTGGAACGACTGCTCTGCATCTCCAACCTCATCGACTTAGGCATCGAAAAGATATACTGCCGCATCAAGGGAACGCACCAGCAGACCATTCTGGAGAAGATGGGCATCACGGAATTCCTTTCTCCGGAGGAAGAGTTGGCCACCCTGCTCGCGGAACGACTCAGCAACCCTAACATCCTCTCTTACCTGCAGATGCCCGACGAATACCGCATCGCCTCCATCATCGCGCCCGACCGCCTCGAAGGACTCACCCTCGGCGATGTCAACTTCCGTGACAACCACCACCTCAGTTTAGTGACCATCCGTCGTAACTTCGAAGAAATCGAGAACAAGGAACTGACGATGAAACAGCATATTATCGGTGTGCCCGACAACTCGATGGTCATCCGCAAAGACGATGTCTTCGTGCTCTTCGGCAAAGACCGCGACATCGACAACTTCATCAAAATCAATCTGTAATGCATCTGTTCGGAAATCACGACGAATACAACGGAAAGCGACGGATCCACATTGTAAAGAACAAGGACCGCATTCAGCGGATTCTTCGGATTTGCAGTCTGGTGGTTTCCATCGTGACCATCGCGTGCATTTTCTGCTATCACGGTCTCTACATCACTCCGCGTGTCAAAAACCTCATCCGCTGGGTCATTTACGGCAGTTTGTTTTTCTACGTTGCCAAATACTTCATCATGCTGTTCTATTCGCTCCACCGCGGGAACTACATCAAGCAGTCTTGGGGCGAGTTTCTCATCATCCTGGTGCTGATTGCGCAGTTCATTTCCATCAACATCTTCCATTTCAGCTTCATCGATAAACAGAATTTCGAAAATATCTACCTGATTTTCATTCAGTTCTACTTTCTGATTATCGTATTGGTCGAGTTGGCCAAAGCCAGCAGCACGCTCGGGAAATACCAACTCAGTCCGCCGATTCTGATGGTGGCATCCTTCCTGTTTCTCATCGCCATGGGCACCATCCTGCTGATGATGCCGCGCATGACCACCAACGGGATTTCCTTCATTGATGCCCTCTTCACCGCCACGAGCGCCAGCTGCATCACCGGCCTTTCCGTGGTTAGCACTTCCGCCTGCTTCACATTCAAAGGCCAAGTGGTTATCTTGATGATGATTCAACTGGGAGGTATGAGCATTCTCTCCTTTGCAACGTTCTTCTCCACCTTCCTTTCGCGCTCCATGGTGGGGCTTCGCTACCAATACATGATCCGCGACATGATGTCTTCCGACCGGCTCTCCGACTCTGTAGGGCTGTTGCGGAGCATCGTGCTCACCACCTTCATCATCGAGGCGGCTGGTGTGGCGTTTTTGTTCACCTACTGGAAATCGACGGGATTCTTCATTTCCGACAAACAGAACTTGTTCTTCTCGATATTTTACACCGTGTCGGCTTTCAACAACGGCGGTTTCGTGCTCATTGACGACAGTTTGCTGAACCTCGGCGTGCCCGGCAGCTATTTCCCGCAAGTGGTGATCATGGCGTTGGTTTTCCTCGGCGGTATCGGTTTCGTCACCATCCGCGACTTTTTCAGCCGCCGCTACATCCGTGAACGCAACAAATATCGCTGGAAAACGCTGATGCCGCAGACCAAAATCGTGCTTTACGTCACTTTCGCCATCATCATCATCGGCAGCGTGCTTTTCTTTTTGATAGAATACAACGGCACTCTGAAAAGTGTCGGCGGACTCGGAAACAAAATCTTCACGTCCATCTTTCAAGTGGTCACCTGCCGAACTTCCGGTTTTAACGTGCTGGATGTCAACTTGATGCATATTTCTACGGTATTGCTAATATTGGTGATGATTTTCATTGGCGGTTCGCCGAGCTCCACCGGCGGCGGCATCAAGACCACCACGCTGTTCATCGTCATCAAATCGGTTATCGCCACGATAAAAGGTAAAAAAGACATTGAATTCAACCACAAAGCCATTTCGGCCTCTTTAGTGGAAAGGGCAACCACCATCCTGTTGCTGTCGCTGACATTCATCGCCATTTCCTGCTTCCTGCTCACGGTGGTGCAACCTGACGTGCAGTTGTTGCCCGCTTTGTTCGAAACCTCCTCGGCATTCACCACCTGCGGACTCTCCACCGGCGAATGCGCCAACTGGAACTGGATGGCCAAACTGATACTGATTGTCAACATGTACTGCGGCCGTATCGGCACCCTGACCCTGGCCTTCGCGCTCACCCGCCATAAAAAGGAATCGCCGCATCAGTACCCCGACTTGTACATCATGCTCGGTTAGCAGGGCTGTTGCCTATTGCCTAAAAAATTGTATCTTTGCCGCCGAATTGAATGAGACAAATGGATTTCGAAGATATACGCCCTTATACGGATCTTGAGTTCAAGGAAGCCTACTATCGATTGATGGATGACCGCCGTTTTCAGGAGGCCATCGCTTTGTGCCTGCCCAACTATTCCGTTGAACAGTTCCGCCGTGATTTTGCAAATTTTAACACTATTGAGGAAGTCCAGGTGGATTTCGACAAGCGTTTCCTTGATGTCTTCATCGCCCAGTCGTCCAAAGGCGTCCAGTTGTCCGGCATTGAAAATATCGATCCCTCTTCGGCATATATGTTCATCGGCAACCACCGCGACATCACCTTCGATCCGGCTCTGCTGCAATACTACTTCTTTCTGGAACATCGCAAAACCTCCCGCATCGCCATGGGCGACAACCTGTTCACCACCCCGCTGTTAGGCGAAGTGGCCAAACTCAACAAGATGATCAAGGTGAAAAGATCCGGCACTTTGCGCGAAAAACTGGAAAATTCTTACAAACTGGCCGCTTACATCCAATACTCTCTTTTTGAAGACAAAGAGTCTGTATGGATCGCGCAACGCGACGGACGGACCAAGGACGGCAACGACTTCACCAAGCACGGTCTCGTGAAGATGATCACCCTCGGCAACGACAAAAACCTCATCGAGACTATCCGTCGGATGAATATCACCCCGCTGACTGTCTCTTACGAAATCGAACCCTGTGACAAGTTGAAAGCCAGAGAGTTGGCCATCAGCGAACATACTGTTTACCAAAAACAGCCGGGGGAAGATTTCAACAGCATCAAACAAGGCATCTTCGGGCAAAAAGGCCGCATCTCCCTCGCCATTGGAAAACCGCTCGACAAAGAACTTGACGCCATTCCTGAAAACATCTCCAATAACGAAAAAATCAATTTGGTTTGTCAAATTATTGATAAACAGATATATAGAAACTACACTCTCTACCAAAACAACTATATCGCCCACGACCTTCTGTATCAGAACGAAGACTTCCACGACCACTACTCCGACGACGAAAAAACTGCTTTTGTCAACTATTTGCAGACTAAATCTCAAGTTCCCGATGTTTCATTTGAAAAAATGCACGAATACTTGTTGAAAATCTACGCCAATCCCGTTGACAACCATTTCAAAGCAATTTCTGAAGAAAATTAATATTTTTTAACGCAATATGGACGAAATACAACCCCCGTCGCAACCGAAAATCCTCATTATCCGACTTAGTTCCATTGGAGACATCGTGTTAACCACTCCGGTTATCAGAGCGGTGAACGAACAAATCCCCGAAGCAGAAGTGCATTTTTTGGTCAGAAAAGATTATGTCTCTGTGATTGCGAACAATCCGCACATCCACAAAGTGCATGCTTACGATCCTGACAACGTGAACCAAACCATCGAAGAGCTGAAAAGAGAGCATTTCGACGTGGTCGTTGACTTGCAGAAGACGATGCGTTCCCGCAAGGTGGTGCGCAAGCTGAAATGCCCTTCCTACACTTTCAACAAGCACAATTTGTCGAAATGGATTTGCTATCGTCTCAAGATGAACGGCATGCCCGAAACGCACATCGTGGAACGTTATTTCGAGGCCGTCAAGGCTTTGAACGTTCACAACGACCACAAAGGGTTGGAATTCTATATTCCTGAAGACCAAGGATTTGAAGAAGATGATTTGCCGATGATGTTTGAAGACGGCTTCGTAGCCATCGTGTTGGCGGCGCAGCACTTCACCAAGCGGATTCCGGTGAGCAAGGTGGTGGAGATCGGCAGCATCCTGCACAAACCGATCATGCTGTTAGGCGGCAAGGACGTGTTCGAAGAGGGCGAGCAGGTGGTTTCCCAGCTCGGCGAGCGGGCCACCAACGGCTGCGGCAAATACACCCTTTACCAGTCGGCGGCCATCCTGCAGCATGCCGACTGCGTGATCACCGGCGACACCGGCCTGATGCACATCTCAGCGGCGCTGCACAAGCCCACGGCAGCCATCTTCGGCTCCACCATTCCCGAATACGGTTACTACCCTTATATGCCCGGCGAACGGAATTTGTTCCGCAATTTCGAAGTTTGTCCGCTCCATTGCCGTCCGTGCTCCAAGTTCGGCAGCTCCAAGTGCCGCCGCAAGCATTTCAAGTGCATGAAGAACATCTCCGCGACGGAGGTGGCGGAGTGGGTGAATAGGTTTTAGGGAGTTAGTAGTTAGTAGTTAGTAGTTGGTAGTTTCGGAGGGACGGTGCACTATTGTCTTTCCGCTGCCAGCTGTTTCATTTCCCGCACCTCGCGTTGGAGGAAGCCGTGGACGCTAAACACCTTATTTTCACAAACTATTCTTTACCCTAATCTTGCAAATCTTGTATGGTCTTTATTACATTAGCATTCAAATATATAATACTATCCAAATATCCATGCAAGGATTGCTATCAATAATATAAGTCCAATTGAACCAAAGAAAAGCCCAAATCCAAGTTTGTCATTCTTTTTTTCTTCTCTCTTTTTCTCTTCCGCCACTTCTTGCTTCTCTTTTATCACATTTTCAAACATGGTGATGGTGGGATCAGTTGGGTCAATTGCTTTACAAAGATTAATACCCATCTTTAATTTAGATTCAGCAGAATCCAAAAGTTTCTGTTGCAGGGTATTTTCATCATCATCCCAAGAAGAACCGATGTCGTCCTCGTCAATACTTTCGATGATTGAAGACAGTTGCATTAAAACATTGATATTAGCTTTAACACTTTGTGTATCAAAAGAGATAGATTGTATTTCAGCGATTTGTTGACGAAGATTATCTTTTACTTTAAATTTCTCTTTCAGTTTTAGTTCTTTTTTTCTTTCTTTAGCCTCGATTTTCGCTATTTTTACTTCTGCTTTTGCAGAAGAGGCTCCGTTATCATCAATTTCTCCGTAACCAATTCGTACATCGTCAGCATATCTGCCAAATAATTTGTTACCAATTGCCTTACCTGTTTTTTTCCCAGCCTCATCGGCCATATTACTTAAAAATCCCATAATAAATATTTTTTTATCTGCCTACTTCCTTTCACGCGAATCGGCTTTCTCGTTTTTTTATTAATACTATTTCAACCGTTCTATCATTACTTCAATACTTTCTTTCTTCATCTGTTTGGCTTTAGCATTCAATTCAGATGCATTAGTGCTATTGATTAGTGACAGAACCTTACATTGCAATTCCCTTTCTCCTGCCAATTTATCGTTTTTTTCAGAGGGATTCCATGATTGATCAAGCGATTTAAAATGTTTTTCGTAAGCATCAACGATATATTTGCACGTCTTCTTTTTCGAGCTGATCTGCTGATGGTTTTCCTCTACGATTCTCCTATTCATCAGAAAATCCAAACATTCTTCTTCCGTATCTGAAATCACACCCAAAACCCCGAGCAAATCTTGGATCTCTTTCTCCGGCAACAATTCACTTTGTTTTTGCTTCATGAACGATTCCAATACTTTTACAACATCCGCATGTGTTTTACCGGCATAAGTGCTTATGAATTTCTGTTTCTCAATAGAGTGCTCACGCAGATTTGCAATGGCCAAATATAGATTTTGGTACATGGTAAACAGTCGGATATTCGGATCAGATTGCTGGTAGTGCTTCTTTATGGTAATTTGATTTTTCTTTTGATAATTCAAATAGGCTTTCACGACAAATGGCGCGATTTTTTTGTATTTGCCAAGAAGAAGTTGGTCTTTTATCATCATTTGTTCTCTCATATCATATTTTTTCTCTGAATTATCCTGCCACAGCTGGGTTTTATATGAGATGGAATCAATCAATATGGTGGAGTTGTTTGCAAACGGCAACCGTAAAGTCAAATAGGTGTCAAACACATTCTTTGGCGACTCTTTACGGTTAAGTGTGCTTATAACACATACTTCTCCATTGGGTACAAGGAAAGCAGAATCAAGGCTGTAGTTGGACACAGGAAACCACGCGTACAATTTTCGATTCAGAACTGATTCTTTGTTTGCAGAAGTGGTTTCCTCCGTGGACAATAATGTGGAAAAGTCAAAGTGCTCGTAAAAACTCTCATCCAAAGCAGAAAAATCAAAATAGCCCGTTTTTTCTGAAATACACTTTTGCAGATTTTCAAACAACGACGTGCAATAAGAGGATGTGGTCGACAATAATGCCTGTGATTTTCTTTTTTCTTCCGCGATGCGCTTCTCTTCTGCGATGCGCTTTTCTTCCTCTATCCGTTTCGCCTCCTCTATCCGTTTCTCTTCTGCAATGCGAGCCGCCTTTTGTTCCTCACTTTCATACTGCTTCAACGTGCTGGTATCAGTTAAGGTCATTAATTCATCTATGCTTGGAATAAAGAAATTTTCTTTGTCTTTTGAGTAAAAATCAATCCAGTCGTCTCCAGGGATCAACTCATCATCTTCTAACCACTTGGGCACAAGCCTCAATGTGTGGTTAGAAATAAATGTTATCCCATAAAAACGATACCCCCCCTGATAGGCCAAAAATTTCAATGCATTCGCGACCTTCTCTTTCCATTCTTTTACTTCAGGATTGGTTGCTATATCTTGCTTTGCCTGTGCTATATGCTGTTGACGGTTCGCGAAATAGACTTTCTCAAACTTGTCTGTCATTGCCGCGGTAGTGTTTATTGTGGGTTTTGAATCGTATTCTATTCCCAAAGCATCTATATCACTATTATATAACCATTTGAATTTAATTTTTGCGTTTCCATTAATGGTGAACTTATAGCCACCTCGAATACTGCCTCCCGTTTTCCTGTTCATTCCGGTCATTCCATTGCTGTAACCAGTGTATATTTGCTGTGCAATGATTTCTGGAGCGACTGTAAAAGTCTGGTAACCTGTACCGTCTTTATTAAAGGTGATACTGGTTTTATAATAATATTTAAGACCCTGCATCTGCTGAATGAGATAAAAATTTTTATTGTATTTTTCTTCTTCATCGGAAGATTTTCGCCAATTAGGACATTCCCATGTCTTCGTTATCGGCCCCCACTCACTGCTATCGGCATACACAACATTTACAAGCCAATCTCCCACTTCGTATGCACCTAACAAATGTTGACAGTCTATCGACTTACGGGCCAGTATATCTGTCGGCTCATTAACATTTCTTAAGTATAAGAAACCTCGATAAATCCTCCCGTCAGGCTGACTTATTAGAGCACCGACAATATTTTTATTTATGGATGACAACCATAGTTTATGCAAGACATCGCCATTGTCATAAATAGCTAACGTATCGCTTGTGTCTGCCGCTTCATACACCTTATATATAGTAGTGTCAATTTCTTTGTCGTTTGTATTAGCGCTTGGTATTGGTTTGTCTATTTGATTTACGGTCGATTCTTCAGAGATTGCATTCCGTTCCACTTCGTATTGTTCTTGATTTTCGGCCCCATAGACACATCTCACAGAATAGGCATTCCATTTTTTTTCTTTTTTTCGAGAAATTGAGTTGCTGTTGTTTTCAAGATGTCGAGTGAGCGCATGGTCTTTGTCAAATTCTGTGGCAGTCCAGAAATTTGTACACTTCCCTACGATAACACCTAAAAAAACAACATCTTCATTTGGTAAAGCACTAAAACCAGATGTATTACATTTTCCGTCAGGATAATAGGGATTGCTTGAATAGTAACTACTAGAATATCCTTCTGACCATACGTTTTTTATATTGCTGCAAAGCTTATAGGCATAGTTTCCTCTATTATTCATTTTATTTGCCGATGCTTTGTCAACGGCACCAGACGCAATCTCCATTTGTTGCCATTCCCAATCGCTGGGCAAGTACCATCCATCTGGACAAACCCCCTGTTTGCCTCGTTCTATTCCTTTGGCAACATTCCAAGCATATAAGAATCCTGTGATAGTACTTTCTGTTCTTTCAAAATCGACACTTGTTCCATCGGCATAGTGGGTAGAACGTAAATTCTCCCTCATCCAACATAAATCGCCTATCCGAACCACATTGTAAGTATTCCCGTCATAGTCTGAAACTGAAGTTGGACAAGGAGTTCCCGTTTGTTTTTGTGCCATTGCGAAGGCTATGGTCAGCAGCAACATTGTTGTGAATGTAAGTTTTCTCTTATTCATATCTTTTGATTTTTTATTTTGCAAAAATACCACATTCATTTTCATGCAGTTAGGTTCTTTTCTGGTTCTTTTTCTCGCCTTCCGAAGTCTTTCTAAAAGGGCATAAAAAAACCGCGAACTTCATTGTTTCGAGTCCGAGGTCCTGGAAAAACCTGCAATGCCAAACAAAGAAAGCTCACGGCTGTGAACCGCAAGCATCTTCGGATTCCTCTCGGCATTGCATTTGAAATTTTCCAGGTTTCGAACTTGCAAAGATAAGAAAAATAATCAGATACAGGGAAGCCATTTTGCATGTACATGTCGTTCTTTTTTATATTTTTGCATCCGAAAAAGAATAAAGGAAAATAAAGAAGAATAAAAGAGAATAAAGAAGAATAAAACAAAGTAAATGAGAAAGAAAGAGGATTTTTATGAAAGTGCTCAGAAACTGTTTCAGCCTACATTCGGTAACCGTCCGATGCAATATATCGGTCGCGATGGCGTGATTGAACAGTTTATGGCGGGACTGAAAGAGCCTGTAGGGTCGCGCAACCGCTGCACGTTGTTTCTCGGACAACGAGGCATGGGCAAGACAGCCCTGTTGCTTGAACTCAACGACCGTGCGCAGAAAGAGGGGTACGTTGTTGCCCGCGTGACGGCTCACGAGGGGATGCCGAAAGCCATCATCGAGCAATTACAACTGAATGGTTCGAAATACTTCGATGACGAAAAAAAGAAGTTGTCGGGTGTGACCGCCGGTGCGCTCGGGTTTTCATTTGGTCTGACTTTTTCAGAAGCAGCAGAACGGCAATATGGATTTCGCTCGAAAATGTCATTGCTATGCGATAAGTTGGCAGAAAAGGGTAAAGGGGCACTTATCCTCATAGACGAAGTGCGCACTTCGACAGCCATGCGCGAGGTGGCTGCCGCTTATCAGGAACTGATTGGCGATCGGAAGGACATTGCGATAGCAATGGCGGGACTGCCATATTCCATTTCCAATTTACTTAACGACAGTGTGCTCACCTTTCTGAACCGTGCCGTCAAAGTGGAATTGGGACCGTTATCGACCAACTTGATCAGAGCCTATTATGAGCGTGCCTTCAAGTCAATCAAGATAAAGGTCTCGGACGATATACTCGACCGTGCGGCACTTTCAACCCGCGGCTTCCCATATCTCATGCAATTGATTGGCTACTATATGATTCAATACACTCCGAAAGATGGCGTTGTTACTGACGAGATTATGGACAAGGCGAAGAAGGCTGCCTTGGCTGATATGGATGACAACGTCTTCAAGCCGATACTGAATTCGCTGTCAGACAATGACAAGGTATTCCTTAAGGCACTTGCTCACTGCGGTGAGCCGGCGACCACCAGCAGGCTTCAGTCCAAGCTTGGACGGAAGGGTCCGGCCATACAGCCTTATCGCAAGCGTCTCATAGAGGCGGGAGTTATCGAATCCCCCCGTCGTGGAGAGTTGGTGTTTGCCGTACCCTATCTGTCGGAGTATTTGCAGAACATGGATTGAATAAAGCCTTTTACCACGGAATGAAATTCAACAACGACATATCCTCTTCAGGACCGGTCTCGGCGCAGAACGTGAACGTTTCCAACCGCTTCACCGATTATATGGAGCTGCCCTCCAACGGCTACTCCCGCCTGTTCTGTGCACAACGATATGGCCAAAAGTACATACTGAAAGGCCTCAAACCGGAGTACGCCGCCGACCCGCAATACACGGCGATGATTTCTAAAGAGTTTTCCCTGATGGTGAATCTGACCCATCCCAACATCGTTCGCGCCCTCATCATCGAGCAGGACCCTGAGGTCGGCGACTGCATCGTAATGGAATACGTGGACGGATGTACGTTAGACGAGTTCTTGCAGAAGAACCCATCGGAAACGGTACGGCGGCAAATCGTGCAGGAACTGCTTGAGGCAATGGCCTATTATCACCGGAAACAAGTCGTGCACCAAGATCTGAAGCCCTCCAATATTCTGATTACAAACGATGGAAACCACGTGAAAATCATCGACTTCGGCTTTGCCGATAGCCGTTCGTTCACCATCCTCAAGGAGCCCGCCTACACCCAATCGTACGCCGCCCCGGAACAATTAAGCAACGGCGAGATTGATAACCGCACCGACCTCTACGCCTTCGGACTGATTCTGAAGCAACTGTTTCCTACACGCTACGGCAATGTAGTGCGCAAATGTCTCCAACCTCAGAAAGAAAAACGATACCCGCTTGCTGAAGAAGTCCTTCACAATATTGAAAAAACAGATTGCAAACGCAAATCTATGCCTTTCATTGCAGGGGCGGCATTGATCTTGATTGGACTGTTATGTGCGTTTCTTCATCCTATCTCATTTATATCCAACAAAATAGAAGAATATAGGATACGCCATGCCGTTGACGACTCTTCACCGTTGGCGGGCGCATTAAATGGCGTGTTCTCCGTGGCTCCGGACAAACAAGTGCGCTTCTCGCAAGGCAACCTTCAATATAGCGCCGCCGGCAAGCATCGCACCGCCGATGGCATTGCCCAAGGCACGTGGCGTTTCGCTGAAAACCAGTATGACTTCATTGGGATGTCAAATGCCAACATTTCCCCCCATTATGAAGACTGGATCGACCATTTCGGCTTCGGAACGAGCGGTTGGAACAGCGGTACGGTGAGTTATGAGCCCTATTCGTGGGCTATTGAGAACATAGGGTACTATCCTGGCGGCAAATGGGAAAATTCTCTCACCGACTCTTTCGCTTTCGCTGACTGGGGTATCTATAACGCCATATCCAACGGAGGAAACATGCCCGGACGATGGCGTACGCTGACAAAAGACGAAGCTGTCTATTTGTGCCAGACAAGGAACGCCTCGACGGTGAAAGGCATTCCAAACGCACGTTTTGTCAAAGCCATTGTGAACGGTGTGCTAGGCCTTGTTCTTTTTCCAGACCAATACCAACATCCCGACGACATCGCTTTGCCGGAAAAAATCAACATTGACACGGCAAAATACACGATCAACTATAGTGTGTCACAATGGAAAAAGATGGAAGATGCCGGTGCCGTGTTCCTTCCCGAGGCGGGTGCTCGAGGTGGTTTGGAATGGATTCCTGGGACTGGACATTATTGGTGTTCAACCGCTTATAACAACGCTTGTGCATACGACTGGGCGTTTAGCGAAGTAGGCGTGGATCCCAAAAGCTACACTTATCGACTTTACGGAATGAGTGTCCGCCTCGTACAAGATGTTCCCAAATAATAAATCCAACAGCAAAAAGAACCGAAAAAGAACCTGCTCCGCATATTCGAATGTTTGCTATTTTTGCGCCTGCAATTTGAACGAACATGCCTGTTAATCTGCAACATATCACCCTGCTGCGCCAACTCGTGGAGGAGTCGGCGGATCACCGTATTGAAACCTCCAACGACTTCATCTTCCTGTCGGGAGAGATTCGGGGACGGCTGAATGAGAACCTCAGCGTTTCCACGCTGAAGCGGCTCTGGGGCTATGTGGATGGCTATGCCTCGGTGCGCTCCAGCACCCTCGACATTCTCGCCCGCTTCACCGGTTTCCCCGACTGGGAGACCTTCGTGTCAGACTACTGCGAGGTGGAAAGTGTGCAATCGTCGCACCGCGTGAAGAGCGAAACCTTGTATGCGGAAAACCTCCCTGTGGGTGCACAGGTGGAGTTCTTCTGGAACCCCAACCGCCGCTGTGTCGCCGCTTTTCAAGGTGACCAACGTTTTGTGATCCTGACGTCTGAAAATGCCAAATTGAAACAGGGAGAAGTGTTCCTTTGCGACCAGTTCACCCTGCACGAGCCTCTTTTTGTCCACATCCCCGAACCGAATGAAGAAAACGCCCTCTTCGTGATGGGCAAAAAGGGAGGGTTGACGAAAATCTGTATAAAGAATCCCTGAACAACTCTCACCTGCGGCGAATCTCGCGCACCACGGCCGTTTTATCCACCACCTGAAACTTCACTTCGTACCCGTCAAACGGAAACCCATAAACCCGGTCTTCGTCGTGGTGGTAGGCGGGGCGCGGGTCTTGCGCCAACACCTCCCGCAACTTCTCCAACTTTTCGGGTTTCAGCCTCTTGGCAATAGCTTCGGGAATCTCCACCTCAAGCTGGTAGTTCTCGTGCTCTTGCGTGAACCCTTTGGTGGCTTCCGGATGGCAGTCGGTGGTGAGCAGATAGGGTTTGATGTCGTAGATGGGGGTGCCATCCATAAGGTCAGCGCCACCTACGAGGAGGGTCGGATTTTTGGGATTGAAGTCGGCCTCGATGAGCTCCACGCAGGAGAGCCCGATGGGATTGGGCCGGAACGGCGAGCGCGTGGCGAAGACGCCCATACGGCGGTTGCCGCCGAGTCGAGGAGGCCGCACCGTCGGCGACCAGCCCTCCTGCTGTACCTCAGAAAAACCCCAAATCAGCCACAAATGGGAAAACTCCTCAATGCCACGCAATGCCTCGGCATTCCGGAACTCCGGCTCAAACACGATGCGCGCCCGCAACGACGGCACCAGCCCGCTCTGCCTCGGAATCCCGAACTTCGTCGGGAACTCGCTGCGAATACGGGCGATAATGCGAATCCTATCGTGACTTTCTTCCATTTTGTAACTATAAAACCCAGGGCTCGCTATCGCTTACCCTGGGCTGATATATGTCGGGCTTTCACCCCTTACTGAATATTTTTATTTTTTCTCAATTTTGTATCCCACCGTCGCGAAGAACAAGATATATGCGTAGCTGACGAACAACAGCGCGTAGGCGGCGTGATTGTTCACGGCATCGGCGATTTTGCCGTAGATCAGCGGCATGACGGCACCGCCCACGATGGCCATCACCATCAGCGCGGAGGCAAACTCGGTGTGGTCGCCTAAATCATGGATAGCCAACGGCCAGATGGCGGGCCACATGATGGCATGCGCGAAACTCAGACAGATAATCGCGATGATGGAGACTATGCCTGTGGTGCACAATGCCACAATAACCAACGCGACAGAGAGCAACAGTTGAATAATCAAGGCCTGACGCTGCGAAATCACCTTCGGCACAAACAAGATGCCGCAGATGTAACCCACTAACAAGGCAATCAAGGCATAAACGCCGAAATAGTGCGACACCGACGTGGGTATGCCGTAGTAGTCGCCGTAAGGAATCAGCGTGTCAATGGCAATGACCTCAGCACCTACATAGAAGAAGATAGCCAAAACGCCGAGCCACAGATACGGGAAACTGAGAATGCTGGTCTTCTGCCCACCGATTTTCTTCTCTTCCTCCACAATGTCCGGCAGATGCGCGGTTTTGATGAAGAGTACCAATGCGATGAGTACAGCGGTCATAATGAGATAGGGAATGATGACGCCATTGGAGAGCTGCTGCAGCATGGCTTCTTTCTCCGCACCGGGAGCCATCTCCTTGATGCTCTCGAAGAGGTGCTCCTTGCCGCTGAAGAGGGCGTTGTAGAGCACCAAAATGCCGATCATACCCGCCACCTTGTTGCAGATGCCCATGATGCTCATACGCCGCGCCGCCGACTCAATCGGACCGATGACCGTGACGTAGGGATTGCTGGCGGTCTGCAACAGCGACAATCCGCTGCCCTGCAGGAACAGACCCAACAGGAACATCGGGTAGCTGCGCATCTTCGCACCGGGGATGAACATCATGCACCCGATGGCCATGACGACCAAACCCAAAGCCATGCCATTGCTGTAACCCGTCTTCTTCAACACGAAGGATGAAGGGATGGACATCACGAAATAGGCAATGTAGAAGGCGAATGTCACCAAGTAGCCCTGCACTTGCGTGGTGAGTTCGCAAGAAGTTCTCATGTACGGAATGAGAATATTGTTCAACCATGTCACGAAACCGAATACGAAAAACAGCGATCCGATGACGAACATGCTATAGGCGGTGCTTTTCTTATTTTCCATAAAAGTCTATGTTTATTTGATTTTTTTCATCAATTCGGCCTTTTTGGCATCATATTCCTCTTGTGTGATGATTTGGAGGTCCAATTTTTCCTTCCACTTTTTCAATTCTTGCAAGGCGGCATCGGAAGCCATATCGTCCAGGTTGGCTTTCACGACGACCTCCTTCGTGGCAATCGCCTCTTCGAAGTTGGTGCAGGCCAAACCGCCGCGGTTCAACACGAGGACGATTTTGCAGCCGCATGTCATTTTGTTGAAAGGATCCACAGGAACGCACTGGATTCTTTTGATGGTGGCCACGCCGCCGGCACGATTTTCGATGCGCTCCGCACGCTCTTGACTTACCGCACGATCAGAGGCGCTCGCCTTTTCATCTTCTGCCAAAACGTTTAGCCAACTTCCGGTAACATCCTTGAAATAGAGGTAATACTTGCCGTTTGTCGGATAACCGTATGTTATGGTGGAACCAATTTTGTACGTGACACCGTCGGACGCCACGTATGCCGTGATGTCATCACCGCCTTTTCTTCCAGTTAATTCTTTGGCCGGTTTTTGTTCCAAAATATCTTGGTAAGTAACGGTTTGCGCGTTAGAAATAAAACACAATCCTACAAAAAGAAGAACAAAAAGCTTTTTCATTGTTATAGTTTTAATTCATGAATCATATTTTCGGGATTTTCCGCTTTGAAAACGGCATTTCCTGCCACCACCGCATCGGCACCGGCATTGATGATGTCCGCGATGTTGTCGGCATTCACACCGCCATCGACTTCGATGAGCGCGTTCGACTTGTTGCGCTTGATCATCGCGCGAAGTTCAGCAATGCGGTGTAAAGAACGCGGAATGAACTTCTGTCCGCCGAAACCGGGATTCACCGACATAATCAACACCAAATCAAGATCTTGGATGACATCTTCCAATCCGGAAACCGGTGTGTGCGGGTTCAGTGCGACCCCCGCTAACATGTCCTGTTCTTTGATTTGTGCGATGGTGCGATGCAGGTGCGTGCAAGCCTCCCAATGCACCGTTAACAAATCACAACCTATCTCCTTGAAAGTCTGGATGTAACGCTCCGGTTGCACAATCATCAGATGGGTGTCCAACGGCTTTTGCGCCAACTTCCGAACGGCTTTGATGACGGGCATTCCGAACGAGATATTCGGCACGAACACACCGTCCATCACGTCCAGATGGATCCAGTCGGCCTCGGAACGGTTCAACATTTCAATTTCTTCACCCAATCGGTTGAAATCCGCCGACAGCAACGACGGAGCAATAATCGGTTTCACACTCATATCTTTACATTTTGCGGCGGCAAAAGTACACAAATTTTCAATGCACACAAATTCCTGAAATCCAGTACGCAAAGACGCAATACACCGTGTCTTTACTTCACCTCCATCACTTTATCCCCGTAGTAAAACACAAAATGGCCCGGATGGATTTCGAAATGCTGACGCTCGTCCGAAAATGTCTGGAAAAACTCGTCATCCACTTGAAAGGAGACGGTTACGCTTTTCCCCGCAGGGACAAACACGCGCTTGAAACCCACCAACGTCTTCACCGGCCCCTGCTTGTCATCCTTGTTAGTCATATAGAGCTGTGCCACTTCCTCGCCATTGTACTTTCCGACATTATTGATTTTGCAGGTGAAAACGCGACCTGCCGGGTCATATTTGGCGTTTTCATACTCAAATTGCGTGTAACTCAGCCCGTATCCGAAAGGATATAGCGGTTTTTCCGTCATAAAACGGTAAGTGCGGTTCTCCATCTCGTAACTGTCGAACGGCGGAAGCTCGTTGCTGGAGCTGTAGAAGGTCACGGGCAGCTTGCCGCTGGGGTTGATCTTGCCGAAAAGCACATCCGCCATGGCCGTGCCCGCCGCCTGACCGCCGTACCAGCCTGCTAACACCGCATCCAAATTCTGATCCTCCCAGTCCACGGCCACCGCGCCGCCAGAACAAAGCACAAACACCACCGGTTTACCCATCTTCTTGATTTTCATCAACATACCCTCCTGAATCCGAGGCAAGTCAATCGTGGTTCTGTCCCCGCCGTGGAAACCGTCCATCTCCACCTTCAACTCCTCGCCCTCCAATTCGGGAGAAAGCCCGCCGACGAAAATCACCAGGTCGCACTTCGCAATCTGCTTGTCAAAGTCACGGGGCGGACGATACTTGCCGTCCACGTGATGGCACGCCGTGTCGAAATAGATTTGGGGCCGTTCTTTTGCCGGCAACGTGTTGATATAGTTGACGATACCTTCGTAGATGGTCACCGCGTGGCGCGGAGTCCCGTTGTAATTGCCGCACAGCATAACCGAATCCGCCGCATTGGGTCCCACAATAGCGATCCTTTTGTATTTTTCAGGCTGCAACGGCAGAATTTCATTCCGGTTTTGCAACAGCACGATGCTCTTTTGCGCCATTTTGAGAGCCATCTTATCAAAAGTAGCCGTATCCGGCAGCTTCCAGAACGGCTGTTGCGGATCGAACATTCCCAAAGCCAAGCGCGCTTTGAGAATCTTAAGTACATGGTTGTCAATAATATCCTTCGGAATCATCCCCTTATAATACGCCTCTTTCAGTGCGTTGAGGCCGCTGCCGCACTCCAAATCGATGACGGAACCGAACGCGGCGGCGGCGGCATCGGAAGCGGTCGCGTGTGTCTCGTGCCGCGGAATCACCTTGTCGCGCTCCCAACAGTCGTTCAGCGCCCAGCAATCGGTGACGAACAACCCGTCATAACCCCATTGGTCGCGGAGGATCTGCACCAACAGACTCTCGTTGGTACAGCACGGCACCCCGTTCAGACGGTTGTAACCGCACATCACCATACTCACGTCCGAATGATCCACAACGTACTTGAACGCAGGCAGATAGGTGGTCCAGAATGCACGGCCGCTGACAGTGGCATCGAACGAATGGCGATCGGCCTCGGGTCCGCTGTGCACGGCAAAGTGCTTGATGCAGGCGAGCGACTTGTAGCGGCCGTTGGACTTCTGCTGCAAACCGTTCACACAGGCAGCCCCCATGCGCCCGGTAAGGTACGGATCCTCGCCGTAAGTCTCCATGCCCCTGCCCCATCGCGGGTCGCGGAAAATGTTGATGTTCGGGGTGAAGAAGGTGAGCCCCGTATAGTCGCCGTACTGACCGGCCTGCTGTGCGCGGTAATACTTCATCCGCGCTTCGTCAGCCACCATGCCGAACATCTCCTGCACCGCCTTGTCGTCGAAAGTGGCGGCCAGCGCGATAGGCATCGGATAGACCGTGGCATAACCGTTGCGCGCAACCCCGTGCAACGCCTCGTTCCACCAGCTGTAGGCTGGAATGCCCAACCGCTCAACGGCTGGGTTCTGATGCTCCATCATCCCCAGTTTCTCTTCCAAAGTCAACTGGTTCAGAAGCAATTGCGCCCGCTCGTCAATCGAGAGGCTCGGATCGCGGAAATCTTGTTGCGCCACCGCACAAAAGGCGATGACCACGGTTATGATACTGACGAATACTTTCTTCATATTCATTGTTTTAGTCAAACTGTTTCGTTTTTCTTTTGTAGAGACACGCTATGGCACGTCTCCACTATTACCGGATAATCAACTTCTTGGTAACAAACGAATTACCTTTCTGTATGTAAACAAGATATGTTCCCGGTGTTAACGTTTTCGCGGCGATACGGTTCGTTCCCGGTTGCGCATCCCCGTGCATCACACACTGACCGTTGGTGCTGAAAATCCGCCATTCCAACTCCGATTCTGTCGGATTGTCCAGCATGAAAAATCCCTGCGTGACCGGATTCGGAACAAGGTTAATTTTCGTTAAAACATTGTCGGGAACGTCGCAGGTGAAGTCAACGCAAACGACATAGCTGCGGGAAGATTGGTGGGGAGTTGTGGCCGTATAGACGACGGAGGACTCCACAAAATTCTGAGGTTCCAAAGGCGCCGGCGTGACGGAAACACCCATCGGACACGTGATCGAGGGCAACAACTGGGTGCCATATTGGGCAAGTCCGGCCATATTCACCAAAATGGAATCGCCATTTTCGGAAAAAGTGCCGTAATAATCCATTGGCATAAGCGGGAAAGCAAACTCATTGTATTCCGCCAAAAACGCAAAACTGAGAATTTCAGGCTCTATCACATTGATTGGCTGAAAATAGACGAGGCCATACGACGTATTGTCGTTCCAGTGGAAAATCACATCCTCCGCTGCCGCGTCATTGTCGCAGCCCCAATAGTTACCAATTGCATCTATACAGTTGCTGGTATTGTTATACAACTCATATTCAACACCTCCGTTGCCGTTGTTGTACAGCACATTGTAACCGGGATCCTCTGCCGTGCCCATATCCAAAAGAGGGACCTGGATGGCCGTGACACCCCAAAGGTTACCGGTGATGAGATTTCGGCGCAACTTGGCCGTACAGGTCGTGTTGCCGTATATGCTCACTCCACTGCCACCGTTGTTCGGATTGACCTCCAAATTATTGTCAATAAACTGATTATCAAATAATTCCGAAGAAATCAAAGACCCGTTCTGCGTATAACCATAGCGATTGTTTTTCACCACATTGTCTTTCACAAGCACGTGCGTGACCAATTGGCTAAAGCCAAACATGTTCGAGATGCCGATACCGCCCGACATGTTGCTGGCCACTCCCTCGATGAGGTTTCCAATGATGCGGATGGTGTCCGTGGTACCAGGACCTATATTGATCTGCGGATTGTTCGTGTTTGCCAACACATTGTTATACAACACATTGTTCAGAATGGCCGGACAACCGTCAGAATTGAGGGCCGACTGGATGGCACAGGTTTGGTTGTCGTGAAAATAGCTGTTCTGGATGGTTGGACTGCAGTTCATATAGCTGATCACATTGTTGGAAAAGTGGTCGAACTCGCAGGAGTCAATCACTACTTCACTGTTAATCAAGTTGATACCTTGACAATAGCGGACATGAAGGTGGGATAATCGACTCTGGGTGGCGTCCTCGAAACGAACCTCAAAATAATCGCCTTGGATGAGAAGCGGTTGTGTTCTGTCAGCGGTGCGCATCGTCCCGCGAACAGTCCATACCACACCGATAGACACATGCACCATTTCGGCGGTGGACTCCAACGTCAGCGTGTCCCCGGCAGAGATGGTAATACTCTGCAAAATGTCATATTGGTTCGATGATGTGTTTTGCACAGCGGAAGGGGCTGCGGTGCAAAGGGTTTCCAGCGTGTATGACTGGCCGGTTCCGGGTGACACCCATTGTGCAACTGATTGGTTTACAACAAAAATAAATGCAAAAACGTAAAACAATTTATTCATATCGAAAATCTTTTTTATCGGCAAAAGTACAAAAAACATCGATTGGTTCTATTTCACAAGAGACAACAATCCCATAGGTCTGGATAATTCCACACCCGGCATTTTACTTTGATTTTATATTGTTCTGAACGTAAGTGTCGTGTCCAAAAGAAATCATTTCGGCAATTTCGCCTTGAACTCCTTCTTAAATGAACGCGAAATCTCGAACTTGTCGTTGTTTGCGATCAGCACACGATTCCGAATCATTCCCGTCACCTTGTCCATATTCACCACCACCGAACGGTTGATTTTCTGGAATTGGCTTTTGGGGAACTTTTGCAGGAACATTTTCAAATTGCTCCGAAAATACTTCTTGAAACCGTCTTCGAAAACCACGCACACCTGATTTCCCACCTTTATAATATACAACACCTCGTCGAAAACGACCCGGAAAGACTCCTCGTTGCGCGTACCCATGATAAAAACGGATTTCATGGGACGTTCCGCCGCATTATACGGGGCGTTCTCCTCTTCCACCTGTTGCATCATCTGCCGGTCCAACTTGTTGTAAGCACCCAATATGTTAAGAATTTTCCCCATAATGCTGTTCAATTCCCTTTCCATATAAGGCGAATAAAAAACCTCGAAAAATCCCATCTTGAGGAACGATTTCACCCTTTTCGTGTTTATCATATCACAAAGACCCACTATGAAAGGTGGTTTTCTGATATCGAACAACACCTCCGAAAACTCCATGTCCAAGAAGAAAATCGTGATCTTGTGATTGTTAATGTACTCGATGGCTTCCGCTATACTACTGCAAACAGGAGCAATTTTTAACGAGTAATACTTTGATAATAAGCCTTTTAGCTTTGCCACCTTGGCTTCATCCTCGCTGAGAATGACTACTTCAAAATTCGTGTTTGAGTTCATATTCTAATCATAATTACTTGTAAAAGTAAAAAAATTGTTGATTGTCTCGACAATACTGTGCAAAATAGTGATGTTTGGTCGTTGTTTTTCATAAAATCTGCATAAAACGCGTTAAAATGTGCACAAATGTATGAAAAAATGACATTTTGCATATTTTACAGCAAAAAAAGCAGAAAATGTGATGTATGTGCAACTTTCAGTACTAAAAATGCAAGAAATGTTGTGATAATGGTAATTTTTATGTCATAGGTGTTTTATTGGTGGATAAATTCATGATGTTGTATTCTTAAAACTTGTTCCAGGCGGAACAGGGAATCTCGCACTTCATTTAAGAGCCTCGCCGGAAAAGATGTGAGGGAATTACCTGCGATAAGCCATGACGGCACCTCATCAGGCAACCATCGCTGTATATTGAAAATCAATATATCTGACTCATTTTCAGTGTTTTGAATGTTTTTTGCTCGAACATACTGCAGAATCCGAAGACCATCCGCCTTCTGGTGGAAAGCCTTCACGAAATGCGCGAAGTCCGCCACGTTCCGCCGGATATCCGACCAAATGTCTTTTTTCTGTAAGTCTTTCTGAAGAAAAAACAGAAAATCGTTGTCCTTGGCTGAATATTCCCCCTTATACAGCTCTTCCAGATGCGAATAAGCTTCCGACACCGGCTGGAAGCAAGTGTAAGGGTATATGGGATAGCTGCTCCAATCATTTCCCTTGCCTTTCAACATGGCCGGGCCTGTCCCGAACGGCACCCTGTCGGAATACCGCCCTGCCGGATACACGCATTCGGAGTTAAAAAGTCTTAATCCACCCATTTTGCAGAATTTCTGCACAAGATAGAAGTCCTCACCGCTTTGAAACGGGGTGATGTTCCCGACCTTCCGCAAGGCACCCGCACGCATCGCGATGGCCGAACCTAAGGCCGTAAAACCATACGGACTGTTGATTTTCAGTAAGTTGATGGCATAATTACGCATGTAAATTTCATACCGAAGCATGGCACGGCTCTGCTCTTCATCCGCAGGGTTTAGGTCGTGATAGTAGGGAACCGCCACGGCCTGCATGTCGGGATGGGCAGCGAAATTGTCCGCCAACGACTGCAAATAACCGGGACCCACCTTCGTATCCGCATCAAGGCTGACCACAAGATCATCGGATTCAGAATCCGATAAGATATTGTCAAATAATACTTTACGTGCAAACCCAACACCAAATTGCTTCCCCTTCCATCCTTTTCCGGGAGAAGCATAGTCCAAGACATGTAAAGTTAAAGAATCATAACAACGAAGGTATTCCAACAACTGCCGGTTGTGTTCGCATATAACGAATTTAGCCGGATTATCCCAATAGGTATCCGGCTGATTCACACAAACATAGACTTCAAAGGGGAGGGTCGTTTGCTGACAGGAAAGCGCATCCAACGTGACGGGCAGGTAGTCCAGCTCGTCCATGGCGGGAATGGCGACCCGTATCGCACGCATCTACTTGACGGTAACCGTTACATCGCGGGTGCGGGCCGGCTGGTCCACATTGTCACGCGCATAAACGAAATGCAGCGTCTGCGTGCCTTTTTCCACGGCCTCAAACTTCCAAAACCGATGGCTGGAAGCTCCTATCATACCTTTCGGCGCATCACTGGTGTAACGGTCGCCAGCACTCTTCACAATATGGACCTCATCCTCGTTAAGCAACTGCCACCAAAAACCGGTCGAGGCATTGGTGATGAACTCGATTTCGCAGCTTTGCCCTTGTTTGAGGACAATCTCGTTGGTCTCCTTGTCCACAGAAACCAATTTCTTCTGAGCCTGGCAGCCGACGAACAAGCAAATGATCGCGCTGAAATAAACAATTTTCTTCATTTTTTTCCTCAATTAAAGTGCAAAAATACAATTTTTACGTATAGACCCCGCATCCTTCCGAAAATTTAGAAAACAACCCTTTAAAAACAAAAGAGAGACAGACCATAAGCCCATCTCTCTTTTTGTTGTACAAACTGAGAAAACTACTTCTGCATCGTGGTCGGGTGCATATCGACGCGAGTGTAGATTTCAGGATGGAAGTACTTCTTCATGAACTCGATCATCTCCTTCTTGGTGACGGAATTGACGATGTTGTCATACTCTGCCGGAGCGATAATCGGCTCATCCTGGTTGACCTTGCCGCTGATGTAGTTCATCCAGAAATTGTTGGTTTGGATGTTCTTGGCGCGGGTGCTGATCATCTGCTTCTTCACGAGAGCCATGGTCTTACTGTCGGGTCCTTTCTTCTTGAAGTCGTTGAGGATCTTGAGACTGGCGGCGGCCAGTTTGTCGGTCTTCACGGGGTCGCAGCCCAGGAGGATCATCAGGGTCATTTCCGGACGCGGGAGTTTGCTGGCGCCCATCTGCACCATCGGGGAATAGACATCACCCATCTTCTCACGCACGATGCGCACGAACTGGATGTCGAGGGCTTCACCAATCATGCTGGCGATGATGGAATTACGGTAGCTCCAGTCGATGGGGTTGCTGATCATCATGCCCATCCAACCCTGTTCTTCAGTACCGGCATAGACCGTCTGAGAGGAAGCTTGGCTCGGACGCGGTTTCAGCACGTTGAGATTGTAGTTCTCTTTCTTGCTGGGATCGGTCTTCATGGAACCGAGATAGAGTTCCACGAACTCCTTCATCTGTTTCTCGTCGTAGTTGCCCACGAAGAAGAAGTTGAAGTCGGCGGGGTTGGCGAAACGTTCCTTGTAGATCTGCACGGCGCGGTCGAAATTCACCTGTTTCAGATACTCTTCATCGAAGGTGAACATCTGCTTCATGTAAGGATCGTGATTATAGGCAGCGTCAATCAACTTGCCCAAGAATTGGTACATCGGCTGGGCAGTGATCATCTTGATGCCCTCGCGGGTTTCGTCCATCACCAATTCGAAAGCGTTCGGATCAATGCGCGGGTTGGTGAAGAAGGCGTTGAGGTACTGGAAGAAGAACTCCAGGTCTTTCGGCGAAGAAGAGCCACCAAAACCTTCCGTCAGAAGGTTGACCTCCGGAGAAACGCCAACATTTTTACCTTTCATCTTCTTCATCAGGGAGTTGTAGTCCAAACCGGCGATACCGCCACGGTCGATGATGTCGGCGGCGAAATCGGCGGAAGCGAGATCTTTCACAGGATAGAGGGTTTTACCGCCCTTACTGCTGGCAGAGAACAGGATTTCGTCGTTCTTATAGTCGGTTTTCTTCAAATAAACGGTGATGCCGTTGGAAAGCGTCCACTTTTCAGCACCCACGGCGTCGATTTTCTCCACAGAAGTGATCTTGCCGGGTTTCAGGCCGTTTTTCTCCAAGATTTCCTGATCTTTGTAGGTATCCACGTAAGGTTGGACGTTGGCTAACGATTTGTCTTTCAAGATGGAAAGGATTTCCTCTTTGGTCGGAACGGAGACGCCCTCTTTGTCGGGAGCAGTGACGATGGCCACCATATTGTCTTCCGTGACCCAATTCTTGGCCAAAGCGTTGATCTCAGCCAGGGTGATGCCTTCAACCAGCTTCTTGGCGTATGTATTCTCGCGTTTTGCACCCGGGATGGGGTCTTGACGCAGGAAATTGTTGATGTACTGGGAAGCGAAACGGGCGGATTCGGTCTTGTCGGCCTCCTTCGCAGCCTTGTCATATCTTTCTAACAGTTCCTCTTTGGCACGGTCGAGTTCAGTCTGCAGGAAACCGTATTTCAGCACGCGGTAATCCTCTTGCATAATCACACGCAAAGCCTCGGGAATGCGGTTCTCCTTGGCCGTAGCTTCCATGACATACGCATCGGTGTTGCCGATGAAATCGCCATAACCGCCGCCAGCGTTCAGGAACGAACATTTCGGATCCTGGGTCATCTCCATGAAACGGGCATCCAGCATGGTGTTGTAGAGGTCGATGCAAAGTTGCTGACGGAAATCGCCGATAGTTTTCATCGCTGCGTGGGGGTGTTTGCGGATAAGCATCACCGAGTTGCCGGTAGCTTCCTTGTCGGTGCAGACGGCCACGAGCGGCTCCTTGTTGGCGCCGATGCCGTAAGTCTCTTTCTTTCTGGGGTTCTGCTTGGCGGGGATGTTGCCGAACATCGTCTTGATCTTCGCTTCCACCTCAGCCACGTTGATGTCACCCACTACGATCACGGCCTGCAAATCCGGACGATACCAATCTTTGTAAAAATCTTTAATAACTTGGTACTCAAAAGTTTGCAGAATGTCAAGTTTGCCGATAGGCATACGGTCGGCGTAACGGGAATCCTTCATGAGGACCGGCCAGTACTCCTTGCGCATACGGTCGTCGGCACCCAAACCGAGACGGTACTCCTCGATGATGACGCCGCGCTCCTCGTCAATCTCCTTGTTGTCGTAGAGCAGACCGGCGGCCCAGCCACGGAGGATCTTGAGACCGAGGTCGATGTTGTTGGGATCGTCGAGCGGCATGGGAATCATATAGACCGTCTCGTCGAAACTGGTGTAGGCGTTGAGGTCGGCGCCGAACACCACGCCCTTGCTGCGCAGGTGGTCAACCACGCTGTTGCTCGGGAAACCCTCGATACCATTGAAGGCCATGTGCTCGGTGAAGTGCGCCAAACCTTGCTGGTTGTCGTTCTCCTGGTTGGAGCCGGCGTTCACCGCGAGACGGAACTCCACGCGGTCTTTCGGGTAGGAGTTTTTACGAATGTAATAGGTCAACCCATTGTCTAACTTGCCAATGGTCACATTGGGATCCGCCTTGATGGGATCATTCAAATTCAGGTCGCCTTTCTGCGCGAAAACGGTCACTGCACAGATTACGGCCAGCAAAAACAAAAATACTTTCTTCATACACGTTTGTTTTTTATAAATAACTTTAATTTTTCGTTGACGATTTTCTTCTTTGACGCACTAAACGCAAAATAACTACAAAAATTTTAAATCGGCGGCAAAGATAGTATTTTTTATGTTTTCAAGTAGAGACATTACGCAACGCCTCTACAGGATTAGAACAACTGGATGCCGACTTCCCATTTCGGCAGATCGCTCGGATAAATATCCTTTTTCAACAGGTTGGAAATACGATACTGACCGTAGATGGCGAAACGTCTCGTGATACCCACGCGCAAGCGGACACCGTAATCGAACCGGTTCATCTTATCGAGCATATATTCGGACTTCTCATAGGTGAAAAACTCCTTGTCTCTGTTCCCGGCGAATTTATAGCGGCCACCGGCGTTCCATTCGCCGAAAATGCCCGTGTCCAAGTACCAATTCTCCAAAACCGTGTTGCCCAGGAAGAAACGCTGGAACAGCTCGAGGTCGAATTTCGTCACCTTCAGGTTGTTTTTCGTTGTATGGATACCCTCCATCGTTGCCGGCATCATATCGGCTGGCAAAAGGAGACGGTCCACGGCATACCAAGAAGAACCGAATCCGATACGGAATCCCAGACCATACACCCGCGCTAACTTCCAGCTGTTGTCGAAAGCCACGGTCAGAGAACGGGACGCACCGTTTTTGTCGCGCAAGGGTCCCGCTCCCGGAGCTTGCCATTGCGTAGGAATCATGAACGAAGCGTTCAGCACGAAGCTGAATTTGTACTTGTCCAGAATCCCACGTTTGTAGATGTCGTTGTCGGGCGTGTCGAAACGACGGTTGCAGTTGGCTGAACGGGACTCCGCCGCCACCAGACTATCCACCTTGGGCAGCGTCTGCTGACCGTAACGGTGTTTCAAATGCTGACCATCGCTCCAGATTTCCAATGTCTGCCCTTCTTTCAACCAATATTTGGGGAATTCCAATGATTGTCCTGCGTTTTCCACATCCCTTCCCTCATACAACGTGGATTCACTGTATCGTTCTATCGTGCCGTCGCCATTCACAATCTTGAAGAAAATCTTGGATTCGGGGTTCTTGGAGGTGACATAAATCGCCTTTTCATCCTCGTAGAGCGTCAGATTGTCCTTCACTTCGGGCTTCTCGCCGAAGAAGTAGCCGGCTTGCGGCACACCGTAGCCGAACGCATAGTCGAAATAGGGATAGTGGTTGCCGGATTTCTCAATCTCGGTCTTCAGCTGCCAGGCGGTGTATTCGGGGTGCAACTGCTTGACGCACGCGGCGAAACCGGCCATCATCGGAGAGGAGAAGGAGGTGCCGGATGCCCTCGTGAAGTTGCCTTTGCTGCCGGCCACCAAGTTGTTTTCGCCCATGGCGACCACGTTGGGCTTCATGCGACCGTCTGCCGTGGGACCGAAGGAACTGAAGTTGGCGATGACATCCAAACTTTTCACGGCACCCACCGACAAGATGCTGTCGGCATCGGCAGGGGTGATGAGCATCTTCCATTCGTTATCGGCACCCTCGTTGCCCATGGAGTTGCACACCAAAATGCCCTTGCGGGCGGCGGTGTTTGCGGCCTTAGCCACCATCGAAGTCTTGCCGTCCATGTGTTTGAGCATATAGCGCTGTTTGCCGTATCCAAGGGAGCTGTTCACGATGTCGGCACCGTTCTGGTCGGCCCATTCGAGTGCCCGCACCCACCAGATCTCCTCTTTTTTCGGCTCGGAGGCCACTTCGGTGCGGGCCAACAGGAACTGCGCATCGGGCGCCATGCCGAGCAGCTGGTTTCCGTATTTCCCCGCTATGCAGCTCAGCACCATGCGGCCATGCGAGTTGGCTTCATACACGTTCTCTTTCTTCTTCACGAAGTTCCAGGTCTTGACAATCTGCTTGTTGTCGCGCAGATGTTGGAACGCGGGGTGGGTGTCCACATCCGGGAAACCGGCGTCAAACACCGCCACACGCACGCCCTTGCCGCTGATGTTGTGTTGCTGGAACAACTCCCCGTGGTGGATACTGACCTGCTCCGTGGAGAGAGGGATCCTGTCTTCGGTGATTTGCTCTTCAGCGACTTCCATATCACTGGAAATCAGCTGGATGCCCGCCACAAAGGGGAACTGCCGGATGACTGCAATCTGCTCTTCCGTAGCCATCACGCCGGCCGCGTTGAGCCACCGCGACGTGCCCACCAGCTCCTCACAGACGGTCTCCACCTGCGCGGCATAGTGGCTGTTCACGGGATAGTTGGTGATGTCATAGAGGTCCGCGCCGTTCAGGGCGTAACGCTCGATGGCCTTCGCATCAAAGTACTGATACGGATCGAAGGTGGTGTTCTGCTTGTCCGTGAAGAACACCCAGTAGCTGTTCTGCGCGATTAGCTGACTTGCCAATGCACAGAAAATCAAGGTGATGATTGTTATTTTTTTCATATTGTAAGAAACTTTTTCAGTTAGTAGTTAGCAGCTAAATCGCGACTCAACTACTAACTACTAATTACTAATTACTAACTGCCATGATTTCCTCCATCGTGATTCCCAGCAACCGCATATTCTTCAGAAACTCCGGCACCTCCTCCTCCATGAATTCCTTCTTCCGGATGGCGTGGATTTTCTCGGGGGCGTCTTCGTTGACGAAGAAGCCGATGCCGCGTTTGTTGGTGATGATCTCCTGGTTCTGAAGACGTTCGTAGGAGCGCATGACGGTGTTGGGGTTCACCTCGAAGGCGACAGCCAACTCGCGCACCGACTTGGCCCGCTCGCCCGGCTTCCATGCGCCCGACAAGATTTGCTCGAACACCCAGTTCTCGATCTGCCGGTATATGGTTTGTGTGCTCTTGAAATCCATACTATGCCTCCGTTTCTCTCATTCTCAAAAAACTCATCACGTAGAAATAGACAATCGTCACACTGTAAGCCACATACATGAACCAATCACTGGAAGTGGCAATGTTATGCTCTACTTTATAGTAGTGACCATTTCGGATTTCTGCGGGCACCGTCAACAGTACATTCAACCATTCGGTACCTGCCATAATGGCTCCAAAAACCAATGAAATGACGAAACCTGCCAATAGCAGTTTCCAAAACGGGCTCTTCTTAAAATAGATAGCAGCGAAAAACATAATAGAAATACCGGCGAAAAACATCAGCACAGCCTCTCCATCGTAGGGAAGAACTTGCCATTTTAAGAATTCACCTAAATTGTGGATTCCGTATGGTATGGCGAAAATGTCTGGTTTATACATATTCACTATGCCATATCCCAAAATCTGCCCAATCAGCACAGACAAAACAATGCCTGCCACGAAATAGATGTTGGTCAAAAACATACCTGACACCACTTTTTCGGCGTTGGTCACGGGTGTCATCAAGAAGTGTATCCTGCTTGAAGGCTGGTGCAGCTTGGAAAAGAAGCGGCATGGGTAATAAACCATAAACACAATGGCCGCTATTTTTATCCCTGTCAAATCGGGATTGTTAGACACAATCGTCATAATCAGAGATAATGCTACCATGATGCCGAATGAATAGATGAGATCATTCCGCCAGTTTTCGTAAAAATAGGCCTTGATTAATTTGATTATATTGTTGATATTCATAATTATACGGTTTTATTGGTGAGACGTTTCGGGTTGATTTTCGGATAAGGAATCGGCGTATGCCTCTATTTCATCCAGACCATTAAAATGCAGTACCTGCGTCGAATCCTTTTGGATTTCCTTATATTGGATTCGGCCGCTGCGGTAGCCGGTCTGGAAGTCAATGGTGTAGCCGATAACCATGCCCAACACCAGAATAATAGCGGTGATAATCAATATCTTATTCGTGTATTTTTTCATAATCTTCAGATTTTAAGGTTATTTGAATAATTCTGTAAATTCCTGCTTGTTTTGAACAGCGGCATTGAAGAGCAGTTCCAAATCAAGGGCGGAATCAATGTGGTTGACATTTTCCTTTACCTGATAGATACCGCGCGGGGTCTCTTCTGAGTAGTACAGCTTGCCTGCTTGAGCCTTTTGGTCATCCACATCGAAGAGCAGCTTGTCGGTGATGACATCGCCGGGGGCGTTGAGGATCATGCGGCCGTTGTCGAGGATGGAGACCGCGTCGATGAGACTGTGCAGGTCGCGGACCTGATGCGTGGAGATGATCACCGTCTTCTGCTCGTCAGCGTAGGCGGCCATGATTTTGCGGAAGATGCTCTTGGTGGGGATATCGAGGCCGTTGGTGGCGTGCGAGAACTTGTCGATGAAGCCGAGCATATTGTCCATCTCCATTTTCGTCAGGTATTCCACGAACTGTTCATGGCTGAAGTGGGGATAGAAGGGCGCGAAGGCTTCCTCGAACTGTTTGATTTTCAGATGAGGAACGTAGATCTCCTCTTGGAGGAAATAGATGTCGCTCAATTGTTGTGCGGTGCGTTTATGCGCGGGCTCGCCGTCGATGAGGGCGTCGCCTGCCTGCGGGAATAACAAACCCGTCATGATTTTCAGCAGGGTGGTTTTGCCGGCGCCGTTGCGGCCGAGCAACCCGTACAGGTGGCCGGGCTCCAACTGCCAGTTCACCCCGTTGAACAACTTGCGGTTCTTGTCGTATCCGAATTCTACATTGTTTAACTGTATCATATCGTTATTTTTTTTATTAGTGTATTAGTGAACTAAAACACCGCAAAAGTAATACAGCAACACATACGATGAACACTTTTTGAAATTTTTTTTCTTATTGATATTCAGCACATTACATTAGAATAAGAATTTTTCTTCTTAAAAACCTGCTGATTTTTCGCAGAAAATTAGTGTTTCGGCGTAAAAAATGGATTCTGATAGTACAAGCAAAGAATTACATAAAAGTCCTGTTTTGACCTATTTTTTTTTATTTTTGCCGATTCAATTTGATTCTATAATATAATATGAAGAACAACAGACTATATATCATTGCGCTGACGATTGTGGCCACATTAGGCGGTTTTCTTTTCGGTTACGACACGGCGGTGATTTCCGGCACGGTGGAGTCGTTGCGGGTCTTTTTCATCGAGCCGCAGGGACTTCCCCCCGCGCAGGCCAACGCCTTGGAGGGCTTTGTGGTGAGCAGCGCATTAATCGGCTGTATCATAGGAGCTTGCTTGGCCGGTTGGCTTTCGCAGAAGCTCGGCCGCAAACCCTCACTGATGATCGCTGCAGTGCTGTTTTTGCTTTCTGCCATCCGCTCAGCCTGGCCGGAGATTTTCTGGGGGATGCCCGGCGACGGCGACTACCATTTCATCAACCATTTCGTCTTCTACCGCATCAGCGGCGGCGTGGGTGTGGGTATCGCCTCGATGCTTTCCCCGATGTACATCGCCGAAATCGCGCCCGCGAACCGGCGCGGCACGCTGGTTTCCCTCAACCAGTTCGCCATCATTCTCGGCATGTTGATTATCTACTTCGTGAACTACAGCATCGCCCAGCGCGGCGACGCGGATTGGTTGCACACTATCGGCTGGCGGCAGATGTTCGCCTCGGAGATGATTCCCGCCGGACTCTTCCTCGTCGCCCTCTTCTTCGTGCCTGAAACCCCACGCTACCTGGTCATGCGCGGCCGCGAGGAAAAGGCACTCAAGGTGTTGCGCAAAACCACCGGCAACAATGCGGAAAAAGAAATGGAATCCATCCGCGAAAGCTTGAAAGAAAAGTCTTCTTCCATGCGGGCTTTCTACCTCTTCATGCTCGACTGGCTCATCCTTTTTGTGGCCGGTTTCATCATTCTAAAGTTGTGCAAAGTCAACAGCGCATTGGAGATTTCCCTGCTCGTCAGCTTCCTGATTTCGCTAATCGTCCCTATCCGAAACTACGGTATCGGCATTGTGGTAGTGGGCGTGTTGTTGGCCTCGCTGCAACAGTTCATCGGCATCAACGTGGTGCTCTACTATGCGCCGGAAATCTTCAAGACGATGGGCGCGGCCACCGACACCGCTTTGATGCAGCAGATTATCGTCGGGGCGGTGAACCTCACCTTCACTATCATCGCCATCCTGACGGTCGATAAGTTCGGGCGCCGTCCGCTGATGATTGTGGGCGCATTGGTGATGGCCCTGTCGATGTTCATCCTCGGCACCACGTTCTACATGCATCACGTGGGCCTTGGCTCGTTGATCTGCATGTTGGTCTATACGGCAGGATTTGCCATGTCGTGGGGACCTGTCTGCTGGGTGCTGCTCTCCGAAATCTTCCCGAATTCCATCCGCTCCATGGTGATGAGTGTCGCCGTGGCCTCACAGTGGATTTCCAACTTCCTGGTTTCCTGGACGTTCCCGATGCTGGACAAAAACGAGACCCTCACCGCGATGTTCAACCACGGCTTCTCATATTGGATTTACGGATTGATGGGTGTTCTCGCCGCTCTCTTCATCTGGAAGATGGTGCCGGAAACGACCGGGAAGTCGTTGGAGGAGATGGAGGGGTACTGGAGGAAAAAACAAAAGTAGAGACGCAATGACTGCGTCTCTACGGCACATTTGGGAGGACTCAGATGCCTTCCTATTCCTTCGTTTTCCCTTTCTTCTTCATCCAAAAGTACATCCCCCAGTAGGCGAGCGTCACGCCGAGCGTGATGCCCACCAGTATCGGGAAACGCTGCTTCACGCTGGAGAACGTGAAAGGTATCAGCAACGCAGCCAAAAGTATGAAATAACGCAGAACCGCTTTCATACTATTTCAGTTTTGCCAGTTGCTCTTTGATGATGCGGATTTTCTCCTCCGCGTCGGCCTGCTTCTTGCGCTCGATATCGACCACCTGCTGCGGGGCGTTGTTCACGAAACGCTCGTTGGAGAGTTTCTTCAACACACCTTGCAGGAATCCCTCGGCATATTTCAGGTCGGCTTCCAATTTCTTGATTTCCTCGGCGGCATCCACCAGACCGGTCAACGGAACGGAATACTGGATGTTGTTTTCGATAAACGTCGCGCCATCCACCTCTTCGCCGGCCACATAGTCGATGCTCTCCAAGTTACAGAGCTTGGCGATGACCGCGTCGGTGGCGGGATTGGCGACATCCGGTTTGGCGTACACCCGCAGCTTCAGCAGATGCTTCTGGGCGATGTTCTTCTCCGTGCGGATGCGGCGGACCTGCTCGATGACCTTGCGGGCGGCGGCGAAATCGTCCAGCACTTTCTGGTCGGCTTCGGTCTCCACCTCGGGCATCTTGGTCATCATGATGGACTCTTTCTCGCCTCTCTCGCGCATGGTGTGCCACAACTCTTCCGTGATGAACGGCATGAACGGGTGCAGAATCTGCATCAGCACTTCGAAAATGTCGATGATTTCCCGGTAGGTTTTGCCGTCGATAGGCTGCTGGTAGCCGGGTTTCACCACTTCGAGGAAGCAGGAGCAGAAGTCGTCCCACACGAGTTTGTAGATGTCCATCAGCGCCTCGGAAATGCGGTAGCGCTCCACATTCGTCTGCACGCCTCTCAGCACCTCCGTCATGCGCTCGCGGATCCACTTCACGGCGGTTTCCGTGTGCAGCGGCTGCGGCAGGTTGTCATCGACCTCCCAGCCTCTCACCAAACGGAAGGCATTCCACAGTTTGTTGCTGAAGTTACGGCCCTGTTCGCACAGCGATTCGTCGAAGAGCAGGTCGTTGCCGGCAGGCGAGCTGAGCAACATGCCGAAACGCACGCCATCGGCACCGTATTTCTCCATCAACATGATGGGATCGGGCGAGTTGCCGAGCTGCTTCGACATCTTGCGGTGCAATTTATCTCTCACAGTACCAGTGAAATAGACATTCTTGAACGGGATGGTGCCGCGCCATTCCAGACCGGCCATGATCATACGGGCCACCCAGAAGAAGATGATGTCGGGGGCGGTGATCAGCACGGCTGTCGGATAGTAATAGTTGATTTCGGGATTGTCGGGGTGACGGATGCCGTCGAACACGGAGAGCGGCCACAACCAAGAAGAGAACCAGGTGTCCATCACGTCCTCGTCCTGCTTCAAATCGTTGGCTGTCAGGTTCAATTCGGGGAATTTCTGACGGGCGATTTCCAAAGCCTCTTCGGCGTTGTGCGCCACCACAAACTCGTGGTTCGGCAGGTACCAGGCCGGGATGCGGTGACCCCACCAAAGCTGGCGGCTGATGCACCAATCCTTGATGTTCTCCATCCAGTGGGCATACGTGTTTTTGAACTTCTCGGGATGGAAGGTGATGTCGCCGTTCATGACCGCGTCGAGGGCCGGTTTTGCCAGCTCACCCATCTTGCAGAACCACTGCAGGGAGAGCTTCGGCTCGATGACCTCGTTAGTGCGTTCCGAGAAACCGACTTTGTTGGTGTAATCCTCGATTTTCACGAGACTTCCAGCCTCCTCCAACATCGGGATGATGGCCTTGCGCGCCTCGAAACGGTCCATGCCGACGAGGAACTGCGCATTTTCGCTCAGCGTGCCGTTGTCGTTGAAGATGTTGATGGTCTCCAAATGGTGCTTGATGCCGAGGTTGTAGTCGTTGATATCGTGCGCCGGGGTGATTTTCAACGCGCCGGTACCGAACTCGCGCTCCACATATTCATCGTAAATCAATGGGATAGAACGGTTTACGAGCGGAACGATGGCGCGTTTGCCTTTGTATTTGGCGTAACGCTCGTCCTCAGGGTGCATACAAATGGCGGTATCGCCGAGAATAGTCTCCGGACGGGTGGTGGCGATGGTGATGTATTCATTCTCCTCACCCTCAATCTGATAGCGGACGTAGTAAAGCTTGGATTGCAGCTCCTTGTAGATGACCTCCTCGTCGGAGACGGCGGTGAGTGCCTTCGGATCCCAGTTGACCATGCGCACGCCGCGATAGATTTTGCCCTTCTTGTAGAGATCCACGAACACGTCAATCACGGCCTCGGACATTTCCGGGTCCATGGTGAACTTGGTGCGGTCCCAGTCGCAGGAAGCACCGAGTTTGCGGAGCTGTTTCAAGATAATGCCGCCGTATTTTTCCTTCCATTCCCAAGCGTGCTTCAGAAATTCCTCACGCGTAAGATCCTTCTTGTCAATGCCTTGCTCTTTGAGATAGGCCACCACCTTGGCTTCCGTGGCGATGGAGGCGTGGTCGGTGCCGGGCACCCAAACGGCGTTGAATCCGTTCATGCGGGCACGACGAATCATCACGTCTTGAAGCGTGTTGTTGAGCATGTGGCCCATGTGCAGCACACCGGTCACGTTCGGCGGCGGAATCACAATGGAGTAAGCAGGACGGCTGTCCGGTTCAGAGTGGAAGAAATGGTTGTCCATCCAGAACTTATACCATTTGTCCTCCACCGCAATCGGGTCGTATTTGGTGTTGATTTCTGTAGCCATAATCTTTATAATCGTTTGTAAATTAACAAAATAGGTGAATCATTCCACTTAGGGAAACAAACGGCAAAGATAGTATTTTTTGGTTTACAGCTTTCAGCACAACACCAAAAAGACGTAAGACTTAAGACTTTAACAAGACTTCAACCTTAAGTCTCAAGTCTCAAGTCCTAAGTCTCAAATCTCAACTCCTAAGTCTCAAGTCCTCATTTGAAGAAATGCCGTTCCGCGCTGTGGCAGCCGGCTTCCATGAAGGAGATGTATTCGAGGAAAACCTCATCCTTGTCGTTCGGGAAGGTGTGTCCGAGGCGTTCTGCCAATTCCGCGATTTGCTGTAAGTTGTTGTATTCCAACGGATCTTTCACGTCAGACACGAAGTTGTGCGGCACTTTGGAGGTATCCGTATAGGTGCCGGAAAGTTCCTCGGGAAGGTTGGCGGGCAGAATCACATTGTAAAGGTCGGCGTTCTCGGGCATAAAAGCGGTGTGCAAAACCGAAAAATCCGCCTTATCCAATTGATTGATAATATCTTGCGAAATCTCCACATTGAGCGCGTTCCAAAGCAGGACGTTGCGGAAGCCGGCTCGGTCGAGGATGGCGGGTACATCTATCGGCTCTGCACAGACGGCCGTCCCCAACACGCCTTCCATCTTCTGCCGCATCGTCTCGTCCAGCGCGTGACCGCCCGGTGCGATATGCGGGAACATCCCCATGTCGAACAATCCCTGGCTGTTCAACTCGCTTTTGATGGTGAGGAATCCCGCCGCCGGCTTCGACTGCACATCGAGTAACATGCAGAGGTTTTCCAACTCGTGATAGGCCTGCTCCGTCAGCCAACGCTCCCACATAATAAACGCGGGTGTGTGAACCGTTATTAGATCGTCAACAAATTTCTGTATATCAATGTTTTGCAAGCTGTTCTTTTGCAGAAGAGCTTCATAGTCATCCGCCAATAAGGCCTGTTTATAAGCCCCATAATTCTTACCCAAAACCTCCACGTAGATGCCCTTCTCCAAATGGTGTTGGATCAGGTAGAAATTGACGCTGCGGAAGAAGGCGTAATAGTCGGTAATGTTCAATGTATCAGGGGTATTGAACCAGTAGCGCGGGGTGTCGGGACAGTGTTTCAGGATCTCGAAAACGGCCTTCAACGTTTCCGAGGTCTCTACATTCGGGAACATGCAATAGAATTTGTCGGAGGAAAACATCTCCGCGAACGGCAGAATGTCGTTCTTGTCGGCGAAGAAATCCGTGCCGCGCCGATAGTAGTCAAACGGACCTAAAGCATTAGTATTCAATGTTGTACGAGCCAACCGCTGTAGCAGGTAAAGTGTCTCGTTGGAGTAACTGCCAGAGCTCATCACCAGCGTGCTGTTAGGTTTGGCTGTCTGGATTCTCTGCGCTACAAACGCAAATGCCTCCTCAAATGAGGCTTCTTCCATTCGACCGTTTTTTTTGATATATGGGGTTGTAATTCGTTGGTTCATGTTGATGTCTCATTCATTACATTCATTCGGCATACACCCAGGGTTCCGCTTCGCTCCACCTTTTTATCCCAGGGTTCACTGCGTTCACCCTGGGTTGACACGTGTCGGGCTTGCAGCCCTCTTGGAAAAAGTTATCATTCATTATTCATCGTGAGTCGATGGAAGAGTTGTTCCATGCCGAGGGCGTCGAGGTCGGCGGCGGTTTTGAGGCCGACTTTTTCGGCTAAGAGATGGAGGTCCTTGGTCAGGGTGTCGGCCACAAGTTCGCCTTTGTTGATGATGACCACGTGGTCGCACATCGCCTGCACCTCCTGCATGATGTGGGTGGAGAGCAGCACGGTGCGGTTCTTGCCGTATGAGCGGATAAGTTCGCGAATTTCAATGAGTTGGTTCGGGTCGAGACCGGTGGTAGGCTCGTCTAAAATCAACACTTCGGGGTTGTGGATGAGGGCCTGCGCGATGCCGACACGCTGCTTGTAACCCCGTGACAACGCTCCGATTTTCTTGTGTTGCTCGGGAGTGAGGCCGGTGCGCTCGATGACCTCATCGACACTTTTCTTCTTGTCCTTCAGGTGGAAAACGCCGGCCACAAACTCCAAGAACTCCCGCACATACATGTCGTAATAGAGCGGATTGGCTTCCGAAAGGTAACCGATGATCTGTCGCAGTTTCAGAGAATCCTTCCAGATGTCGAGACCGCAGACCGTGACTTCGCCTTCCGTGGGCGGAATCAGACCCGTGATGATTTTCATCATGGTGGTCTTGCCGGCACCGTTTGGACCTAAAAAACCGACGATTTCGCCTTTTTTGGCTTCGAAACTGACTTTGTTGAGGGCGTATTGCTGCCCAAAAACCTTTGTGACGTTGTTAACTATAATAGACATGTTCGTACTTTTCAAATAAGGGCGCAAAGGTACAAATTTTTAGGTTAGGAACGAACCGCAGGAATTAGGTTCCGATCATCGGCTCTTTGTGTCGCGCGCGTGCTGAAAGCACGAAATCTCAATAACCCCACACTGCGCTTCACTTCGTTACGCTTATGTGGGGTTATTGAGATTTCGTGCCTCCGGCACGCTTTGTGGATCACGTTACTTTTTGATTTAATACAACGACTAATATTCGTAATAGCGGGTAAAATACGGTTCGCCGTCGTTCGTGGCGGTCACCTTCACAGGATAATTTCCGTCATATTCGTAAGTGTAATCCGTGGCAAAATAGTCAAACTCCACCCCTGCTTCCTTATAACTATAGACAGCCGTCAACACATTTCCGGTGTTCGTATAAGAGAAATTTTCGTCTTCCCATACCCCAATGACACAATCAAACCAAAAAGAAGCCCAACCTTTCAGCGGATTGATTTTATTATCGTAAGTAAAAGAGGCATCCATTGTTTCTTCAGGATCACCTTCAATGTATGCAAAAATATGACTGACATTCTTGCCTTCCCACGTCAATTCAAGGATGAGTTTTTCCTCCCATTTCTGTTGCGAATGAATTTTCCGCAGTTGTTTTTCCAACACGTCCCCGTCTTGAGGAATCAAACTTGCCAACGGATTGAGTTTTCTTTCGTGACCGCTTTTGATATAACCATCATAAACCACCCATTCAATCTTGGACAGCTTATCGTTGTCATAAATCATATTGTAAGACTCCTCCAATTCGTCAGCCCAACCATAGTTGATGGTTTTGATTCTATCGTTCTCGTAAACGAAATCAAGCGTTTCATCTTCATTCGTTATTCTCACGATGCGGTTTTTACTATCATACGAATAAACGTCCGAACCAGCTACATTTCCATGATAATAATAATCAATACGGTTAAGCAACTTGCCAGACCAATTCCATACCTGATCCAGCACTTTTTCGCCATCATTCTCGCAATAAATCTTCTGGATTTTCTTTTTCGGGTTATAAACACCTGGCTTCTCCTTTTCGCAGGAGATCAAAGCGGCGCATAACACAGCGCATAAACTTAAGATCAAGATTTTCTTCATAATGATGTTATTTATGTTAATATGATGCAAAACAACGAAAAGGTTACAAAAAAATTGTAGAAGGAATACAATTTTATTTGGTTTTCAGCCACTTTTTCGCCTTGCCGCCTTTGGCTTGAGCCAGACGGACAGTGGACAGCGCCTGGTTGTCAATCACATTTTGATGAATCTGGAATAAATATTTGCCTGCGGGGGCGGGGGAAAGCTCTGAACGGAGCTCTTTGGCATACAAATTGCCAAGGGCCTTATCCTTCACCTCATATCCGGTTTTGGTTTTATGCACCCAGACCGAAACCTTGTTCGACGAGACGTGGTAATGCAGTTCCTCTTTTACAGGAAGCGAGAACCCGTAGCGATACGGCTGCGACATACTCAACTGCATATCCTTTAGAAGCGCGGAGTTAAACTCGTTATCTATCTGATTACCATCAATATACATTTTGACAATGCCATTCGTGTCCAAAGAAACCACAAAGGTGATATCCGATTCAATGGGTTGTGGATTTTGACAGGCGGTGGTATTGAGAAGCTGGAAAAGGTAGTCGTCCATCACCACATATTCCTCGGGGAAAATAGAGCGGTAAACCAAAGAATTATTGCGGTCTTCATACAAAAAATCGGTGATAGAATCCACTTTTTGGACAAAAGAAGGCGGGAAACTATAATTTTTCCATTTGTAACCATAACTTTCGGCCTGTTCAACCCATTGGAAATAGAGTTTTCTGGCTTCATCATAATCCCCTTCCATATTCAGCAGTTCAATCTGGCAGAGATTCCGGCAGAGGTCGGAAGTTTGCTGAATGATTTGGAGGCGGGACCTGAGGGAATCGATTCCCGGAATAATGAGAGACTCATCCTCCACATACTGCAATGCGTCCGCGAAGTATTTCTGGGCGCTTTCGAAGTCGTGCATTTGTTCCAGAGTATTCGCCTGATCCATAAGGTGATAGAAACGCATGTAGCATTCCATTTTCAAAGCTTTCTGCTTGATTTTGTATTTCACCTCACGCGCATTCCGTCCAGAGGGCACAGCCCGGAAGGCATCAATATAATATTGTCTCGCGACATCGTAAATGGCGCTGTTAGCCAAAATCTCCGCCTCAGAGTAAAGTTCCTGATAATCCGAAACCGATTTCTGCGCCGAAAGAGACAAGCATACACTCATCAACAATATTGATACACAGTACCTTATATATTTTTGCATGTCTCTTTTTTAACAGAAAACAGTAATTTTTTTGAAGCTGCAAAAATACACAAAAAAATGATACCTTTGCACGCTCATTCGGGTACACAATACCCGCGTGACATCTTTTTGTGTAATAACCTGATCCTAAAGAAGTTCTGATGGAAAAGCGAATAGGCACCATTACGGTATTATTGTCAGACCGCGCGGCGGCGGCGCATGTGAACGAGGTGATTTCCAGTCACTCCGGCATCGTGTTGGCGCGTCAGGGCCTGCCCTTCCACGACCGCCCCGTGGCCGTCATCTCCCTTATTGTCGAAGGCGAAGTCAACGAAATCAATTCCCTTTCCGGACAGCTGGGCAAGATTCCGGGTGTCTCCTCAAAAGCAGTGGTGACGAAAACATGATACCCCCCTGCCCCCCTGAAGGATGACCCCCCTGCCCCCCTAAAGGATGACCCCCCCTGCCCCCCTGAAGGGGGGGATTACTACCAATAAACTACTAACTACTAAACCGCTAAACCACTAAACTCTAAACTCTAAACACTCAATAACCGATAACCAATAACCCTTATAAATATGCAATTCAACCCCGAAAAATGCAGGATTCCCGATGAGATTGGGAAACCGTTTATCGACCCGGAAGAGATCTGGGATTTTATCAACAAGACGGAAAGCACGCCCGAGCGGGTGCGCGAGATTATCGCCAAGTCGTTGAACAAGAACCGTTTGACGATGGAGGAGACGGCCGTCCTCATCAACACCACCGACCCCGTGCTGGTGGAGGAGATCAAGGAGGGCGCCCGCACGCTGAAACGCAACGTCTATGGCAACCGCATCGTGCTGTTCGCCCCGCTGTATGTGGGCAACTACTGCGTCAACAACTGCAAATACTGCGGTTTCCGTTCGTCCAACCACGAGCAAGTGCGCACCACCCTCACCGACGAGGAGTTCGTGCACAACATCGAAGCCTTGGAAGAGGACGGTCAGAAGCGGCTGATCCTCGTCTATGGCGAGTCGCCGAAATACTCGCCCGAGTTCATCGCGCACACCACCAAATTGGCCTACTCCGTGCACAAAGGCAACGGCTCCATCCGCCGTGTCAACATCAACGCCGCGCCGCTGGATGTGGAAGGTTTCCGCATCGTAAAAGAGGCTGGCATAGGCACTTACCAAATTTTCCAGGAGACTTACCACCCCGAGGCATACAGCTGGTATCACCCTGCCAACACCATCAAAGGCAACTACGAATGGCGACTCACCTCCATGGACCGCGCTCAGCAGGCCGGCATCGACGACAACGGTCTCGGCATCCTCTTCGGCCTCTACGACTGGCGTTTCGAGGTGTTGGCCATGATCCGTCACACCAACCACTTGGAAGCCTGCTTCAACGTGGGACCGCACACGATTTCGTTCCCGCGCATCAAGGACGCTTCAGGCTTAAACATTGATACCAAGTACTTTGTGGATGACGACACCTTCGAGAAGATCATCGCCATCTTCCGTCTGGCCGTGCCCTACACCGGCATGATTCTGACGGCCCGCGAGACTTCCGAATTCCGCGCCAAAGCCATCCAGTACGGCATCTCGCAGATCGACGGCGGCACCAACCTGCAAATCGGCGACTACAAGTACCACCATGAGGAGACCGAGAAGAACAGCGACAAGCAGGAAGATCAGAACCTGCACCGCGAGCAGTTCAAGATCGGCGACGACCGCTCGTTGGGCGAAATCATCGACGAACTGTTGGACAACAACTTCATCCCGAGTTTCTGCACGGCTTGTTACCGTTTGGGCCGCACCGGCGAGCACTTCATGGAGTTCAGCGTGCCCGGCTTCATCAAGCGCTACTGCACGCCCAACGCCATCCTCACGCTAAGCGAATACCTGGTCGATTACGCCACGCCCGAGGTGGCCGCCAAAGGCTGGAAAGTGATCGAGAACAACATGGTGAACGTCGATGAAAAGTTCCACGACGAGCTGCTGAAGCGCATCGAGCGCATCAAAGCCGGCGAGCGCGATTTGTATTTTTAGCTATTTGCTTGATTGACATTTATTTTTTCCATACATCGACAGGCGGTGCACCGAAATGGGCACCGCCTTTTTTTGTTGGATATGCAATAAAACCGAAACGTGTGCGTTTTTCTCCATGTAAACAAAATTTTAGAACTATGAAACTGATTAACAATGTTTTATCCCTGTTTTATCCGCGACTTTGCGCATCATGCGGCGACGCGCTGCAGCAGAACGAGCAATGCATTTGTCTGAACTGTATGCTACATCTTCCTGAAACCCAGTTCCATAAGGAACATTTCAATCCGTTGCGAAGCGTATTCGACGGGCGCGTGCCCGTGGAGGAAACCACCGCGCTGATGAGCTACAAAAAAGCCAACCACACGCAAAAAATCCTGCATAATCTGAAATACAAAGGACAGAAAGAAATTGGGGCTGTTTTGGGAGAATATCTTGGTGGACAACTACTTACAGAAGAACGCTACCGTGGAATCCAATACATCCTGCCCATCCCGCTGCACCCGAAGAAGCAGCGGAAAAGGGGCTACAACCAAAGCGAATGGATCGCCAAGGGACTTTCCAAAGGAATGGGCATCCCATATCTGACGGATGTGCTGATTCGTTCGCAATTCACGGACACGCAGACGAAAAAGAACCGTTTTGCGCGGTGGCAGAACGTGAAAGAGGTGTTCGAGGTGCGGAATCCGGAAAAAATCGCCTACACGCACGTGCTGGTCTGCGACGACGTGCTCACCACCGGCGCCACCACCGAAGCCGCCATCCGCAAACTCTTAGAAGTGGAAGGCGTCCACGTAAGCGTGGCCACCCTCGCCGCCACCACATTTTAACCAATCTCTAAACTCTAAACTTTTTTATTATCTTTGCCGTATGAAAAAGAAACTGACAATTGGAATTTTTTTCTTAGCAATCATTTGTGTATCAACATGTTGCTCAAGAAAGATTATCGGTGCCACACCGCACCGCCGCGACCGCCATTGCGGATGCGAGAACCTCTCCCCCACCCCGGACAATGTACAATGTGCAATGTACAATGAACAATTCACCATTCACTAATCACTAATGAAGAAATTACTGTTACTGATAACCGCCGCCCTCATATTCGTGGCGTGCGGAAAATGGAAAACATCCGTGGTCATCTCGGGCGACATCCACGACGGCGGCAACCAAATGATCCGACTTGCGCTCGTCACGGCAGACGGACTTGATTTTATCGATTCCACAAATCTGAAGAACGGACGGTTCAATTTCAAGATATCTTCTGAAAATGAGCTGATTAAGGAACGTGAAGACTCCCCGATGATGTTCCAACTGTTCCTGTCTGACAACAACAGTCTGGCCACTATGGCCAAGAAGGGTGAGAAACTGAATATCACCGCTGACGCGAAAGATTTGACTCAGACCTATCACATCTCCGGCGGCGAAGAGGCCGTGCTGTTACAACATTTGGACAGTGCGCTGACCGTTTTTGTCACCGAGTCCAACAAACTGTACGAAGTTTATCAGGAAAACCTGGAAAACGACTCGGCTCGTGGAGAGGTTGAAACCCAATACATGAACCTTCTCTTCAGCCACCGCGAGTTCTTGGAGAAATTCATCGCCGACCACCCGAATAATATGGCTACGTATATCGCTTTCTTTCAAAGTTATAACCGCCGGAATTTCTTCGATGTCTATCAAGATTTGGATGTGCTGAAACAAATCAACGCCAATATGTCAAAGGTTTATCCCGAAAGCGAATACGTGAAAACGATGATTCACATTGTGGAAATGGTGGAGTCCCGGCAACCCGCCGAACCATCCACACCAAAATAATTGTATTTTTGCACCTCATTTTTGGAAAATATAACGATGGAGAAAATCATTATTTTAGACTTTGGTTCCCAGTACACGCAGCTCATCGCGCGTCGCATCCGCGAGCTGAACACCTATTGCGAAATCCTGCCTTACAACAAGTTCCCGTTCGGAGACCCTGACATCAAGGGCGTTATCCTTTCCGGAAGCCCGTTCTCGGTGAACGACGCCAACGCCTTCAAACCGGATTTGTCGGAAATCAGAGGCCACTATCCGCTGCTCGGCATCTGCTACGGTGCCCAGTATTTGGCGCAAGTTGGCGGCGGTGTCGTCGGGGCAAGCTCCACCCGCGAGTACGGCCGCGCCCACCTCGCCTTCGTGGAAGCCGACGATGTGCTGCTGAAAGGCGTTCCGCAAGAGAGCCAAGTGTGGATGTCGCACGGCGATACCATCCTGCAACTTCCTGACAACTACCATATTATCGCCAGCAGCAAGGAGGTGAAAGTGGCGGCTTACCACATTCTGGAGGAACCCACTTGGGCGGTGCAATTCCACCCTGAAGTCTATCACTCCACCGACGGCACGACCATCCTGCGCAACTTTGTGCAGACCATCTGCGGTTGCAAGCAGGACTGGACGCCCGAATCGTTCATCGAAAGCACCGTGCGCGAACTCCGCAACGAGATTGGCAACGACAACGTGGTGCTCGGACTTTCCGGCGGTGTCGATTCCACCGTGGCGGCCGTATTGCTCAACAAAGCCATCGGCAAGCAGCTCAACTGCATCTTCGTGGATAACGGCTTGTTGCGCAAAGACGAGTTCTCCTCCGTGTTGGAACAGTATAAAACTTTGGGACTCAATATCAAAGGTGTTGATGCTTCCCAACGTTTTTACGATGCTTTGCGCGGCGTAACCGACCCCGAGAAAAAGCGCAAAATCATCGGGGCCGGCTTCATTGACGTATTCGAAGAAGAGGCTCGTAAGTTGGATAATATCAAGTGGTTGGCACAAGGAACCATCTATCCCGACCGCATCGAATCGCTCTCCATCACCGGCATGGTCATCAAATCGCACCACAACGTGGGCGGTCTGCCGGAGAAGATGAACATGAAGATCATCGAGCCGTTGAAGCTGCTCTTCAAGGATGAGGTTCGCCGTATTGGCACAGCCTTGGGCATTCCCGAACGACTCATCAAACGCCACCCGTTCCCAGGTCCCGGTCTGGGCGTGCGCATCTTGGGCGACATCACTCCCGAAAAAGTGCGTATCCTGCAAGAGGCCGATGCCATCTTTATCAACGGATTATGGGACAACGACTTATACGACAAAGTTTGGCAGGCGGGCACCATCTTGCTGCCGATTCAATCGGTGGGCGTGATGGGTGACGAGCGCACCTACGAGAACGCCGTGGCTCTGCGCGCCGTGCTCTCGACCGACGGCATGACCGCCGACTGGGCGCACCTCCCTTACGAGTTCTTGGCCAAAGTCTCCAACGACATCATCAACAAGGTTCGCGGTGTGAACCGCGTGGTTTACGACATCAGCTCGAAACCGCCTGCAACGATTGAGTGGGAATAGAAACGGGGAAAGTTGATACTTTGCCACAGAGACCCCTTCGGAGCAATCCGTCGGGGTCTTCTTTGTGGAGAAATAATTTTGAATATCACACCGAAGATATATAAAAATGTGTACTTTTGGTAAGAAAAACAAACCATTGTTGGAGTAAATGGAGAAAAAACTCAACCCGAAAGTTGCTAGACCTCGTAGAGACGCGCCATGGCACGTCTCTACAATCGGTACCCTCGTCATCTTTGCCGGTGATCGACCTCTCGCCCTATCCCGCCGGCACGTACCTCGTGAAGATCAACTTCGAGCGAGGGGTGAGCGTGGTGAGGAAGGTGGTGAAGAGGTAGCAGTTTGAATCCTTTCTTTTGAATAAAAATTATCTTTCGAGATAATATCCTCAGAAAAAAATGTATATTTGCCGTCTGAAACTAAACCATATCAATTATGACTAAAGCAACTATCCAATCCGTCAGACAAACAGAAAAGGCCGGGCTGTTCACCATCTGCTTTGAGGGCGACAGTTTCACAGAATTCCAGAAATTCATCGTTAAAGGCAACGAGAATGCAACTCTCCAGCCCGATTTGCAGAAAATCCTGAACGCTTTGCAACACATGATGAACGCTATGGGGTTTCTTGACAGGTATTTCAGACCTGAAGGGAAAATGCGTGACAGAGTGGCGGCACTACCCATACAGAGCAGTAAGTTAAGACTGTATTGTCTGCGTCTGTCCGACAGCGTGCTAATTGTAGGAAACGGCGGCCCTAAGACCACCAAAACGTATGAAGAGGATTCGGAACTGAACGGATATGTGATTCAACTACAAAAATTAGATGACCTCTTGAGGTTAGCAGAGGCGAAAGGGGAGATCACCATCGAGGAGGCATCCCTTTCTGGTGTAGACGACAAAGAATTTGATATATGAAACATTCGAGAGAAACAGAACAGCTTTTCAAGCAGACACTTGACGAAACACCCAAAGCCTTAAAGCTGCAGGTGGAATGGTCATACGAAATCGCTGACTGGATAGACAATTTGCTGCAAAGTCGCGGGTTGTCACAAAAGGAGTTTGCAAAGATGGTGGGCACATCCGAGGCCGCTGTATCGCACTGGGTGGGAGGCGGACACAATTTCACGCTGGCAACATTGGCAAAGATTTCCGCCGCTTTGGATGTCTCGCTTATTACGATTAAGCATTGAATAATAAACCGATGATTGCCAAACGATTACGAGGATGGCAAAAAAAATTTCACATTCGATGTGACAAAATCGTCCTTTTGTGCGACAAAGAGGATATAAGGGATTATTATCATCTGAATGTTAAACCAATTAAAATTATAACAATATGAAAATCAACCTCTTGCCTCCCCCAAATCTCGCCATTAAACGGCTGATTTCCATCATCCTCATCCTTCTGGCCACCCTCGCCGCCTCCGCCCAGGGCGAGTGGAAGTGGGCGAACTATTGGACAGGGGGCGAGGAACTTGGCAGCCACGAAACGAATCGTGTTGTGCGGACTGCATTTGATGATAACGGAAACATATACGTTTTTGGTAGTTTCGGCGGAAGTGCGACTCTTTATGCCCAAAATGGCACCTCGCACTTTTCCGATAATACGGCGATTGTGGCAAATGGCAGTCCGGGAACCGTATTGGCTAAATTTGATTCCCTTGGAAATCTGCTTTGGCATAGATTTATCAAAAGTTTAAACAGCAGTTGTATGCCATACGATATGTTTGTGCGTGACAACAGAATCACAATTGCTGGAGAATATGCTTTCCAGTTAAACAGTGTAACGCAGTTGTGGTTTATTGACACTTTGATAGACTCACAATGTGCACTCTCCTACCCGTCGGGAACGATTCATCC
>CACXUB010000004.1 GCA_902770735.1 uncultured Bacteroidota bacterium | reverse complement strand
CAATTCTTTTGTATTGCAATCTATTCTGATTTGAGCAGAAGAATCAAATACTACAAACAATGTCCAAAATAATATGAAAATGTACTTTTTCATTCGTATGGGGACTTCTATTTTTTACTTCTTCGCGTTGCCGCCGACCTTGGTGCGAAGTCCGTTAAACATCAAGATAAGCAAACAACGCTGCAAAATTAATTCTTTTATCTATTCATAGTACACAAAAAGTCCAAAAGGTTGCAGCTTGTTGATAATTTTTTTGTTTATGTTTGTTTAACTATTTGAATTTAAATCAGTTAATTTGTCCAAAGACGTGTCGCTTGTTCGTAACGACACAGATTAAGGTTCAAAGACGGCTGGCCAAAACTGGATTTAGAAGTCTATTTGTGGAGGCTTTTGTCTGTAATTAACGGGTAATCAGTTAGGAATAATTAGAAGTCCCCTAAAGGTATTCTTTATTGATAATTTCCGAGAATGTCTGTATGCCGATAGGGTATTTCATAACGGTGGATTTTCGCCGCAAGAGATACAATTATTTTCGGGTTGAGGAGACAACGGGCTGTTTTTTGACGACAACGGGGACAACCATGACAACTTTTTACTCTTTGGTTAAATTTTTGACACTATATGGCAACGCTGTCAGAATCTTGCCGTCCTTGAAAATGACCTCCAAATGGGATATAAATGGACTCCCGACATCCCCTAACAACAGTCTGACATTTTGAACGCCGTCATATTTTCCTATTCCTGGAAAAATAGTCCATTCGTAAGATCTGCCCAAAACGCTTGTGTTCGGGTCGTCAAACAAAAGATAATCCACCTCTAACTTGAACAGCTTAAAGTATGTTCCTTTCTCCTCATAGTCAAATTCCCAATTACCAAGTGGAGTGTCACTGTCGCACCACCCAATCATTAATCCCCCTGTGACAAGAGGGTCTGTTATTTCTCCCATTAACATATCTGGTTCTGTGCTATGTTTTCTTAATGCTTTGGACTTGAATAAGGTGTCTGTCATAAAAGAGTAGTATGGGGCAGTTTTGTCTTTACCATCCAAGTATTGGCCACATGCATTGAAAATGGCCATACCGCCACCAATGCAGGAGTTGGCAATAAAATGGTTTTCAACCTCTTCGGATATTCGTTTTTCTGTTTTGGCATCCGTTTCGACATACCAATTTTTTTTAACCATAATGTCTGACGTGTCACAAGGCACGTACACATATTTCGTCGTTTTCAAAGGGAGAAAACTCTCAATCTCGGATTCCTTGTCTAAAAGCACAGCACAGTAATAATTTTCAGCCTTGTTATCTTTTTGGCCTGAGTTATGGAAGACGGACAGGAGATATACTGTGTCAGAAAACGTTCCAATTACAGTTTGGGCAGTACAAGAAACAATAGTGACAAGGAATAAGAAAAAACTTATGACAAATGTTGAAATCATCCTGCTCATTTCACTTTGATTTTTGATTTGGATTTAATGGGAACCGAGTTGCTAGGGGACTTCTATTTTTTACTTCTTCGTGTTGCCGCCGACCTTGGCGCGAAGTCCGTTAAACATCAAGATAAGCAAACAACGCTGCAAAATTAATTCTTTTATCTATTCATAGGACACAAAAAGTCCAAAAGGTTGCAGCTTGTTGATATTTTTTGTTGTAACAGATTATATCGATCGACCTTGCGGATCATTAGCACACCAAAAAAAAGCACTTGCAAACGATTTGCAAGTGCTTTTTTTGTGATTCCGCTGCGACTCGAACGCAGAACCTGCTGCTTAGAAGGCAGCTGCTCTATCCAGTTGAGCTACGGAACCGTTGGCGCTTAGCCCAGTCGGGATAGCCTGATTCGAACAGGCGACCTCCTGCTCCCAAAGCAGGCGCGATAACCGGACTACGCTATATCCCGTTTTCCGGCGGCAAAATTACACTTTTTTCGTTATACTCCATCAACTCTTTTTTGATTTTTTCTCATTGATATTCAATGGGTTGAATAATAATTTTTTCTATTCGGGAATAAAGTCGTCGATTTTTGGCTGTTTTTCGGGTTTTTCGCCGCGCTTTATTTCGAAAATCTGGTGTGCGATGCCGTGCTCGCCTAAAATCGCCCGCACCCGGTTTTCGTCGGTGTCGGAGATGAAAACCTGCCCGAAATGCTCCTGCCCCACCATGTTCAGCAGCTCGGTGATGCGGTTCCGGTCCAGTTTGTCGAAAATGTCGTCCAACAGCAGGATCGGCTTGCGTTTGTTGTAGGCAAAGGCGTAGTCGAACTGCGACAGCCGTAGAGCCAACGAGAACGACTTCTGCTGCCCCTGCGACCCGAAATGCTTCACCGGCTGTCCGTCGATGGTGAACTCGTAGTCGTCCTTGTGCACCCCGAAAGTCGTGAACCCGCATTTGGCGTCCGCCGCGAGCGATTTCTCCAACCCCTCGCGGAATGTCATTTCCGTCAGTCCGGACTCGTATCGGACTTCAACCGTCTCGCTGCCCTGCGACAATTGCTTGTAGTGACTGAGGAACATCGGTCGGATGTCTTCGATAAACTGTCGCCGATGCTGGAAAAGTAAATTTCCGTCTTCAATCAATTGTAAATCAATTACTTGGAGTAACGAATAATCGGCATGGCCGGTTTCGTGCTGCTGTCGGAGCACGGCGTTGCGTTGCTGCAGCAGTTTCTTGTAGTGGATCAGGTGTTGGAGGTAGATTTTGTCGAACTGCGAGATGATCTTGTCGAAGAAGCGGCGGCGCACCTCGTTGCCGTCGTTGATGATGTCGCTGTCGTAGGGCGAGACCATCACCACGGGGAAGAGACCCACATGGTCGCTCAGCCGGTCGTATTCCTTCTTGTTGGCTTTCAGTGACTTGGTTCCGTTTTTATAGACGCAGCTCACCTGCGTGGTGTTTCCGGATTCCTCGTCCGCGAAATCGCCGTGCAGGGCGAAGAAGTCGGTGCCTAACCGCACCGAGCTCACGTCCTTCGCCGAGAAACAGCTTTTCCCGAACGACAGGTAGTGGATGGCGTCCAGCAGGTTAGTCTTGCCGCTGCCGTTCGCCCCCACGATGCCGTTCACGTTGCTGTCGAACGTGAAGGAGGCTTCGGTGTAGTTCTTGAAATTAGTGAGTTGAATACTTTTAAGATACATTTGGAGCTAATAGTTCTTACAAGTTTGGCTATTAGCTGTTAGCTATTGGCTGTTGGCCTTTAAAAAGCTAATAGCTAATAGCCAAAAGCTAATAGCCAAAAGTTAATAGCCACTATTTGATTCCCAGTACGTCAAGTCCTTGATTGAACCGGATGTCTCTGGGGATGCCGGACTTGTTGATGCGGTCGAGGTCTTTCTGCAGGTCGGCCTTGATGGTGCCGTTGTCCTTGCTGTATTGCTGTGCGAACTCGAAGTCGCCTTCGGCCTGGGTCTTGAGAATCAGGGCGATCCAACCTTCCATGGCCTTGCGGGCCTTGTCGTAGTTGATGTGATAGGTTTCGTTTCCGTTGCGGGTGAAAGCGCCGTTCTCGAAGAGGTAGTTGTAGCACATCATGTTGGCGATACCGTGGGCCTCGGAGGCGCCGAAACGCACGGAGCGCAGCAGACCGACGATGTAGGTGGTGATGGCGTCCTCCACGGAGATGTCAGTGATTTCGCCCTTGTCAATGAGGTTGAGCACGAGGTTCAGACCCACGATATCGGCCTTGGCCTCTTCCCAACTGGAGTTTTCGGTCTGCATGGCCTCATCCACGGAGCCTTTGCCGTTGATGGTCTGCTTCACGCCCAAACCGTGAGCCACCTCATGGAAGGTGACGTTCCAGAAGAAGGCGTCGAAGGTGATATGATCTTGTTCGGACGGTTCGATGACAATTTCGCCGATGGGTTTCATGATCTTGTCGAACTTGGCCTGCATGGCGTTGCGGAGCTGAAAGCGGCGGGAGCCTTTCTTGGCCTGCACGTTGTCGTCGTTGGGCAGGTTGATGGCAATGGTCTTGCCGGCCGCGTTGCAGTCGCCGCCGTAGAAGACCACATCGTAGAGGTTCATGTCGCAGGTGGTGCCGGGGACATACGTTTTATGCAGGGGGTCGCAGGGCAGTTCGCGTTGCAGCTGGGGAAGCATCTTCACGAATTTGTCCAATTTGGCGCTGGCATCGACGTCTTTCACGAGCACAAAGGCTTCCCAGGAGGTCTTCACGGAATTTAGGCCGTCGTCGTAGTTCTCGATCGGGCCGAACACGAAGTCGAGGTTGGAGTCTTTGAGGTCCATCCAGGCCATGTCGCTGGGGAAGTAGTCGTTGGTTTGCAAGGATTTCTTGCGTTCGACGAGATATTTCTTCATGGTGGGGTTGTCGGTGATTTCAATGGCTTTGTCGAGGAGTTCGCACACGCGGTCGAGTTTCTCCTTGTAGGCTTCGTAGTAACCGACGGTGATGAGTTTTCCGTTCTCGTCGCGACGGAGCACCGTGTAATGGGAGGCTTTCAACGGGTCGTCGAAGGCGTCGTATTCGGCCTTGGTGATGTCCTGCGGGTAATAGTTGCCCATCGCGGGACGCTCGCCGTAGCCAGGCACGAAGGGTTTCTCGCCGTCAAGACGGTCCCACGGGCCGTAGTTGATCATCGCGTAGTCCTTCATCCACGGGTCGGAGATGGTGTCGAGGATGGACTTGTCGCCGAAGGTCTGTTCCCAGAAGAGGTCGTCCATGATCTGACCGATCTCGAAGAAGATGGGCAGCAGCTGCCGTTCGCTCTCCGACAGTTTGGAGAGGTCGGCGGTGAGGTCGAAATAGGCGTATTCCTCGACTTTTTGCTGGAGTTCGCTCTTGGTTTCCTCAGCCGGGGTCTCGGTTTTCTTGTTTTTGCATGACGCAAGAAGGGCGATACAGGCCAGCATCACCATCATTGTAGAAACTTTTTTCATATTCGATGAATTTTAGGATTATTTCGATAAAAAATTACGAGGGCAAAGATACAATTTTTTTTCGCCCAAAAAAAATGTATTTTTGCAGCTTGTTTTTTTACCACATAAAATATAGTAGATTATGAATTTCATTGAGCAAATTATCGAAGAAGACATCCAGAACCGGAAAAACGATGCGAAAGTATATACCCGATTTCCACCGGAGCCGAACGGCTACCTGCATATCGGCCACGCCAAGTCCATCTGTCTGAACTTCGGTATCGCTCAGAAATACGGCGGCAAGACCAACCTGCGTTTCGACGACACCAATCCTGTGAAGGAGGACACCGAATATGTGGATTCCATCCGGGACGACATCAAATGGCTGGGTTTCCAGTGGGCTGAGGAGCATTACGCTTCCGACTATTTCGACCAGCTGTACCTGTGGGCCGAGCAGCTCATCCAGGACGGTCTCGCGTACGTCGATGACCAGACGCAGGAGGAGATCAGCAAGGGCAGGGGAGTGCCCACCGCGCCGGGCGTGGAGAGCCCTTACCGTAACCGCACCGTGGAGGAGAATCTCGACCTCTTCCGTCGCATGAAGGCGGGCGAGTTCCCTGACGGCAGCCGTGTGCTCCGCGCCAAGATCGACATGGCGTCGCCCAACATGCACTTCCGCGACCCCATCATGTACCGTATCCTGCACGCCGACCATCACCGCACCGGCAGCAAGTGGTGCATCTACCCGATGTACGACTTCGCGCACGGCCAGAGCGACTCCATCGAGGGTATCACGCACTCCATCTGCACCTTGGAGTTCGAAGTGCACCGCCCGCTCTACGACTGGTTCTGCGAGGCACTGCATATTCATCATCCGCAGCAGATCGAGTTCGCGCGCCTCAACCTCAACTACACCATCATGAGCAAGCGCAAACTGCTGCAACTTGTTAAGGAACATTACGTTAACGGTTGGGACGATCCTCGTATGCCTACCATCTGCGGTCTGCGCCGTCGCGGTTACACGCCCGCGGCTATCCGCAATTTCGCCGAGACCGTCGGCGTGGCCAAGCGAGACAACATCATCGATGTCTCCCTGTTGGAGTTCTGCGCCCGCGAGGACCTCAACAAGACCGCCATCCGCACGATGGCCGTCCTCGACCCGGTGAAACTCGTCATCGACAACTATCCCGAGGACCAGGTGGAGATGATGGATGCCGTGAATAATCCCGAAGATGAAGCCGCCGGAACCCGTAAGATTCCGTTTGCCAAGGAGTTGTGGATCGAGCGTGCCGATTTCCGCGAGAACGCCGACAAGAAATTCTACCGCCTCTCCATCGACCGCGAGGTGCGTCTGAAATACGCGTACATCATCAAATGCACGCACATCGTGAAGGACGAGAACGGCGAAATCACCGAGATTCACTGCACGTACGACCCGATGACCAAGAGTGGTATGCCCGACAGCAACCGCAAGGTGAAGGCGACGATCCACTGGGTGCCGGTGCAGCACGCCAAAGCCGCTGAGGTGCGCCTCTTCGACCGCCTCTTCAGTGTCCCCGCCCCCGATGACTGCGAAGAAGGCAAGACTTTCCTCGATAATCTGAATCCTAACTCTTTGGAAATCAAGCAAGCTTGGGTGGAAGAAGGCCTTACTTTCGAGAAAGCCTCCACGATCAAGCACTTCCAGTTCGAGCGCATCGGCTACTTCTACTGCGACCCGGATTCGAATGAGGAGAAACTGGTGTTCAACAAGACCGTTAGTTTGAAACAATAGATTAGACTTTAGACTTCAGACTTTAGACTTAGGATTTGAAATTATTTTCTAACTAAGTCTCAAGTCTCAAGTCCCAAGTCTCAAGTCCCAAGTCTCAAGTCCCAAGTCTCAAGTCTCAAGTCCCAAGTCCCAAGTCTCAAGTCCCAAGTCCCAAGTCCCAAGTCATGCACAGTCTGTTGGATTACGATCCCAAAGTCCTGATGGCCTTCCTGATGAGTTTGCAGGGTGACCGGAAGTTCAGCGATTTCTTGATGAACAACGGGTATCGCGAACTGGAGGCGTTGTCGTCGGCGATACACTCCAACGAGGCCGCGCTGCAGTGGCTGTTGGACAACGGGTACCCTGAGTTCGCGGTGTTGAGCAATGCCATCGACAACGAGGATGCGGCTATCGCGTGGTTAGACAAGTATCATTGCACGTTCTTAGCCACATTTGCTGCCGCTTGCCGTAAGGAGACGGAGGCCATCAAGTGGTTTGCCGACAATGATTTACGCTTGTTTATACTGATAATCAATGAAATACACCACATCCTACTGTATCAGTCGTGGGATGCGTCAGATTTCCACAAGTTCAGGAGAAGCTGATTAGCTGTTGGTGTTTGGAAGGGCTGATTTGAGTTCTTCCACCGCTTTGAAGAGTTCCGGTAGTTTGCGGATGAGCACCATTTCGCGCCACTTGGCGGTGGCGTCGGTGGCGGGCATGCCGAAGAGGGTGCGGTTTTCCTCTTTCACGTCCTTGTCGATGGCGGAGCAGGCCAGAAGGACGGTTCCTTTTGCGATGTATAGATCTTTGTTGACGGCTGCTTTGGCCCAGATTTTGCAGTCGTCGTCGATGTAGGTGCATCCGGCGACGCCGCATTGGGAGCCGAGGAGCACGCGTTTGCCGATGTGCGTGTCGTGACCCACCTGCACGAGGTTGTCGAACACGGTGCCGTCGCCGATGTAGGTGGTGCCGGAGACGCCGCGGTCGATGCAGCAGTTGCACCCGATCTCGACATTGTTGCCGATGTAGGTGTCGCCGCAGGAGGTCAGTTTCAGCCAACCGTCGGGGCGTTTCTGGAAGTAGCAGGCGTCGGCGCCGATGGTGCTGTTGGAGTGGATGACCACGTTGTCGCCGATGACGGTGCCGGCGTAGATGCTGACGTTGGAGTGGATGACGCAGTTCTTGCCGATACGCACGTTCTCGCCGATGAAGACGAGCGGCTGGATGACGGTGCCTTCGCCGATGACGGCACTCGGGTGAATCGCGGTGTTTTGCGGTGTGAAATGCACAAAATGCTCCACGACAGCAAGATAATCGCGGAGCGGGTCATCCGTGACGAGCAAGGTCTTGCCTTCGGGGCATTCTGTCTCCTCGCTGTTGATCAGGATGACGGTGGCCTCGCTTTTGAGGGCGCGGCCGTAGTATCGGGAATTGTCCGCGAACGACAAATCCCCTTTTTGAACGGAATGCAACTCATTGAGTCCCGTCACGGTCACGGAGGCGTCCCCCTTGACGGTGACGGGATGTCCAATCAGTTGTAACAGTTCGTCTAAGGAAAGCGAATGTTGAAGAATCATGCGGGGATTCGCTTATTCTTTGACGCGTTCTGAGTATTTGTTGGTGCGGGTGTCGACTTTGATTTTTTCACCCACGTTGATGAAGAGGGGCACATAGACATCGGCGCCGGTCTCCACGACAGCGCGTTTGAGGGAGTTGGTGGCGGTGTCGCCTTTCACGCCGGGGTCGGCCTCGATGACTTCCAGGTCCACGAACGGGGGAAGCTCGCAGGTGAGGGGCGTGTCGGTGTCAGTGTCGTAGTTGATTTCCACTTCTTGGCCTTCCTTGAGCAAGTCGGGGTTGTTGATAAGGTCCTTCTCGATGGGAAGTTGTTCGTAGGTCTCGGTGTGCATGAAGATATAGGTGGTGTCGCCTTCCTTATAGAGGAATTGGTACGGGCGGCGCTCCACACGGGCAAGGTCGATCTTGACGCCGGCGTCGAACCGGAACTCCTGAACTCTACCGTTCTTGAGGTTTTTGAGTTTCGTGCGGACAAAAGTGTTGCCCTTGCCGGGTTTCACATGCAGGAATTCCACGATTGACCAAATCTCGTTGTTGTGGACGATACAGAGACCGTTCTTAAAATCAGCAGTTGTTGCCATACGATAATAATATTTTAGTTAGAATAAAATCGGCGGCAAAGATACAATTTTTTTTGCTACTTTTGCCCCCGCAAATTCTGCATGGTAAATCCTTAGTGAATAGTGAATAGGGAATAGGGATTAGGGAATAGTGAATAGAGATTAGTGAATAGTGAAAAGTATTAATAAAACGAAACTGATATGAAAAAACTCACTCTCTTCTTGGTTTTGGTCGCGATGGTTGCGGTCGCAACGGCGCAGTCGCAGTATGTTAACCCGTTCGTGGGCACGGACGAGCACGGGCACACCTACCCGGGCGCGATCCTGCCGTTCGGCGCCATTCAGGTGAGCCCGGACACGCGGCTGGAAGGCTGGGACGGCTGTTCCGCCTACCATTACAGCGACAGCCGCATCTACGGATTCTCGCACACGCATCTCAACGGCACCGGCTGTGAGGACTACGGCGATATCCTTGTCACCCCTTTCATCGGCGAGCCCTCCGTCATCAATGAGAAATACGCCCTCGCCTTTTCGCACAAGAACGAGAAGGCCGAGCCGGGCTACTATTCCGTGAAGTTCGACAACGGCATCGTCGCTGAGATGACCACCGCCAACTATGTGGGCGTGCACCGCTACACTTTCCCGAAAGACGGCAAACACGGTGTCATTGTCGATTTGCAGCATCGTGACAAAACGCTGGAGAGCTATATGGGCATGAAAGCCAACGATTTGATCGGTTTCCGCCGCTCCAAAGCTTGGAACGACGACCAGTATTGCGCTTTTTCGCTGAAAACCTCTGTTCCCGCTGAATCTATCGTCTATTATGTCGATGACAAGCCTGTGAATGTCAAGGAGATCAAGGGCAAGAACTGCAAGGCCGTGCTTTATTTCCCGGAAAACACAAATGAAGTGGTGGTGAAAGTCGCCATATCCGCCGTGGATATGGACGGCGCCATCAACAACCAGACGGAAATTCGCGATTTTAACTTCGATGCAGTCCGCAAGAGCGCCACGCTCGTTTGGAACGAGGAACTGGGGAAAATCAAAGTGGAATCGTCTAACACGGAGTATTTAAGAACATTCTATACGGCTTTGTATCATTGCTTTACGTCCCCGTATCTCTATTCCGACCTCGATGGTCGTTACCGCGGTGAGGACCAGCAAATCCACAAGACGGTCGGTGGACACAAGATGTACACGGTGTTCTCCCTGTGGGACACCTACCGTGCGCTGCACCCGCTGCTCAACATCATCGACCAGAAACGCAGTGCGGACTTCCTCTACACGTTCATGAACCAGTACCGCCAGTCGGGTTACCTGCCCATGTGGGAACTTTCGGCGTTTGAGACGTGGTGTATGATCGGTTACCATGCCGTGCCGGTCGTCCTCGACGCTTATATGAAGGGCATCCGCGATTACGACGCCGAGGAGATGCTCAAAGCGATGATCGCCACCGCCAATCTCAACAAATTAGGCCGTCCGGAATATGCGAAATTCGGCTTTGTGCCGGGCGACATGGAGAACGAGTCAGTGTCGAAAACGCTGGAATACGCCTACGACGACTGGTGCATTGCCATGTTCGCGAGAGCCATCGGCAACAAGGAAGTTTACATGGAATACATCCGCCGCGCCCAGTCTTACAAGAACATTATGGACTCCAACGGCTTCATGCACGGCCGTATGAACGGTGGTTTCGTGACCCCGTTCAACCCCCGCGAGGTCAACAATTTCTTCACGGAAGCCAACTGCTGGCAATACACCACGTACGTGCCGCATGATTTCAACACCTACATCGAGTTGATGGGCGGTCCCAAGAAGATGGAGGCGTTCCTCGACCTTCTGTTCAACTCCAGTTCCGAGATGGCCGGTCGCGAGCAGGCCGACATCACCGGCGTGATCGGGCAGTATGCGCACGGCAACGAGCCGAGCCACCATGCCGCCTACCTCTACAATTTCGTCGGTCGCCCCGACAAAACCCAGGAACTTGTGAAGAGAATCCTGACGACCCTCTACACCTCCAAACCTGACGGCCTTTGCGGTAACGAGGACTGCGGCCAGATGTCGGCATGGTACGTGCTCAGCTCGCTGGGCTTCTATCCCGTGTGCCCCGGCAACAACCAGTATGTCATCGGCTACCCGCTGTTCGACAAGGCGACGGTGCGTTTGGAGAACGGCAAAAAGCTTGTGATTACGAGAGACAGCGACAAGCCGTACATCCAGTCGGTCACTCTCAATGGCAAACCGTTGATGCGTTCGTATATCACTTACGAGGAGATTGCCGCCGGCGGCGAGTTGTCGTTTGTGATGGACAGCAAACCCGGCAGTGAGTGGGGCGTGGGCAAGGACAGACAGCCCGTGACGAAGATCGACAATGGCGAGAGCATTGTGCCGGTGCCGGTTTTCTCCACCGACAAAGTGTCGTTCCAGGACAGAACCCGCATTGCGTTGCGGTTGCCGGAGGTGGTGGAGATGGCCAGCAAACGGGAATCCAAGCCGGTCGAAAAAGAGGTGAAGAAGGAAATGGAGCCTTCTCCCAAACTTCAGGTCAAACCTGCCAATGCGTACGAAATTTACTACACCACGGACGGGAGCACCCCGACGCCCAAGACGGGCATCCGTTACAAAGATCCCATTGTGGTGGAGAAGGATATGACCATCAAGGCCGTGGCGGTCGATGCCAAGGGCACTCAGAGCAAGGTGGCGGAGGCGCGTTATGTGCGTTACACCCGCGACAAGGACCTCACCTACATCACCAAGCCGGAGCCGCAGTATTACGCCGGCGGCGACGCGGGGCTGATCGACAATTCGCGCGGCAAGGTGAACTACCGCATCGGCGGCTGGCAGGGTTTCACCAAAGACTGTGAGCTGGTGGTTGACCTGCGTGAGAGCAAGAAGGTGTCGGAGGTTGGCGCCGGCGTGCTGGAAGAACAACGCGCGTGGATTTTCTACCCGACGGCCATGGAGGTATATGTGTCCGAAAACGGCAAAGATTACACGCTGTTCGGCAAGGAGAGCTTCAACGTGCAACGGACCGACGGGGCGCACCTTCAGGACATCAGGGTGCAGGGCAAGGCGAACGCCCGCTATGTCAAGATCATCATCAGGAACTACGGCAAGCTGCCCGAATGGCACCTTAGCGCCGGCCAGCAGGCATGGTTGTTCGTCGATGAGGTGTGGGTGAGGTAGAATGTGGAATTAAGAATTAAGAATTAAGAATTAAGAATTAAGAATTAAGAATGGTTGGGGGCCAAAGTCAAAAGCTGACAGCCAATAGCCAAAAAAAGTGTATTTTTGCCGATTGTTTTGAACTTATAGATAAAACGAATTCGTTATGATAAATATTACATTGCCTGACGGCTCTATCAAACAAATGGAAAAGGGCTGCACCGCTTACGAGGTGGCGCAGGCCATTAGCGAAGGATTGGCACGTAACGTGCTGGTAGCCAAAGTGAACGACCAATTGGTGGAACTCGACAAACCGATCAACGAGGATGCCACCCTCACTCTTTACACGTGGAACGACCGCGAAGGCAAGGACACCTTCTGGCACAGCTCCGCGCACCTCATGGCCGCCGCCATCGAGTCGCTGTATCCCGGCGTGAAGTTCGGCATCGGACCGCACATTGAGACCGGTTTCTACTACGACATCGATTTTATGGACTACAACATCTCTTCCGACGATTTCCCGAAAATCGAGGAGAAAATGAAGGAACTGGCCTCCCAGAAGATCCAGTTCGTGCGTCGCGAAGTGCCCAAAGCGGAAGCCCTTGAGTATTTCCAGAAGAAGGGAGACGAGTATAAGTTGGAACTCATCGACGGTCTGGAAGACGGCCAGATCTCGTTCTACGAGAGCGGTCCCTTCACCGACCTCTGTCGCGGTCCGCACTTGCATGACACTTCGATGATCAAAGCCATCAAGTTGCTGAAGACCGCCGGCGCTTACTGGCGCGGCGACGAGAAGCGCAAACAGCTGACCCGTATTTACGCCGTTACCTTCCCGAAAAAGAAAGAATTGGACGAATATCTGGCTCTCTTGGAAGAGGCTGCCAAGCGCGACCACCGCAAGCTGGGCCGCGAGTTGGAACTGTTCACGTTCTCCCCGCTCGTGGGACAAGGTCTGCCGTTGTGGCTGCCCAAGGGTGCCGCCCTGCGCGACCGTCTGGAACAATTCCTGCGCAAAGTACAGAAAAAGTACGGTTACCTGCAGGTTATCACCCCGCACATCGGTAACGTGAATCTCTACAAAACTTCCGGTCACTATGCGAAATACGGCGCGGACTCTTTCCGTCCGATTACCACCCCGCAGGAGGGCGAGGAATTCTTCCTCAAGCCGATGAATTGCCCGCACCACTGCCAGATTTACGCCGCGCGTCCGCGTTCGTACAAGGAACTGCCTCTCCGTCTGGCGGAGTTCGGCACCGTCTATCGTTACGAGCAGAGCGGTGAACTGCACGGATTGACCAGGGTTCGTGGCTTTACGCAGGATGACGCCCACCTCTACTGCACTTCCGACCAGATCAAGGAAGAGTTCTGCAAGGTCATTGACATTATATTATATATATTCAAGACGCTGAAGTTCGACAACTACAAGGCGCAGGTTTCCTTGCGCGACCCGAACAACAAGGAGAAGTACATCGGTACTGACGAGAACTGGGAGAAGGCCCAGCGCGCCATCATCGAAGCTGCTGCCGAGAAGGGCTTGAACACCGTTGAGGTGGAGGGCGAGGCCGCGTTCTACGGTCCGAAGCTCGACTTCATGGTGAAGGATGCCATCGGTCGTGAGTGGCAGCTCGGCACCGTTCAGGTGGACTACAACCTGCCCGAGCGTTTCGGTCTGGAATACACGGATGCCGACGGTCAGAAGAAGCGTCCGGTGATGATCCACCGTGCCCCGTTCGGCTCCATGGAGCGTTTCGTGGCCGTGCTGTTGGAGCACACCGGCGGCAACTTCCCGTTGTGGCTCACTTCCGACCAGGTCGTCATCCTGCCCATCAGCGAGAAGTACATGGACTACGCCCGCAAGGTGCAGGCCGCTTTGGACGAGCAGGACATCCGCTGCTACATCGACGAGCGCAGCGAGAAGACCGGCCGCAAGATCCGCGACGCCGAAACCGCCAAGGTGCCCTATATGGTCATCGTCGGCGAGAACGAGGAGAAAGATGGCACTGTGAGCGTGCGTCGCCACGGTAACATCAACGACGGCACGATGCCGCTCAACGACTTCGTTACGCTGATCAACGATGCCATCAAGGCGGAATTGGAGAATTAGGACTTGAGACTTGAGACTTGGGACTTGAGACTTGAGACTTGAGACTTTAAGGGGGCTCGGAAGGGCTCCCTTTTTTGCGTCAGCAAACGAAATTCGCTTCTATTTTCCGATGCAGAATTTTCCGAAGATGTTGTTGAGGATGTCTTCGGAGGAGATGGTGCCGGTGAGTTCGCCTAAATCATGCAGGGCCATGCGGATGTCCTCGGCCACGAGGTCGGTGGGGAGCCCGTTCCGCAGACCGCTCTCGGTGCGTTCGATGGCGGCCAGGATACCGCTCAGCAACGCCTGGTGGCGTTCGCTGGTCAGCAGGGTGATGTCTTGGATGTGGTTCTCTTTCACGAACGAGTTGATCTCGTCAAGCACCAAATCCAGGTTTTCTCCTTTCTTGGCGGAAATATAAATGGCTTTTTCGATGCGTTTGGATGGGTCGGAAAGCAAATCGGATTTGTTTCCGATTAGAATGATTTTTTTGTCATCCGATTTTATTGAATCCGTTATTTTGGATAATTCCAATTCGATTTCTTGGCTGTTTTTGCGCGCATCTGTGATCCACAGGATAACGGCAGCCTTACGGATGGTGTCGTAGGCGCGTTCGATGCCGATGCGCTCGATGGTGTCGCCGGATTCGCGGATTCCGGCGGTGTCGATGAACCTGAACAGGGTGCCATCGAGCAGAAAAGTGTCTTCAATGGTGTCGCGGGTGGTGCCGGGAATGTCGGACACGATGGCGCGTTCCCGTTGAAGCAGCGCGTTCAGAAGGGTTGATTTCCCCACGTTCGGTTCACCTACAATGGCCACGGGGATGCCGTTTTTGAGCATTGTGCCCCATTTGTAGCTTTGCAGCAGGCGATTCACTTCGTCTTTGATATGCGCAAGCAGGCTGAGCAATTTGGTGCGGTCGGCGAATTCCACCTCTTCCTCACTGAAGTCGAGCTCCAACTCCAACAGCGATGCCATCTGCAGCAATTCTTCGCGCAGGACGGCCATCTTGTCGGAGAGTTCTCCCTGCAACTGTTTCATGGCGGCGTGGTGGGCGGTTTCCGACTGTGCTTCGATGAGGTCGGCGATGGCTTCCGCTTGCGGCAGGTCGAGTTTCCCGTTGAGGAAGGCGCGCTGCGTGAACTCGCCCGGTGCAGCCATGCGGCAGCCGTTGGCAATCAGTAACGCTATGATTTGCTGTTGGATATAGACGGATCCGTGACAGCTGATCTCCACCACGTCCTCACCGGTGAACGAGTGCGGCGCGGCGAACTTGGTCACCACAACCTGATCTACGAGATTGCGTTCCCCGTCAGAGAAATCGTACAACGACGCGAATTTCGCGCGGTTAGGTTCCCATCCGGCGAAGTCGGATTTCTCAGGAAAGAGCATCCCGGCAATGCCGAAAGCTTCCGGTCCGGAAATCCGGATCATCGCCGTCGCTCCTAAACCTGCGGGCGTCGCAATCGCACAAATCGTATTCATTGTCACGGCTCGGTCGCTTAACTACTAACTGCTAATTACTAACTACTAACTATAGTAAGGATATGTCGCCTTTCCCTTCGCGCACGACCTCGATTTCGCCGGAAGTGCAGTCGACCACGGTGGAGGGCGTGTTGTCGCCGTAGCCGCCGTCGATGACGATATCGACCATGTCGCCGTAGCGTTCGTAGATGAGTTCGGGGTCGGTGGTGTATTCAATGACCTCGTCGTCGTCTTTCACGGAGGTGGAGAGGATGGGGTGGCCGAGCTGGCGCACGATCTCGCGGATGATGTTGTTGTCGGGGATGCGGATGCCGATGGTCTTCTTGTTGCTCTGGAGCAGCTTCGGCACGCTGTTGTTGGCTTCGAGGATGAAGGTGAACGGCCCGGGAAGCACTCGCTTCATCGTCTTGAACACGCTGTTGTCCAAGGGTTTGGTATAGTCCGAAAGGTTGCTGAGGTCGTGGCAGATGAACGTCAGCGCGTCCTTTTTCTTCTTCTCGCCGAGGATGGAGATGATGCGCTCGATGCTCTTCTGCTTGAAGATGTCGCACCCGATGCCGTAAATCGTGTCGGTCGGGTAAATGACGATGCCGCCGTCCTGCAGACACTCCACCACGGTGCGCACCGCTTTCGGGTTCGGGTTCTCAGGGTAAATTTTCAACAACATGATGACTTAGACTTAAAACTTAGACTTAGACTTAGACTTAGACTTAGACTTAGACTTAGACTTAGACTGATGGACGTATGCGACACGACTCTACAAACCAACTGCTAACTGCTAACTGCTAACTACTAACTACTAACTAAAAAAGAAGGGTAAGCGACTTATATCGCATCGCTACAACCTTAATGCCCTTGCTACATTCCTGTCCTGGGGGAGTTATAAGGGAGCAGATCGTATAAGACTTACCCGCTGCAAAAATACAATTTTTTCGTATCAGTCGGCTAATAGCCCAAAATTTTCAGCATCGACTTGTAACTCTGCTCTTTAGCGAACAGTTTGGTGCAGAGTTCGCCCTCTTCGTCGCGGTAGATGATGATGTGTTTCGGCGCGGGAGTCATGCAATGCTGTATTCCACCGTAGCCGCCGAGAGCGTCTTGGTAGGCGCCGGTGTTGAAGAGCCCGATGTACTGGATGTCCTCCGGGCTGTCGCCTTCGGGGTAGTTTTTGGAGTCGATTTGCGGGAGGAAGACGGCGTTGAGGTGCGAGTCGGAGTTGTAGTAGTCGTGGCTGTCGCAGGTGAGTCCGCCGAGGAAGACGCGCTCGTATGCCTTGTCCCAGTTGTTGATGGCCAGGATGATGAACTGCTGGTTGATGGCCCAGGTGTCGGGCAGGGTGGTCATGAAGGAACTGTCGATCATGTTCCACAACTCCCTGTCGTTCTGGCGTTTCTGTTGCAGCACGGAGAAGAGCGCGGCGCTGGCCTCGCCCACGGTGAACGAGCCGAACTCGGTGAAGATGTCGGGTTCCTTCACGCCCTCGCGGTCGCAGATGATCTTGATCTGCGCGATGATCTCCTCGGCCATGTACTCGTAATCGTAGTCGAAGGAGAGCGAGTTCTTGATGGGGAAGCCGCCGCCGATGTTCAGCGAGTCGAGCTCGGGACAGATCTTCTTCAGGTCGCAGTAGAGGTTCACGCATTTGGTGAGCTCGTTCCAGTAATACGCGGTGTCCTGGATGCCCGTGTTGATGAAGAAATGGAGCATCTTCAGCTCGTAGTTGGGGTTGTTCTTGATTTTCTCATTGTAGAAGGGGATCACGTCGTTGTAGCGGATGCCGAGGCGCGAGGTGTAGAACTCGAACCGCGGCTCCTCCTCGGAAGCGATGCGGATGCCGACCTTGCATTTCGTGTTGATTTCCTTCTGGGCGAGCAGGTCGAATTCCTTCTTGCTGTCGAAGACGGGAATGGTGTTGATGTACCCTTTGTTCAGGATGTCCACGATGTTGTCGATGTAGATCTGCCGCTTGAAACCGTTGCAGATGATGTAGTTTGTCTTGTCGAAAAGCCCCTGCTCGTGGAGCGTTTCGATCAAATTGATGTCAAATGCGGATGAAGTTTCGATGTGCACGTCGTTTTTCAGCACTTCCGACATCACGAACTCGAAATGGTTGCTCTTCGTGCAGTAGCAGTAGTGGTAACTGCCTTTGTAATCGGACTTTGCGATGGCCACGTTGAACCAGCGTTTCGCTTTCTGGATGTTGGCGGATATCTTCGGGAGATAGGTGATTTTCAGCGGCGTGCCGTACTGCTTGATGATGTCCATCAATGGCACTTCGTTGAATATCAGGTTGTTGTCTTCCACGTTGAACTCTTCCTGCGGGAAGTCGTAGGTCTGCGAAATCAGATCGATGTACTTGGTTTTCATCCTTCTGGGCTTTTGAAATTAAAACGCCGCAAAAGTATATAAAAAACAAATACGGATTGAAATAAAAAATCGAATCCGAGTGATTTAAATTGCATCTAAAAATCGAATGTAAGTGAGTCGGATTGTCGGTGATGCTTTGTTTCGGGGAATGATGGATGTTTCCGACACTGTACACGTCGCTGAAAAGTCCGAATTTCAATCGGACGCGATTGCCGAGTCTAAAACCTGATGGCTGTTAGCCAAAAAAAGTGTATCTTTGCGGCTTAAATTTTTTGGAATGAGAAACGATAATAATAGACACAGAAATCATAGAAGAAGAGAAGATTCCGAATCTCGAAACCCTATAGAACAATCTGCCGAAAGTACTGAAAACAAGTCTCTTGAGACTGAGAACACAGCCAGTGGAAATGCCGAGCCCCAACAAGGGAAGGCCTCCGAAGGAAAACAAGATGGCAAGCAGAACAAACCGTCCGGCAACGACCAGGGACGCAAGCGCCGCGACAATGGCCGCAAGAAGTCAAAGGTGAACGGCGAACGGCTGCTGAAGGATCCCACCCTGGAACACTCCGAGGACGAGTCCGACGAGGACCGCGAGTATTTCGACACCCTCACCGCCGAGGAGTTGGAGGAGGTCACGAAGATGATGCGGAAGAAGACCGCCGCCGTCGATAAGCAGGACCTGGAGAGCAATGTCCCCGCCGGCGAAGACTGGGAGCCGTATCTCGACATGGACATCCGCACGGGTGTGTCGCGCGAGGCCGGCGAGATTGCTGCCAACATCTTCCACACGCGCGGGTTGGCGGGACTTCCCAATCCGGAGCATGCGCATTGCTCGCAGTACAAGTACCAGTCGTGCAAACTTCCCTCTTACAACTGGATGGACGATCTCGACATCAGCCTCGAACATTTGGAATTTCCCATCGCCGAGGTGCGCTTCAAGAACAGCCACAAGGACTTCTACTTGATGCCGCCGGGCGTCACCTTCAAGGTGGGCGACATTGTGGCGGTGGAGGCCAGTCCGGGCCACGACATCGGCATTGTCTCCATGCTCGGTCTGCAGGTGCAGCGCCAGATGCAGGCCAAGCGCGTCAAAATCGAGAATGTCACCAAAAAACTCTATCGCCACGCCCGCTATGCCGACATCGAGGAGTGGATCGCCACGGTCGATAAGGAGTACGCCACGATGTTGTCGTCGCGTTACACGGCTTGGGACCTCGACCTGAAGATGAAGGTCAACGACGTGGAGTACCAGGGCGACGGCACGAAGGCCATCTTCTACTATTCCGCGGAGGAGCGTGTCGATTTCCGCGAGCTCATCAAGATTCTGGCCGAGCAGTTCCGCATCCGTATCGAGATGCGCCAGATCGGTGTGCGCCAGGAGGCGGCCCGCTTGGGCGGCATCGGCTCCTGCGGCCGCGAGCTCTGCTGCTCGCAGTGGCTCACCAACTTCCAGTCCGTCTCCACCAGCACTGCCCGCACCCAGCAGCTCTCGCTCAACCCGCAGAAGCTCGCCGGCATGTGCGGCAAACTCAAATGCTGCCTCAACTTCGAGCAGGAGACCTACCAACGCGAACTCAAGGAGTTCCCGTCTTCGCATGTGGTGCTCAAAACCCAGAAAGGCAAGGGCGTCTATAACAAAATCGACATCTTCAAGAAACTCGTGTGGTATTCCTATCAGGACGACCCCAACAATCTGTTCTCCATCCCGTTGGAGCGCGTGAAACAGATCATCAAGATGAACGAGCAGGGCAAAATGCCCGAGAACCTTGAAAGTTTCGCCGTCGTGAACCAGAAGAAGATGGAGGAAGGTGGCAATGTGAGCGCCGAGGAACTCAAAAACATCGCAGACTCCTAACCCCCCCCCTGCTCTCCAAAAGGGGGAACCCTTTCCTCTAAAGGAGGCGACGTGAAAAAACTTGTATGATTATGAAACAGATATATTTGGCAGTCAGTTTGTTTGCACTGTTGTTATGCACAAGCTGCGACTCGAAAACCTATTATAGCGAAATCAAGGAAATCCCGCACGAGAAATGGGCGGTGGACAAGCCTCTGACTTACAAGATGACTATCGAGGACTCGATGCAATACTTCAACATGTACATCTTGTTGCGGAACACCACCGATTTCGAGACGCAGAATTTCTATGTCTTCATGAAGACGAGGTACCCCGACGGCCACAGCGAGCAGGATACCCTCGGCTTTATCCTGTGCGACAAGTTCGGCAATTGGACTGGTCGCGGGCAGGGCAGGCTGAAGGACAACAAGTTCCTGTTCCAGCCGAAAGTCCGTTTCCCCTTCAACGGCGAATACACGTTCACCGTCACGCAGGGCATGCGGGATGAAGAAGTGGAGGGAATCGAGAGTTTCGGAATCGCGCTGGAGCGCTGGGAGGAGGAATGATGGATACAAATTACCCGATTATTTTATGGCCCACGAAAAAAGGGGATATTGCGCCGTGGCAGCTTGGTCGGTCGGATATTCACGGTTTTTCCGATGATTTCTTTTGCAATAAGCTGAACGATAGCGAGTTGAAGCCTTTGTTGCGGGATGACATACGGCTGGAGGTGCCGTGTCGTGCCATCCCGTTCGAGCCTGCCGTTGCGTTGGTGGACGAGGACGCTGGCGTTTTTGTCGATGTGGAAATTGACGCGCCCTACCACGGCTGGTATCGCATGCCGCTGCACAATGTGGAGAGTAAGGACGAGGTCCGCGACCGCTACTTCAATGGCTGCGGGTGGACGGTGGTACGCTTCACGGAACGGCAGGTGCGGGAGCAAACTGAGGCGTGCGTGCAACTTTTAAGGCTGATTGTCAGTAAGTTGAAGGACGACTCCACGAAGATGGAATCGACTGTCGAACCCGAAAAGCGGTGGACATTCCGGGATGCGGTGGCGATGGAGCGCGACCTCTTCCGGGAGAAGTATTTGGGTATCCAGGCTTTCGGGGAGCCGGACTTTCTGCCCGCGCTGCGTGAAAGGGTGGGGGAGGAGGCTTCGCGCACGTCTGCGGAAGCTCGTCCCGACATGGTCTTCAACGAGGCCACGCACACCTACGCCGACGCGCGCAACACCACCGGCGTCGCTGACTATACTTCCGTGACCACCCTCATCGAGAAGTTCTTTCCATATTTCGACGAAGAGGCTTATATTCAGAAGTTTATGGCCGAATCGGGGAAGACCCGCGAGGAGGTGGTCCGCAAGATGCTCGAACCCTCCGAGCGCGGCACGTTCATGCACCAGCAGATCGAATATTTCCTGAAGGGGAAACCACATGAGGAGGATTTCAAGGAGTTCCAAATGTTCCGGAAGTTTCACGAGGAGCAGGTTTTGCGTCGCGGACTCGAATTTTACGATGCGGAGAAGATTGTCACGCTCCCGCAGTACGGCATTGCCGGCACCGTTGATGCGCTTTTCCGCAAGCCTGACGGCACCTTCGTGATGGTCGATTGGAAACGCAGCAAGAATCTCATCATCGACGGTTATCCCAAGAAATACGGTGTCGGGCGCGGCCGTTCCATCCTCTCCCACCTCGACAACTCCAGCTACTATCACTACGAGCTGCAGCAGAGCTTCTACAAGTACATCCTCGAAACCGAATACGGCATGAAGGTCTCCTCCATGATCCTCTGCGTCCTCCACCCGGACTACGACCGGTACTACACGATCAAGCTTTCCGACTATCGCAAGCGCGAGGTCGAGGAGATCGTGGCCGCACAGGCGGCGGTGAGCAGGTAGCAGATGCCTGTTAACCCACAATAACCCATAACCATTAACCTTCTAACCCATTAACCTTCTAACCCATTAACCATTAACCTTTTAACCATTACAAAATGACTTTCCTCGACCAACTTTCCGCCGCCATCGACATCCAGCAACAGCGGCAAGACCAAGAATATAAAGAACTGATGGAGAGACCGTTGCAAGATCGTGTGAACAAGGGTTACACGATGACCAACCTCCATGCCGACTTCGAGTTCTACGACGGGGCGCCTTCCCGGTGGGTGCCCGCTCCGGTCGGCAACAAACGCTATATCAGCAGTGTGCGGATCCACTGCGAGAACAACATGTCCCGTTTCCGCGAAGGCACGCAGGTGCGGCTCAGCCATGGCCCGTACTCTTTTCTCATGGAAATCGAGCAGGACGATGTGAACGACTTCGTGCTGCGCTCGAATAGTTATGAGTATCAACGTAATATGTTGGATGCCAGTTGTTTCCCGCGTGACGGATGGGAGATCAACGCGGAGAACAACAATATCACCCAGAAGCTGTTGCGCGCCACGTGGGAAAACCTCTACGGCAATCCCGACTATTGCGATCACCTCGAACGTTTCCTCTCGGGACAGTTCCGTAACGGTTATCGCGAGTCGCAGTCGCCCACGTGCGGCAATCCTTCACAAAACGAGGCGATCCGTAAGTCGTTTGTCTGCAATTATTTCCATTTGATACAAGGGCCTCCGGGCACCGGCAAGACATTCACCATCGCGAAAATCGTTTCTCTTTTGATGAAAAGCGGCAAGAAGGTTTTCGTGACCGCCCCCACGCACACGGCCATCAACAACTGCCTTAATGCTATAGCCAATGAGTTGAAAGACAAGAGGTTTGTGGTGAAAGTGGGGGAACGCCACCAAGCGGACGAAATCGTGGGCAATCCCCATGTCACGCGGAAGAAGACGTTGAAACTCTATGAGTATAAGCAGAATCCGGAGTTCTCGCAGGAGGGGGTTGCGGTGGGCGCCACTCCGTTCGCCCTCTGTTCGCCCGCCAGCAAGAAGATGGAGGGTTGGATATTCGACTACGTGATTGTCGATGAGGCGGCGCAGATGAGCATCCCGCTGGCGTTGCCCGCCATCATGCACGGACATCGGATCATTTTCGTCGGCGACCACCAACAGCTCGACCCCATCGTGCCTTCGGGCACTGGCAACCGTTTCTTCGACTGCAGTATCTTCAAACGGTTAGCCGACCTTTACCCGCAGGACATCACGCTGTTGGATAAGTCTTATCGGTTGAATGATAGTTTGATACGGATCCCGAACAGGCTGTTTTACGACAACCGCATCTCGGCGGCGCACGAATTGGCGCGGCCTTACGTCAGCTTTGACTGCGCCGCCGCGCCGCAGATCGTCAACCACGAGGCCAACGAGCTGCTGGTCGTCCACCATGAGTTCGACTCGCTCGGGCGGTCGCCGTACGAGGCCAACCTCACCGCTGACATCGTCGGGGATCTGCTGCGGAACGGGGTCCCGATGGAGGAGATCGGCGTGATGAGTCCTTACCGGGCGCAGATCCGCGAGATCCGGCGCGCGTTGTTGGAGAAGGTCGGCATGGAAGCGGCGCAGACCCTTTTTGTCGATACGGTGGAGCGGATGCAGGGTCAGGAGCGTGACTATATTATATATAGTATGTCCAACTCCAATCCGGCGGAAATCGAAGACCATCTGGATTTCTTCTACAGTCCAAACCGGTTGAATGTGGCGCTCACCCGCGCCCGCGTGAAGTGCCTTGTCATCGCCAACGAGAAGATTTTCACGTTTTGCGACGAGTTGTTGCAAGACAAAACCGCGCCGGCGGCACTGCGTCGCGGCGCGGAGGTTTTCAGGGAATATTTCGCATTGGCCACCCGACTGGAAGTTGCCGTGACCGACGAGGAATGGTAAAAAAAAAGGTGCCCGAAGGCACCTTTTTTTTAAGCTTCTTTGCTGACCCGTGCTGTCACGAAGCAGAGGTATGCTAAACAGCAGAGCGGCACGATGAAAGCCAAGCGGATGCCGACACCCGCCATGGCGCCGGTGAGCAGCGGAACGATGGCCGCACCCACGATGGCCGTCGTCATCAGGCCGGAAATCTCGTTCGACATCTCGGGCTTGTGATCGACGCAGATGGAGAAGACCAACGGGAAGATGTTGGCGAAGCCGATGCCGATGAGGATGAAACTCAACCAGGTGGTGAAGGCGTTGTAGGGCAGGAACAGCAGCAGGTTGCCGAGGATGGAAATCGCCACGGTGATGCCGAGGAATTTTTTCGCGCTCATCTTCTGCAAGATGACACCGCCGAGGAAACGGCCCACAAACAGGGAGATGATCAACACGATGTTGCCCATGGCCGGGGTCACGCTTGTGTTCTCGGTCAAAATCGACGGGATGCGGTTGAACATGGACGCCTCCGCGCCGCAGTAGAAGAAGATGGCGAGGAACATCATCAAAATGAAGGGGTTGCCCAACGCACGGATGCAGTTGCCCAGCGTGGTCGGTTTCTCATCCGATTTGCTGACGTTTTCAGGCACGAACATGATCACCAAGACCAGCGTGATGAGCAGCACCACCGCGAAAATCGGGAAGAGGAGACGGAAGCCCATGTCGAGGGTCTCGCCGCGCGCCGGGGTGAACGAGAACCAGCCGTACTTCTTCAGCGAGGTGCCGATAAGCACCAGAATCAACGACGTGGAAAGCGTGCCGATGGCCTTCAGCGACTGCGCGAAGGAGAGCATGCTGGAGTATTTGCCTTCATCGGACACATCGCGGATCAGCGGATTGCCAGACACTTGCAGGATGGTGGCACCCGCGCCCATCAGCAACACCGCCAACAGGATGATCGGGAAGTTGAAGGCGAGGATGGGCAGCACTGAACCCAGCAGGAAGAGACACAAGCCGATGGTGAGCATCTTCTTCTTGCCGATCTTGGACTGCCACACGCCCGTGGGTACCGACAGCACGCCGAACATGATCATGCCCGACAGGGAAACCAGCGAGGCGGTGAACGGCGTGACATTAAACGCTTTCTCCACTACGGAGACGAGCTGGTTGGCGGCATCGCCGAAACCCATCGCCAGAAAAACAAAAAATACCGAGACAAGGGATAACTGTTTTTTCATACTTTTATTTTTTATTCAACATTTATTCTGCACAATGCTTTTTAAAGTCGCAAAAATACAAAAAAAACATATCTTTGCGGCGCAAATTTTTGTCGAATGGAAAAGATTTATTTTACGGACTTCGTGCAGGCGGAGCATGGGCTGGCGCAGGAGCGTTTGCGCGATTTGCAGCGCAAGTATCCGGCTTCACCGCTCCTCAATATGTTCTGTCTTAAAGACATCTCGCAAAAGACTTCGAACCGTATGAGAACCAGGATGTTGCTGACGCTTCCCGACAAGCTGCGCTTCGACAAACTGTCGTTGGAGACCGCTCCGGTTGTGGAAATGCGCGAGAAACCCCAGCTCAATGTTGTGGAGAATCACAGCCGCCCGGCCTCCGAACTGAATCCCATTTTTGTGAAACATCCGGCGCCCGGACACGATGACCGACAGGCACTTATCGACCAACTGATTGAAAAATTCTCCAAAGACGCGCCGAAAATCATCTATTCGCCCGAGGTCCACGATGCCGAAGCCGACTATGGCTTGGAAAGTTCGGTGGAAGATCAAAGCATTGTAAGTGTTTCATTGGCAAATGTTTACGCAGAACAAGGATACTATGATCGTGCCATCCAGATGTTCGAAATATTGAAGTTGCATTTTCCCGAAAAAAATAGTATCTTTGCCGCCCGAATTGAAGAACTGAAAAAAATGATGGCGAAAGGATGATTTTGGCATTGTTTTTGCAAGAAGATTCAGTTCCCGTAGCGGAAAAATTAAATAAAGTCATAAACTAAAAAAGTAAAAGAAGATGTTTACATTGTGTGTAGTATTAATCATTTTGGCAAGTATCGTACTGGCATTTGTCGTGTTGATTCAGAACTCCAAGGGCGGCGGTCTGGCATCCAACTTCGCCTCCTCCAACCAGGTGATGGGCGTCCGCAAAACCGCTGACGTGCTGGAGAAAACCACGTGGGGACTTGCCGCTGGCATCATGCTGCTCTGCTTCGTCTGCGCCTTCATGGCCAAGAGCGAGTACAACAGCGTCCGCGGTATCTCCAACACTCCTGTCGAACAGACGACAACCACCGACGATGCCGCTGAACAATAAGCGATAGAAAATAGGAATGATAAAACATACAACGCCGTTGGGGTGTTGTGTGTTTTTTGTTTGTAATATAAAATATTGATTGAATGAATATTAAGCACGAAAATGTTCCTGGACAGGTGCAGGAACTGGTAATTGAAATCCAAAAAGAAGATTACGCTGAAAACGTAGATAAAGCGTTAAAAAAACAACGCCGCGAAATTGCCGTCCCCGGTTTCCGCAAAGGCAACGCCCCCATGGGCATCGTCCAAAAGATGTACGGCAAAAACATCCTCGTGATGGAAGTCGACCGTCTTGTCAACGAACAGATTGACAAATACTTCAAGGACAATGACATCAAGTACATCTTCGAGCCCATGCCGGTGGAAGGCAAGTCCAAAGTCGATTTCGACAACCCCGACAACTTCTCGTTCGTCTATGAATACGTCCTCCGTCCCGAAGTCAACGTTGATTTGACGTCCATGCCCGCTGTCACCGACTTCACCGTCATCCCCAGCGAGGAGGAGATCCAAGGTCAGATCGACCAGCTCCGCGAGCGCCACGGCAATTACATCATGCCCGAAACGATTGCGGAAACAGACAGCATCTCCGTCGATTATGGCGGTGAGAAAGAGGCTTTCTTCTTCATTCGCGACCTCAAGGACGACGCCAAGAAAGCGTTTGAAGGCAAGAAAGTGGGCGACAAGGTCTCCTTGGCCATGCGTCAGGCTTTCTCCGCGGACCCGTTCTTCGCACGCGCCTTCGGTTTCAAGGTCGAGGAACTCAATGCCGACGATCCTTACGCTTACGAGATGACCGTCAAGCGCATCGGCCGCATCAATCCTGCCGAACTCAACGAGGATTTCTTCAAAAACGCGTTCCCCGATGGTAGCGTGACCGATGAGGCCACCATGAAGGAGGTCATCAAAAAACAGGTTGCCGATCAGTACAAGCCCGACAGCGAGCGCATGTTCATGGACCGCGCCATCCAGACGCTTCTCGACAATGTGAGCGTGGAACTGCCCGATGATTTCATGAAACGCTACATCCTGGCTGTGCAGAAAGACATGTCCGAAGAGGCTTTGGAGAAAGAGTTCGAGCGCTACAAGAACTCCTTCAAGTGGCAGATTATCGAGAACACGTTGGTGGAAGGCGAAGACGTGAACGTCACCCGCGCTGACGTCGAGGCTTACTTCCGCGACTATTTTGTCAAGAATTATTTCGCCAATTTCAACGCGGAAAGCGTAAAAGACCAGCTGGACAAGATTGTGGCTGACGCGATGAAGAACCAGGAATATGTGAAGAATGCCTACGACATGCTTTATGACCAGAAACTGGTGGCCCTGATGCGCAAGAAGATGAATGTCGAGCACAAGGAGGGAGACTTCAAGGCTTTCGTCGAGGAGATTTCGGGCAAGCGCGAGGAAGACAAGTCCGCCGAGGAGAAACCCAAGAAGACGACGAAGCGTAAAACGTCTGCTAAGGCTGAGGAACCTGCCGCCGAAGCCGCTCCCGCCGAGGAAAAACCTAAAAAAACGAGAGCTAAATCTACAAAAAAATCTGAAAAAGAATAAGTTATGAGAGACGAATTCAGAAATTACGCGCTGAAACAGCATGGCATCAGCAGCTTGAGTCTGGACCGCTACACGTCCATGGTCAACAATTTCATCACCCCGTACATCATCGAGGAGCGTCCGATGAATATCACCCAACTGGATGTGTTCTCCCGCTTGATGAAGGACAGAATCATCTTCATGGGGGTGCCGATTGACGACTATGTGGCCAATGTCATCCAAGCTCAGCTCCTTTTCCTGGAGTCTCAGGATTCAGAGCGCGATATCCAAATCTATATCAACAGCCCTGGCGGTATGGTCTATGCCGGACTGGGCATTTACGACACGATGCAGTATCTCAAACCGGACATCTCGACGATATGCACCGGCATGGCCGCTTCCATGGCTGCCGTCTTGATGTGCGCCGGCACAAAAGGCAAGCGCTTCGCACTCCCGCACGCCCGCGTCATGATTCATCAGCCGATGGGTGGCGCGCAAGGACAAGCTTCCGATATTGAAATCGAGGCCCGCGAAATCCAGAAAATCAAGAAGGAACTCTACGAAATCATCGCCCACCACTCAGGCAAGGATTATGACCAGGTGTGGAAGGACAGCGACCGCGACTATTGGATGACGGCCGCTGAAGCCAAAGAGTACGGCATGATTGACCAGGTTTTGGGTCGCGACCAAAACAAATAGTCGGTGTCTGACATCAGAAATTCGAAGTTACCGGCTTCCGGCTATGTCCGGACGCCGGTTTTATGTTATTAAAATAATATGGCAAAAAAACAAAGTACGTACAGGACTTGCAGCTTTTGTGGACGGGATATTCCCCGCGACCAGTTCATCATCGGCGGATTGGATGCGATGATTTGCAGCGACTGCTTACAGGCGGCGATGGACATTTATCACGAGCATAAGACGCAAGCCGAGAAGAAAGATCTTTCGGAAATCAAGATCAAACTCTTGAAACCCAAGGAAATAAAAGCGAAATTGGATGAATATGTCATTGGGCAGGAAGAGGCGAAAAAGGTGCTTTCCGTGGCGGTTTACAACCATTACAAGCGCCTGTTGCAAGGTGATGACAAATCCGATCCGGATGTGGATATCGAGAAATCCAACGTCTTGATGATAGGGGAGACGGGAACGGGTAAAACATTGTTGGCCAAGACAATAGCCACTCTGTTGGATGTCCCGTTCTGTATCGCTGACGCTACTGTCTTCACGCAGGCGGGTTACGTGGGCGAGGATGTGGAGAGTATTCTCACTCGTCTGCTGCAGGCTTCCGACTATGATGTGAAGCGGGCCGAACGCGGCATCGTTTTCATCGACGAAATTGACAAAATCGCTCGTAAAGGTTCTGAAAATCCATCGATTACGCGTGATGTGTCGGGAGAAGGCGTGCAGCAGTCGTTGCTGAAACTTTTGGAGGGCTCTATGGTGAATGTGCCGCCTCAAGGAGGACGCAAGCACCCCGAGCAGGAGTTCATCCAGGTCAACACGCGTCACATTCTCTTCATCGGCAGCGGTGCCTTCAACAATCTGTCGAATATCATCTGCGACCGCATGAACACGCATGCCATCGGCTACAACACGAAGAATATCAACTTCAACCCGCAGGAGGCACTGAAGTACGTCAGTGCGCAGGATGTCAAGGCGTTCGGGTTGATTCCCGAGCTGTGCGGCCGTTTCCCGGTCATCACTTCGTTGAACGCATTGGACCGTGAGGCGTTGAAACGTATTCTCACCGAGCCGAAGAACGCTTTGGTGAAGCAGTACACCGCGCTGTTCAAGATGGACGGTATCTCGTTGAGTTTCACAGAAGATTGCCTCGACTATATCGTGGATAAGGCGGTGGAATTGCAGCTCGGTGCCCGCGGCCTCCGTGCTATCGTCGAGAAAATCATGACCGATGCGATGTTCGAGTTCCCGAGCCTCAACAAGAGGAAAATCGTGGTTGACAAGGCATACGCGCAGGAGAAGTTCGAGAGTTCGATCTTCTCGTTCAAGGACAAATAGGTTAGTCTGTTAGTGGGTTAACGGGGAATGTCTGATGAAGGCGTCCCCGTTTTTTTGTGCTCGGATGAACCGTTTGCCGTTTTTTACCGCATGAACGGGTGGTTTTCGCAGGGGAGTGCCGCCAAAGGGTGGTATTCGCCTTTCAGCCCGACGGGTGTGGCGTTGCGGATGTCATAGACGATTTGGATGCAGGGGCGCACGTCGTCCAGACCAAAGCCTTCGCCCGCCAGAATCCGGCGGTAGCTCTCGGTGTGCAGGTCTGTGAACCCGTCGCTGAACTCGAACGGCTCTCCGTTGATGACAATCTGCCGGAGGGTGGTTTTGCCGCTGTCTAGTACCTCTTTAGGCAAGGTTTTCCTGTTGATACTCAGGAAATAGCGGACTCTTGCCTTGTCGAAGCGGATGAACCCCGCCACGCGGTCGTGGGTGGCGACATGCACGATGTTTTCCTTCACCTTGCCGAAAATGTGGCATAGCATGTCGTAAAAGTGGATGCCGATGTTGGTGGCGATGCCGCCGCTTTTGTTCTCCGCCCCTTTCCAACTCGTGTAGTACCAGTATCCACGAGAGGTGATGTAGGTCAGGTCAACATCATAGACAATGTCGCTTGGAGCGTTGTCCACTTTCTCTTTCAGCGCGATGATGGCCGGATGCAGTCGGAGTTGCAGGATGTTATAGACCCTTTTCCCCGTTTCGTTTTCCACATTTTGAAGCACGTCGATATTCCATGGGTTTAACACGAGCGGTTTCTCGCAAATCACGTCCGTGCCCAAGCGCAGTGCGTAGCGCGTGTGCGCGTCATGCAGGTAGTTCGGCGTGCAGACGGATATAATGTCTAACTGGTTGCCAGTATGCTTGAGTTTGGAGACGTGGCGGTCGAAAAGTTCCATCTCGGTGAAGAAGGCCGCCTCCGGGAAATATTTGTCGATGATGCCCACGCTGTCCGACTTGTCGTATGCGGCAACCATTTGGTTCCCCGTGTCTTTGATAGCTTTCATGTGTCTTGGCGCCACGTAGCCTCCCACTCCGAAAACGGCAAAATTCTTCATATTAGTTTGTTCTGAAATAATCCGCAAAGGTACAATTTTTGTGGCGATATTCCATGAATTGTTTCAATAAAACTTCATATCGAATTTTTTTTACTTTTGCGCTCGAATATTTCGGATATACTATGGGATGGATTGAACTGATACTGTTGTCGTTAAGTTTAGCGATGGACTGCTTTGCCATCAGTTGCGTCGTCGGCATGCTGCAGCCCGAGCTGGCGCGAAAGTACGTGCTGCGCTTTTCGCTGGCATTCGGCGTCTTCCAAGGCGGGATGCCGCTTTTGGGGTGGCTTTTCGGTGAGTCGTTGTTGGGACCGTTGGAGAAGGCGGGACCTTACATCGCATTTGGAATCCTTGCCTTTATCGGCGGAAAGATGTTGGTGGAAAGCTTCAGGAGGAACGAAGGGGAGAAATCGGAGCGGTTGGATGTCACAAAATGGGCAAATGTCATTTTGCTGGCTGTCGCCACGAGTATCGACGCATTGGCTGTCGGTTTCAGCTTCGCCATGATTCAGGAGGAACACGTCGCCCGCGCCTTTCTGGTCATCGGACTCACGTCCTTTGTCGTCTCGTTTCTTGCTTACACCTTTGTCAAGCGACTTTCAAATCCGAAAATCAGCCGTTATGCCGAGATTGTCGGCGGTATTGTGCTGATCCTTATTGGTTTGAAAATTCTTTTTGTGTGAACGTTAAATTTTGTATTTTTGCCAAAAATTTCGTATGCGTAAGTTTTTTGTCATATTGTTTTTCTTCTTCTCCTGCAGCGTTGTTTTGGCGCAGAACAGGGTGCACTATGACATGGAGCCGGGCATTGTCAGGATTCAGGAAGATTACGTGAATAATTGGCGAAAAGTGGGGAATACCAACGGCTATCGCATCCAAATTGCCGCCTATTCCGGCGTGAACTCTAAATCGCAGGCCGAATACGCTCGGAATTCGTTTAACGCCATTTTCCCTTACACGAAGGCGTACCTCACCTATAACGAGCCCTATTTTAAGGTTCGCGTGGGCGACTATTTCACTCGTTTGGAGGCTTTCAAGGAATTGGAGAGCATAAAACAAACTTATCCGAGCGCTTATATTGTGCCGGATAAGATCAATTTCCGATAGCGATTTTCAGCTTAATTTTTGAATTTTAACTTGTAGATGTCCAGCACGTTCTGCATCAGCATGGCGATGGTCATGGGACCGACTCCGCCGGGCACGGGTGTGCAAGCCCTGAGCCGTTTTTCCAGTTCGGGACGGGTCTCTTCGCTATAGACGTCGCCCTGCAGCTTGCCGTTCACGCGGTTCATGGCCACATCGATCAAGACAGCGCCTTTCTTGAGGTCGTAGGGCTGGAGCAGGTTCGGGCATCCGACGGCGGTGATGACAATGTCGCCGAGTTGGGCGATTTGCGACAGGTTTTTGGTGCGCGAATGGCACAGCGTCACGGTGGCGTTGCTGTGGATCAGCAGCTGCGCGGTGGGTTCGCCCACCAACTGGCTGCGGCCGATCATCACCACGTGTTCGCCGGAAACCTCTATTCCATTGGTTTCCAGCAAGGTGAGAATCCCCTTCGGCGTGCAGGGCATCACGTAGGGCTCACCCAAATGCAGCAGCCCGACGTTCATCAGGTGCAGCCCGTCGGCATCCTTGCGGTAGTCGATGAAGTCGAGGACGCGGGCGGAGTTGTAGTGGTCGGGCAGAGGCAGTTGGATGAGGATGGCATCGACATCGTCGTTGCGGTTGCATTCGTCGATCATCACCATCAGCTCGCTCTCGGAGGTGCTGTCGGGCAACAGATGCAGCTCGCAGTCCATGCCCAACGACCGGCAGGTCTTGTCCTTGCTGTGCACGTAGGAGAGGCTGTCGGGACGGTCACCCACGAGGAAGATGTCGAGCCGCGGAGGCCGTTGCCCCTTGGCTTTGATTTCCGCCACCTCTTTGGCGATTTTGTCTTTCACCTGCTGCGCGCACAATTTTCCGTCAATGATTCTCATATTCGTGATTTTGATTGGTTACATTCGATTGCTGTCCAATAGGTGTTAAAACAGCTTTGGATTAACAGTGACATTGATGAACCATTTTTTCTATGGTGTAAATCATTTGGCGCGCTGGTTCAATCTTGCCTTGAAGTTCTTCTGTGCTCACATCGTATGCGCAATTATAGTCGCTATTCTCGCGCATGGTCTGGAGTTGTCCATACAAGTGACCGAATTCAGTCGGAAGGATTCCTGATTTGATATAATGTAGCCCAAACAAAGCATGGGATCCCTGATGGGTGTTCACTTGATGACGATCATGAACCAACAAGGCGCATACGGCATGAAAAACAGCATAATAAAGTCTGTTGGCAGCGCCATTCCATAGTTTCGCCTGTATTAAAGCCTCCACTTCGGCAAAAGTGTTTTTTGCTTTTTCGATTTCGAGGGCTACGATAGTGTTCCGTTCTTCTTCACTCAAACTCATAAAAGTACTATTTTGTCTCGTTCAACATTTTTGTGATATGGTAGGAATGTCCATCCGTTCCATTGTTTTTTGGCATAGATGTGCGGACTGATTGTCTCACCAATCTCCCAGCCCAGTTCGCGGAAAGGATAGGTGAAATCATAGTCATCAGCGACAATTTTGTCTTTGTCGAGCAAGATGAGTAAATCCCAATCACTTCCTTCATGAGCGTCGCCACGTGCTCTCGACCCATAGAGCCACAGCGAACTACCGGTAGGCAACAATACGTTAGCCAATGATTTGATTTTTTCTATGATTTGATTTTCCGACATCAGATGACGTTTTCAATGCGCAAAAATACGATTTTTCCTGTTGCTCACCACTACTTACTGTAATATTGTATCACCTGCTCCAACGCCCTGCGGCAGACGGGGCAGAAGTCGTTGTAGATGATGCTGTTCATCGTGCAGTTCGACCTCGGACGGTAAACGCCTTTGGCCACGTAGCCACCGCCCTCGTATGCACCCACGCGGTTGTAGTCGGGGTGGTTTTTGGTCACGGGTCTTGTGGGAATCGGGGTGCCCGGCTCCACCAAGTCGGCCCATTTGGAGTCGAAGTCCACCAGGGTGGTCAGGTTGGGTTCCGTGGGCTCCACGCCGGCAGGGTAGAAGTCCTGCACGGAGACTTCGGAGGTGTAGTATTCGTCGGCCAGCCCGCCGATGAGGTGTCCCATTTCGTGAACCACCACGTAGTCGGGATATTCGCCGTGGTTATAGACGGTGCAGTAGAAGTTGTAGATGCCGCCGCCGCCGTATTTGTCGCTGTTGCAGATGATGATGATGGCATCGTACGGCGCGTCATCGGCCACCTCGTGCAGGTTCCACACGCCCGGGCACATCAGGTAGCGGTCGAGGTCGAGGGCGTTGTAGGTGCAGTTCAGCAACGTCTTGACGTAGAAGTTGTTCTGCGGCTGCGTGATGCCCGATTCTTCCGAATAACCCTTGATGGCGCGGATGTTCACGTGGCTGCGGTTCTCCTTGTAGGGTGTGCAGTTCATCACATACTTGGCGAAACGCTTCATGTCGTAACGGAGCGTCTTCGCGTCTTTTTTCGCATAGCCGTCGGGGATGAAGAGGATGTCGATGGCCTTGTCGGGCGTGTTGCCCTTGTGTAGGTTCATGACGGCGTACTCTTTCTTCGCCGCCTGTACCGGTAAATTGGCGGGATCCAACACCGTGTCTTTCAGGACGGTGGCTTTGCGGTAACGGTCGAAGGAGGTGAAACGCACCTGCACCGGCTGTTTCGGCATCGGGATGTTGACGCACTCCTCCATGCGGGCGATTTCCGTTTCGCCCCGTTCCGTGGTGCGGTATTCCGTGAAAAGGCCCGAATAGCTGCGACTGAAGACCAGCTTTTTCGATGCCTGGTCAATCACCTCGATGAGGAGGTCGCCGTACTGATAAGGCTCCACTAACTGCGACCGCGTGCCGTTCCAGTGGTCCACCAGCGTGAAATGGTCGATCTGCAACTGCTCGATATTCTTGTTGCCGATGTGCAGATAATTGATTCTCAATGTTTTATCGATGAAATAATCGTCGAAGTGCTGCGCCTGCGCGACTCCAAATCCGCACAGGAGCACCAACAGGATAGTGGTAATTCTTTTTTTCATTGGTTATGGGTTATTGATGGAATAGTCTAAGTTATAGTCTTAAGTCTAAGTCTAAGTTATAGTTTTAAGTCTAAGTCTAAGTTATAGTCGTCATCGTCCCGTTTGTGGCTTCCACTTTGCCGCTTCGGTCGGGTTGCCCATGTCGGTGTACATATAGTAGAGGTTCAGCTTGATGTTATCGTTGTCGGGGGAGAGCTCGTTGGCGTGCAGGAGGCAGCGTTCGGCGTTGGCGAAATCGCGTTTGATGGCGTAGGCGATGCCCATGTTTTCCCAAGCGCTGGAGAAGTCGGGTTGTTCGGCAATGATTTCCTCGAAAATCTTGATGGCGTCGTCCAGGCGGCCATAACCGCGGCCTAACACATTGCCTTTCACGTTCTTGGCGACAATATTGGTGGGGTCGTTCTCTAAAATCTTGTTGACCTCGCGCCAGGCATCGTCCACCTTGCCTTCGTCCAGGAGCTTGTTGACAGGGTCGAGAGCATCCGCTTTCAGTTTGTTTTCCGCTTGAACCAGCAGATTTTTTCCTTGCGGGTTATCGGGGTCGATGAGGTTGGCGTTGCGGGCGGCCTGGAACGACAGGTCGGCGTTTTCGTCCAAGTAGGCCAACTCGCTGAGCAGCAGATAGGCGTTCAGCGCGTGGTCGTCGAGTTTCAACGCTTTCTCCAAGTACTTGTAAGCCTTTACTTTGTCGCTGTCTTTGTGGCTTTTCTTCCAGAGTTGCAGGTAGCTGCCACCGGCCGAGATGTTGCATTTGATGCTGTTTTCGGAGGTTTTCACATCCGTCAGGAACAGCGTGAAATCGTCATACCAGGTGAAGTTCCGGGTGAAAGTCTTGATGCCGAACAGCAGACAAATCACCGAGGTGAGCCCGATGGACAGTTTCTGTAGCGCCGGCACGGAAGCGGTGGCCAGCAGGTAGAGCCACCAGCCCACGATGAGCGTGAAGCCGGCAGAGGCCATGAAGACAAACCGCTCGTTCATGAAGGTGCCCACATTGAACAGCAGGTTGGAGGTGATGGAGAAGGTGATGATGAAGAAGAGGATGCCGTAGGCGGGCACGGTTTTCTTTTTCAACTTCCAGATGGCGTAACCCACCAGGGCGATACAGCCGGCTAAAATCAGCCAAACTAACGGGTTGCTGAAGTCGGTGATGGCGATCTGGTGCGGATAGTAGTCGTGGGTGAGCGGGTGCGGGAAGAACAGCAGCTTGAGGTAGATGCCCCAGGTGACCAGCACCGTGGCGATTTGCTGCGCCCGCGTGGAGTGGACGTATGGGTTGTTGAGGATGTTGCTCGTCATGTCGGGCTGCATCATGGCGCCCAAAGCCTTGTAGCGTGCCCAGACGAAGAAAACACTGCCTAACACCAAGGGTATCAGCGTGATGAAGTAGTCGGCGGTGCGTTTCTTCTCGTTCTTGTAGTAAAACAGGGACAGCGGCAGCACGGCTAAGAAAGTGATGGCGTTTTCTTTGGAGAAGATGCCGAAAGTGAATGTCAACAGGCTGATTACCAGCCAATACCATTTGCGTGTGTCAACGTATTTGAGAGAGCACCACAATGCGGCGACGGCCCCGAGCATGGCGAAAATCTCGTCGCGGCCCTTCACGTTGGCCACCACCTCGGTGTGGATGGGGTGCACTACGAACAGGACCGCGGCAATCAACGGCAGTGACTGGAACCACTTCTTGCCCTCGTACTGCGGGAATATTTTGGCGAGAACTTCATACAGCAACAGACATAGCAGGATGAAATACAGCAGGTTCATCAAGTGGTTGACGAAGGGTAGGGGGGTCTCGTAGAAGTAATCTTCGTTCTTGGCATTATGCAGGTTGTAGTAGTCGTCAAGGTTGCCGATTTTCTCTTTGATTCCCTTCCCGAACAGTTGGAATTCGATCATGTAGGTCAGCTGCGACATCGGGCGGTAGCGTCCGCCAGCCACGATGGCGTGGTCTGCGCCGAAGTAGCCTGTGAAGGTGTCTTCGGTGAAGATGGCCTTCACGGAGTCCCATCCCCCGTTGATGGTGTATTTGCTCTCCAGGATGACCATTCGGTCGTCGAGGGCGTAGTGCAGGGTGAGGGTGTTGGCGTAGCACAGGACGGCCAGCGCGGTGATGATGAGGCGGTGTAGCTTTTTCATGAATGGTTATTGGTTATGGATTATAGGTTATTGAAGCTTTTTGTTGGTTGGAGATGACATTTTGTCAATTCTGACTTGGAAGGCATTGCGAAGACCAGAAAGCATTTTGGCTATGTCAGTGATTTGAGGTCGCAATGAGTTAAATTGATCAGATGTAATATATCCTAAATCACAAGCAGTTTGTAATTCACAGAATACTTCCATTAGTGAACCGTATGATATTTCCACATAGTGCATTTTCTCTTTTAAGGAGTTCCTGCCACTACCTTCAGCAAGATTTGCAGATACAGAAACAACAGCTCTTCGAAGTTGATCTCCTAAACCATATCGTTCTTCTTTAGGAAAATTCTTCTGCAAATTATAGACGTCCTTAATCAAATTTCGAATCTTATCATATACTTCTAAATTTTCAAATGAAAAATTATGATTTTCCATGATACTTTGTTTTTGTGATTAATAACTATTTACTGGTGGTATCATAAAAAGAAAACGGCTTCAATAACCAATAACCTATAACCTATAACCATAAACAGCCATTAAAGAATAGCTCTTCGGATTCGTATCAGCTTGGTCAGCAACGGCCTGAGTTCGGAAAGCGGGAGCATGTTGGCGCCGTCGGAGAGGGCCTTGGCGGGCTCGGGGTGGGTCTCCATGAAGAGGCCGTCGAAGCCGACGGCGACGCCGGCCCGGGCGATGGTCTCGATGAGGTCGGGACGGCCGCCGGTGACACCCGAGGGCTGGTTGGGCTGCTGCAGCGAGTGCGTGCAGTCGAGGACCGCGGGACAGCCGAAAGCCTGCATGGCCTTCACCCCCCGGAAATCCACGATGAGGTCTTGGTAGCCGAAGGTGGTGCCGCGTTCGGTGAGCATCACGTTGGGGTTGCCGGCCTCTCGCACCTTCTCCACGGCGTTGCCCATGGCTTCGGGCGACATGAACTGTCCCTTCTTGATGTTGATGGCTCTGCCCGTCTTTGCTGCCGCCACCAACAACTCGGTCTGCCGGCAAAGGAAAGCGGGAATCTGCAGGATGTCAGCCACTTGCGCGGCCCAGGCGGCTTCCTCGTTGGTGTGGATGTCTGTCACGATGGGCACGTCCAACTCCTCTTTCACGGTGCGGAGCACACCCAAAGCCGCTTCGTCGCCGATGCCGGTGAACGACCGCAGCGACGAGCGGTTGGCTTTCCGGTAGGAGGCTTTGAAGCAGAAGGGGATTTCCAACTCTTCGCACACCGCCTTGATCTCGCGGGCGATGCGCAGGGTGATTTCCTCCCCTTCCACCACGCAAGGCCCGGCGATGAGGAAGAAATTTCCGTTCCCTCCTGACAAAATCCTTTCAATCAATGCCATAGTTTAAGTCTAAGTTCTAAGTCTAAGTTCTAAGTCTAAGTCAAACTCAAGGTTATCCGTTCATCCGACGGTCGAGTTCCTGCGCGATGTAGGAGGCCACGTCGTCGGCGTAGGTGTTGGCGCCGAATCCGGCATCGTAACCCAATTCCTTGGCGAGTTCGTGGGTGATACGCGGACCGCCGCACACCACGATCAGCTTGTCGCGGAGACCTTCCGCCTCGAGCATCTCGATCAGCTCGGTGAGGTTCTGGATGTGCACGTCCTTCTGGGTCACCGTTTGGGAAACCAACAGCGCGTCGGCGTGAAGTTCCACAGCCTTGGCGATGAACTCCTCGTTCGGCACCTGGCTGCCCATGTTGAGGGCGTCGAACATGTCGTAGCGCTCGATGCCGTAGTGTCCGGCATAGCCTTTCATGTTCATGATGGCGTCGATGCCCACCGTGTGCGCGTCCGTGCCCGTGCTGGCGCCCACCACCACGATCTTGCGCCCGATGTGCTCGCGGATGAAGTCGTCCGTCTCCGGCATCGACCACACCGTCGATTCCACCTTCGGCACGTGGATGGTCGTGTAATCCACCGTGTGCGTGCAGGCACCGTAGCAGTTCACGAAGGTGAATCCTTCTGTAAGTTCTTTGAAATAAACGACTTGCGGGTTGTCAAAGCCCATTTTCTTCATTAGCTGCTTGGCCGCCTCCACGGCTTCGTCGCCGCAGGGCACCGGCAGCGTGAAGCTCAGCTGGGTCTTGCCGTCGTTCATCGTGTCGCCGTAAGGCTTCACTTTGGTTAAATCTAATGTCTGATCAAAGTCCTTTTGATCCATTGAATATAATCCACCGCTCATAATTTCGTTATTTTAAGGGTTTTAAGGTTAAATAATTATGTTTTACATATTTCGTAAAATCTTTTGACAGTTAGTAGTTAGTTAGTAGTTAGCAGTTCATTCCGAAACCCCAACTTCTAACTTCTAACTTCTAACTTCTAACTCCCACAAAGTAGTCCTCTTTGTCGTCGAAGAGCACGTTGAAGGAGGTCATGCTGCCGTAGATGCGGGAGATGTACTGCTGGAGGTTGACTTTTTCCTCGTCGGTGAGCGAGTTGCTGCTGTTGATGTTCTGTTCGAGCACGCGCAGGCGGTCGCGCATCATGACGATTTTGTGGAAGAAGGTCTCCACGGGGATCTCCTTGGGGGCCAGGTCCTTGTTGGCGGGTTGCAGGATCATCGTGCCGCCCTGCCACTTCTTGCCCAGCTCGGCCTTGTATTCGATGCCGTTGTACTGGGTCAGGATTTGGGTCAGCACCTGCTTGAACTCGCGGATGTTGAGCTTCGGGGTGTCATCCTCGACGTCGTTGGCCTCGATGACCTCTAACGCCACGGCCGCTTTGGAGAACTCCAGCTCGCCTCCGCGCACGAAGATGATCTTGTAGGTCAGCGCGTTGTTCTGGCTGATGATGCCCTCGCCGTACTTCTCGTGACTTACCCGGGTTCCGACCGGGAGGTTGTCTATGTCGTAGTTTGTATCCATATTACCACCGTTCCTTCATCATCTTGACAAACGGGTTGAAGTAGTTGTCGCCTTTGGTGACCACGCCGGCGAGGCCCTTGCCGCCGTCCTTCGGACGTTTCACGTCGCCGAAGATACCTTTCTCCAGTGCGGTGAAGAGTCCTTCCTGCACGATTTGCTGGAGCAGGTCGATGGCGTTGTTGAGGACGGTCTTGGCGCGCTCGCGGCAGATGCCGCCTTCACGGAACTCCATCTCCTCGCCGATGCTGCGCATGTCGTTGAAGATGTAGCGGGCGTTCTCGATGGAGAGGTAACGGTCGCTCATGAAAGGCGTGTGGATGGCCTCGGTGGGCATGCCCAACAGCTGGATGCCCTGATGGGTCCAGATGCCGATGATGTTGAAGAGGGCGTCCTGGATGTGGCCGCGGAAGATGTTGCCGGTCATGAACTTGGTCGGCGGCATGTACTTCAGCGTGGCTTTCGGGAAGATCTCGCGGGTCATCTGCGCCTGAGCGAGTTCCAGCAGGAAACCGTTCTCCAGCATCGGGTCCATCTCGAAAGCGTGTCCCAGGCCCATCTGCTCCTCGGGCAGACCGGCCAGCAAAGCTAACTGCTCGTTGATGAGGTCGGAAGCCAGCACTGTGTGGGCGGCCTCCACGGCGTCGGCGGTGGTGAGGTAGTTGTCCTCGCCGGTGTTGATGATGACGCCGGCGTAGCCGTTGATGATGCGGGAGAAGTATTGGTCGATGAGGGTGCGCTGCGGGTTGATGTCGCGGAAGAGGATGCCGTAGAGGGCGTCGTTCAACATCACGTCAAGACGCTCCAGGGCGCCCATGGCCGCGATTTCGCCGGAAGCGAGAAACAGGATGATGCCGTTGGCCTCGGGGACTTCGTTCGGCGCCACGAGGCCGCCGTGGACGCGCTTGAAGCCCGAGATCGTGCGTGGCGCAAGCGAGATCTGGATCATTCCGTTTTTGTGTGTGCGGTTGGATATGCCAGAAAAGATCCCGCATATTAAGAGATTCATCTATCTGATTTGTATGGGGGTATTCATTGGCAACAGTGTTTTTAATGGAGTCTCTTTCCTGAATTCCGGAAATTTCGGCCAGC
>CACXUB010000003.1 GCA_902770735.1 uncultured Bacteroidota bacterium | reverse complement strand
GTCGGCGATGATGATGCCGCCGGTGGTGGCGAAATTGACCGTATCCCCGCGCAGCCCCGTGCGGATACCGCACAGGGCGTTCTCGATGGTCGCCCCGTTGAGCAGCTCCACCTTGCCCTGCCACTGCGGGATCTGCCGTTTGGTGCGGTCGCCCATCACCTCTATGCCCTGCCACATCTCGCCGGGACAGGCGGAGGTCAGCGTGCCGCCGTCCACCACGAGTTTGCCGCCGGGACGGACGATGAGGCGGGTGTTGTCGGTGCAATGAATGGCATTGGTGATTGTGAGAACAGCACCTGAATCAATGGTGACCACATTACCTAAAGATCGCTCAATATCCCATAAGACATTGGAAGTAATGACCGTGTCGTAATTGGTGACAGGGTATATCCCCGTGCCTGACGAGGCTATTGGATATATTTCTTTCTCTCGGATGACATATCCGTCATAACAGATTTTCACTTTGATTCTGTTTCCTGTTGCGGGGTACAGGGGGCGCACAACCAACGAATTGGTTCCTTGCCCGGATACTATACACAAATGCAGGTTTGTTTCCCACACAATTTCATATCCCTCCGGAACATCACCCAAAAGCGTGTACGTATATTCGTTACATAGCTGCATGAATTCAGGCCCAGTAATGGTATATTCAACACTGTAAATTTTGGCCATTGCAAGAGCATGATATGCGTTTACCATCCCGTATCCCATCTCGTCATGCCACTTTCCATTGGGATGTTCGTAGTAGTTGTTGTATGAATAACTTCCCACCTTTTGTGCTGTTTTTTCTATAATCTCTTTGACCTGACTATGGGTCAGGCTGGGGTTGATGGAAAGGACAAGTGCTGCTACACCTGAGACATGTGGACATGCCGCTGAAGTTCCATTAAAATCCGGATTGTAATTTCCTGACAGCAAACCATCATTCCCCATACGGTCAATTGTATATACATGGGTACCGGGAGCCACGACACTCAATCTGTTACCATAAGAACTGCCAGATTGTACATTTGCATTTGGCCAACTTTCGCACACATTTCCACAATTTCCACTTCCTGCTCGCTGGCCACACCTATCTGTTGCACCAACTGCAATCACCCCAGTGATACTGGCAGGATACTCAACATATGATCGGCATTTATTGCCTGAAGCAATCACAACAACACAACCTTTCCCACCGCGTCCTTCCTGCATTGCTTTTTGGAATCCACACGTGATGAAATCATTATAGTCTCCACCCCACGAATTGCTCAAAATCTGGGCATTATATGTTTCCCACGCTTTAGTTATTGCTTTCTGTATCCTTTTTGCACTGAAGAATGTGTATGTATCCCTTTGTATTCTAATCGGTACTATTAAGGAATTTGGTGCAATACCTGCTATTCCTATACTGTTGTGACTTGCCGCTATAATTCCCGCACATGCTTGACCATGATATTGATACGAATCATATGGGGTTCCTTGCCCCCACCAACTCGGGTAACCCTTTTTTACCCTACTGTTTCCCGAAGCATCATTTAAATCTTCGTGGCTCTCAACACCTGCATCAATAACTGCCACTCTGACACTGTCGCCTAAATTGTTGTTGTAATGCAATAAAAAATCCCACGCTTTTTCCGCTTTTATATCTATACCCGCTTCGCCTCCTTCTTGCCCGATATTGTTTAGCGCCCACTGATTTCCATAATAGGGGTCTAAAGCGTTGAGACTCATTTCACAATAAAAATCAGGAGATGAATAATACACATATTGGGTGTCATATAGACCATTCGCGATTTGCAATAAGATTGTCTCATTGTTGCAGGTAATCTTATAATCGTTTTCTTCATCGTCATAATCTAAAGAATAATTGCTAAAATGCGACATAAAGGGCATTAAATATGTAGAATATGATGCGTTATTCTTGAGCTTTACGTAAGCTTCATTCCGAAGCCATATCCTCCTGTTGTCTATCTTTTTCGCATAGGTGACAAACGAAATGTCCGTTGGATCTTGAGAAATGGAAGATAACAATATTGGCAGATTCAAGGTCATTAATTTGTCGCTTATGACGATAATATTGTCATCGTCATTGCCGTATCGAACCGTATCCGTGTTTGAGGAAAAGAAAGTTTGCAAATTCCGGACAATCAAATTGTAGTTTTGCATATTGGCAACGATGATATTAATAGAGGTTGTACGAGCCCTTCGAGCTCCCGCGCACCAAAATTTACCACATCGCGCTCGTGGTGGGTGTGATCCGTTTGGAGTAGCACGCAGGTGCCCTCACGGCACCCACACAGAGCGCACATTTTCCCGCGCGCACACTTTCAGACGGCAAAAATCCGGCAAAATACCACTTAAACCACTGAAAACAAGAAGTTTAACCAAAAAGACAAGGCGAAAACACCCCTAAATTATCGGGTCAACTCACGCGCAAAATCCGTCAACTCGCGTCAAAAAGGGTGAATATGGGGGATTAACTCCAAACATCCAAAAACGTGTTTTTGTCCTAACAATTGTCCTAACAATTGTCCTAACAACCCGTTTTTTCGCCTCCGAAACACCCCTGTTGCACCCCTGTTGAAACGGTGGAAAACTGCCGTTTCAATCCGTGCACACCCGCCCAGATCCGCGTCATCGGCACTCCTGCCTCAACACACGAAAAAGCCCGCAGAATCGGCCATTTACAGCCATTCCACGGGCAAAATACAACCTCGGAAAACCCCGATTAAACTTTTGCTACAGAAAACGGGCTCCTCGCCCGTCAAAAATTAAACCAAAATATAACTTCCGGTACAGTTTGTTTTGTCCCGCCCATCCGGCAAAATTCAGTATAACCCACTGTTTTTCAGGCAATTTTCGGGCAAAATTATGTTTGTACAAGAACGTACGTTTTGTTTTGCCCCTTATAGTTGAATCATCTCGCCAATACTGCCTTTGACAATTTGCATAATAGAAATTACTTTGTGCTTCAATGTTGTTAACAAGAAACAAAAATATGACTATCGAGAATATATGCTTTTTCATAACTATTGGATTTCATTTACTGACATCAATTTGTAAAAATACCAATCCCCATAAGGGTCAGCTCCTTCGGGTAGACGAGCTTCTTGTGTATGAAGGCAACCATGTTCCGCTTTCAACGAGACCGAAACTCTCCGAATACCAGGCTCCTGATATTTCTTAGGAAGTGACCCGCAAATTTTGAAATGGGGATAACGACTATTCGCCGTATCTGCAAGGGTCGCAAGGATTAAGCTGTCCGAAATTTCTTTGTTTGTCACAAAATGTGCCACTACTTTGTAATAATTTCTGTTGCACCAATTCTGACATTTGTAAGGTTTTTCAAAAATGATAAGTCTGCCTTCAATCTCTTCATAATCGGCATGTTGATTACACGATGAGAGTCCTGCGATGGCAAGTCCAATCCATAGAATTGTTAAAAATCTATATAATCTCTTCATTGTTTTTATTTTTTTGTTTGTTAATGTAATATTTGTGGATTTGAAATATCCGTAAACCCGTAGAGACGCAAAATTTTGCGTCTCTACAGATTGCGCGGACCGTTATTATTCGTTCGTGTATTCCGTATCATCCGTGAAGAACAGCCCCGTGAACGTGAACTGCCGCGTGACACTATCGCGGAAGACCAACTGCTCTGGAATGTTCAGATACATGCGGTTGTTGTTCTCGTCCGTGTAGTTCAGCGAACGGTCCGGCATGAGGAAGAAATCCCCCGAGGTCAACCCGAAGGTGTCCGTGGTCGTTGCGGTGACGGCGGTGCCGGATTGCGAGATAGTTACTGACGACAACAACGCACAGTATCTACCAACACCCATACAATCGGCATGGGTGGGGACTCCGTTGATCTGGATACACCTCCCTCCACATTCCGAACGCTTATGACCAACACGGGTGCTTAACACATAGGTGTTGGCATCCTTTGAACCGCTGGACTCGGGAATCAGGCTGTCACCGGAACACAGGTTGTCACTCGTTTTTGTGCATGATGAATTAATTGAACAGGCGATTGCCATCATTAAAAAGAATACTGTCTTTCTCATAAATTATTTTTTGTTGCAAAAATACATGTTGAAAAAGACAATCCTTTCAAAAAAAACGGGATTTCGTCCCAATGGGACGAAATCCCGTTTTTTTTATTTAAAGGAAACAATAATATTTTGATTTCCAGATATTTATCGAATCCTTAAATTTTATATTCTCATGGTTGTTTTTTGGTTTGGCGGCAAAAGAAACACCCTCTCCACCGTTTTGAAAACCCTCGAATGAGAATATAAAACATGCATTTTTGCAGAATATCGTATCTTTGCCGCAAAAATTGAATCCAAGAACTTATGCGATCATATAGAAAAATCATCCGAATAGTCATCGTGCAGGCAATGCTCCTTGTGTTTTTCTTTAGGTACTTCCTGCACTACAGTTTCCTCCGGCCTAGCGTGGACATTAGTTTTGAGTGCATCATTGCCGCGGTTATAGCCATCGCCATGCTTGTTGATTTTTGGATTGTTTTCCCTTTTGTTCACGAAAGGCTACCCACCTACATGTTTATGGTGACTTGCTTATTGGAAGCATCGTTCATCTGTGCCGTAGAATATGCCATGACACACCGCTTCGTGACAGGTGTTTTCAACGACTCGATTCGGGATTTCGGAGCGAGGGCGGTTTTGCTTCCAATCTATTCCAACATTTTCTTTCGAGACTTAGCCCTTCTGCTCTTTGTAAGGTTGGCAGCCGACAATATTAAACTATCCGAAACAAAGGCTGAAGATGAAAAAATGTTGCTCCGCACCAACAATCAGCTCATTGTCAGGAAGCAAGGCTTAACACATATTGTGAATATGGCCGACATTTATTATTGTCAACAGGCGAAAAACTACACGACACTCTATTCCATTGACGGCCAGAGACATAGAAAAAGGATTTCGTTAAAGGATTTGGAGGTTATGCTTCATGACAACAAATTTGTCCGCATTTCGAGAAGCAACATCGTTCGTCTTTCTGCCATACAGAAGTGTCAAAACAACGTTCTGATACTTAAAAAGGAAATTGTCACCGACAAAAAGACTCTCGCCATAACAGATTCATTCCAAGACACATCGATCCCTGAAATCCTGAAATTTTTGCAAGGCGCACATGCTACAGGAAACAACTCGCCTGAGCAATCCGCCCGGAAGGGGAAGACCGGATCAACTGCGCACAACTCCACTAAGGCCACCATGATACAGCGTTTTATCGCTGCTCACCGTGACTGCAAACTGGACGAAATTGTTTCCGGCACACGGATCCCCAAAAGCACAGTCACACGGTATTTGAAAGAGCTCCAAAGCGACGGCCTCATCGAATACACCGGCAGCAAGAAGACCGGAGGGTACCGCGTGGTGAACCACAAAAACCAACAACAAGAACCAAGCAATGTGCAATAAATCAGTTGTTTCCAGCATAAAAGGTGTTAACAAAACATAATAATGCGGGATAATGGGGAAAAAGGTGGTGAAGATGGTGGATTTTCCAGTAAAAATCGTACCTTTGCCGTCTTAAAATTGAGAAGATGGAAAAGAGTGCCGAGACCCCTTTGATGAGGCAATACAACCAATTCAAAGCCAAACATCCCGATGCCATTTTACTGTTCCGGGTGGGGGATTTTTACGAGACATACGGCGAAGACGCCGTCAAAACGTCCAAGATTTTAGGTATCACGCTGACCCGTCACGGGAAGGGCGCGTCGCAGACCGAGCTGGCGGGATTTCCCCACCACGCCCTCGACACGTACCTGCCACGACTCGTGCGTGCCGGCTACCGCGTGGCCATCTGCGAACAGCTCGAAGACCCCAAACTCACCAAAACCCTCGTGAAACGCGGTATCATTGAGTTGGTTACGCCCGGCGTCTCCATCAACGACAAGGTGCTCGAACAGCGCGAGAACAACTTCCTTGCCGCCATCCATCTTACCGACAAACAGAGCGGCATCGCCTTCCTCGACATCTCCACCGGCGAATTTTACATCGCCGAAGGCAACATCGAATACCTCGACAAACTCTTCCAGAACTTCAAACCCATGGAGCTGGTCATCCAGAAGGGCAAAACGCAGGCCTTCAAGCAGAATTTCGGAGAGAAGATGCTGCTCACCCAGCTCGACGACTGGGTCTTCAAGACCGACTACACCCGCGAACTGCTAACCAAGCATTTCCACACCAAATCGCTCAAGGGCTTCGGCGTGGAAGATCTGCCGCTCGGCATTATCGCCGCCGGCGCCGCCCTCCATTACATCTACGAAACGCAGAACCATAAGATTCAGCATATCACTAAGATAAGTCGCATCGAGGAGGATTTGTACGTCTGGCTCGACAAGTTCACCATCCGCAACCTCGAACTGATTCACTCGTCCAACGAAAACGCCGTCACCCTGCTCGACGTGCTCGACGAGACCCAAACCCCGATGGGCTCCCGTATGCTGCGCAAATGGATTCTCATGCCGCTGAAGGAGAAGTCGCTCATCGACAAGCGTCTTTCCGTGGTGGAGTATCTTATTAACAACCAAGATTTTACCTTCCAGCTAACCGACATTCTCAAGCAGATGGGCGACTTGGAGCGTATGGTCTCGAAGATTGCCACGGGCAAGATCAACCCTCGCGAGGCGTTGCAGTTGGCCACCTCCCTGCGCGCCGCCGAACAGCTGAAAGCCCTCTGCGAGAAAACGCAATCGCCTATCCTGAAGGAGATGGCCGACAAGCTCAACCCCTGCGTGAACGTCTGCAAGTGCATCGAGAAGGAGATTCGCGAAGACCCGCCGGTGGTCCCGAGCAAGGGCGGCATCTTCCAGCGCGGCGTCAACGCTGAACTCGACGAACTCACCGACCTGGCCACCAACAGTCGCGGCATCCTCGCCGACATCCAGCAGCGCGAAGCCGAGAAAACCGGCATCAACTCGCTGAAAATCGGCTTCAACAACGTGTTCGGCTATTACCTTGAGGTGACGAACACCTACAAGTCGAAGGTGCCGGCGGAGTGGACCCGCAAGCAGACCCTCACCGGCAGCGAACGTTATATCACCGAGGAACTTAAGGAGCTGGAAACCAAAATATTGACCGCTCAAGAGAAGATTCTCGAAATCGAGGTGCGGCTCTATAACGAGCTGGTGGTCAGTCTCGCCGACTACATCCCCATCATTCAGAACAACGCCCGCCTCGCCGCCCGCCTCGACGTGCTCAACGCCTTCGCCTACTGCGCTGTGCAGTACCAATACACCAAGCCGACCATCAGCAACTTCCAGAGCATTGACATCAAAGACGGCCGTCACCCGGTGATCGAGCGGCAGCTCCCGCCCGAGGAGCCCTACATCGCCAACGACATCTACCTGGACACGGACAAGCAGCAGATTATCGTGATTACCGGTCCGAACATGTCGGGTAAGTCGGCGTTATTGCGGCAAACCGCGCTCATCACGCTGATGGCGCAGATGGGCTGCTACGTGCCCGCCCGCGAGTGCACCATCGGCATCGTCGATAAGATCTTCACCCGCGTGGGCGCCTCCGACAACATCTCCACCGGCGAATCCACCTTCATGGTCGAGATGAACGAGACCGCCAACATCCTCAACAACGTCACCAACCGCAGTCTCGTGCTTTTGGACGAAATCGGCAGGGGCACAAGCACTTACGACGGTATCTCCATCGCGTGGTCCATCGCCGAGTACCTGCACGAGAACCCGCTCCACCACGCCAAGGTGCTGTTCGCCACGCACTACCACGAGCTCAACGACATGGCCGCGCAGTTCCCCCGCATCAAGAACTACCACGTGTCGGTGAAGGAGCTCGACAACAAGGTCTATTTCCTGCGCAAGTTGGAGGAGGGCGGCAGCGAGCACAGTTTCGGCATCCACGTGGCCCGCATGGCCGGTATGCCACCCGCCGTGCTGCGCCGCGCCGAAGAGATCCTCAAACAGTTGGAAGATTCCCGCGCCCGCCGCGAAGAGAAGGGCGAGGAGGTTCACATCGAGAAGCCCAAAGACGACAGTTACCAGCTGAGTTTCATCAACTTGGACGACCCGCTGCTCCTCGAAGTCAAAGAGACCATCGTCGGCCTGGACATCAACAGTCTCACGCCCGTGGAGGCGTTAATGAAGTTGAACGAGATACAAGGGCTGCTGACGGGGAAAAAAGGCAATAGGCAATAGGTAACAGGCAATAGTAGAGACGTGCCATGGCGCGTCTCTACAATCTGTCATTCCCGAACAACTTTCCCGCCACCATGAATGGTGACCTTCCCGAGTTCGGACTTGTCGGTAAGATAAGCGGTATCCGTTACAGTGGCGATGATGTAGCCGACACTGGCGTGCGTGATGTGCGCGGTTGTTACTTTCAGAAGTTGCGTGTTAACCGTGCCGGCACCGACACTGACCAGTGTCATCTCATCCGCTTTGCCGTTCATCAGCTTCATATCGCCCGGGCCTTGGTTTCGCAATTCCATCCTTTTTGCCGTAATATTTTGCATTTTGATATCCCCTGCACCTTTATTGTGAAGAATCAGTTCTTCGGTAGGGATGCTCATCAGGTTCACCGAAACATCACCCGGCCCTATATTGTTGACAACCAGTGAACCACTGGTGGAACTGGCCATGACTTTCACATCGCCAGCGCCCGAGTTGTTGATGAGCAAGGTCTCTTGTTTGATGGCATCGGAGGCGGGGACGATGATGTCGCCTGGACCTTTGCTGTGTAATTCCAATGTTTTTTCAATCTTCAGACATTGGAGGGTACAGTCGCCCGCGCCCATGTTGATGACCGTCAGGTGCGGTTCGTTCCGCTTTTCTACCGTCACGTCACCCGGCCCGCGCATAAAGAGTTCCTCCAGCGTTGGCATATAAATCTCCACCACAAGTTTTTTCACATTGTTGAAGTTTTTATCTGCATAAACAGACAACTTTCCATTTTCCACCTGAAAACGGACATGTTGGATCACATTTTCGTTAGCGGTCACCTTCGTTTTGTGGTGAGGGTCTTGATGGATAATCACATCCCCCACGAAGCGGATGTCCACGGAGGTGAAGGCATCCAAATTGTATTCCTCTGTGACGATGTCCCCGCTGGCGGTGATACGTTCTTGCGCATAGATTACGCTGATGGACAATAAGATGGCGATGATTAATGTTGACTTTTTCATTGTATTTGGATTTTGTTTGAACATAAATTATCACAAATTAACATAATTGACCATGAATTACCATGAATTATTCATAAATGACCATGAATTGACCATGAATAGCCATAAATTATTCATAAATTACCATAAATTACCATGAATTGACCATGAATAGCCATAAATTATTCATAAATTTTTGATTAATTCGTGGATTTTTATGGTAATTCATGTTGAATTTTAATTAATTCAAACTTTTTGTGCGTCACGGGCACCACCTCCTTGCCGATAGTGTTGATGAAGCCGTAGAAGTTTCCTTTACGCACGAGGGCACAGCCGTCGCGGTAGAGACCGAACTTGCCGATTTCGTCGTATTGCGGATGCACGACCTCCTTACCGGCGCTATCCACAAACCCCTTGAACCCGAATATCTCCACCATTGCCCAATCGGTCCGGTATTCGTCAAACGGCCGTATGTCCGTGTATTTCGGATATACCACGATGTTTCCTTTTTCGTCTTGGAAACCGTAGTAGCCGTTGCGCTCGAACTTCTTCAGGCTATGACGGGAAGAGGTCGCGACGGGCGTTTCGGGCAATGGTGAAACAGATGATTCGGTTCCTTTTACTTGCTGTTCAGGATATGGGGGTTCTGGTAGAGGCGTGCCATAGCGCGTCTCTACACTATCGGTTGCAGGTGACGCGATGCATTGCGTCTCTACAACGGCGGTATCGGCATTAACGATTGCGGAATCGGCTGCAACACACGTGGTTACCACTGTCTCCTGCGGGGTCGGGCCTGTGGGTGCGGGTTGCGCCTGCCACGCGATGACGGAACCCGTCACGGCCGTGGCGACCACGCCCGTGGCGATGGCGGGGGCTTTGGCGGCGGTGACGGCCATCCAGACACCCGGCTTCGGGGCTGCGGTCCAGTTGACGGCGGACAAGGGCGACGGCGTGGCAGGCGACAACGCCAGATGTTTCAGCTTCGCACGGCAGAGACGGTCGATAGCGTGCGATTTCCAGGGGAGAAATGGGAGCAGTATCATAAGTCCAGATTTTTTGTGGCGGACAAGGTTGTTCAGGGCGTTTTGCAGCTGCGCCCGCGCCTCCGAGAGGTAGCGTTTGGAACTGCGCACCCCGATTTGCAACGCTTCCGCGATTTTCGCATGAGATTGGTTCTCAAAAACATACAGGTTGAAAACGGTCCGTTGTTTGTCGGGCAGGGCACAGATGGCGGAGAGGATTTCGGATTCGGTGAGGTCGGACGCGGAGAGACGCGATTCATCGGTGTTGCTCGGTAGAGACGTTTCATGAAACGTCTCTACAACCTCATCCATCGACAGAAATTGCGGTTGTCGCCGCAGGTAATCCATCGTGGTGTTGAGGTTGATGCGCATTAACCAGCCGTCGAAACTGCCGAGGCGGCGGTAGGTTCCGGACTTCTCGATGGCCTTGAGGAACGCCTCGTGCGCGAGGTCCTCGGCCACCGCACGGTCGCCCACATAGCGGCAGCACATCCCGACCATCTTCGCGATGTTCCGCTGGTACGCCTTCGTCCAAAACTGTTTCGCCTGCATTTTTCGCTGTTTTACAATGATGACGCAAAAGTACGAAAAAGGGCCAAACGGAGACTTAAGACTTGAGACTTGAGACTTTTGCCTCAGAAGAAACAGCTTCGACAAATCCCAACGTCTCAAGTCTTACGTCTTAAGTCTTGTAACTTAAAAAGAAGTAATGACATGTGTCAAAGATCTTTACAAAAAAAAACGCACAAAAGCACACACTGCACCGTAACCTTTTTGTATTTTTGCGTCATGTTTGGATAGAGGCATTAGGCAGAAGGCAATAGGCATTAGAATGGACAAAACGAAATTTTGGTCACGGAAATACGAGGGCAACATCGACCGATTGGTGGCGATATGCTACCGGTATGTCGGGGAGCGGCAGACTGCGGAGGATCTCGCGCACGAGGCGTTTTTGAAGGCCATCGAGCGGGCCGACACCTGCCGTGTGATGGACTCCTTCGACGCGTGGCTGACCCGCATCACGGTCAACCGGTGCATCTCCTACCTGCGCACGCGACCCGAAACCGTGGCGTTGGAGGAGGAACTGACCGCCGACCTGCCCGACTGCGAAGAGGAACTTGTCGAACAACCGGACTTCACGAAGGAAGAACTGTTGGAAACCATCCAGCAACTCTCTGAACGACAACGCATGGTCTTCAACCTCCACGCCATCGACCGCGTTTCGCACCAGCAAATTGCCGACCTGATGGACATCTCCGTCACCAACTCCAAGCAGCTGTTCCTCCGTGCCCGAACGCGCCTGCAGCAGCTGCTCGCCGCCAAAGCCCAAGAAAAAGAATCCAAAAAGAAAGGACTGCTTATGATTGCACTTCTATTCATGATGAAACGAAATTCCGCCCACCACCTCGACCGGATCTATCGTTCCGAGCTGTCGCAGCTGCGAATGTCGCCCGCACACCGGCTGTCGGAATCGGAAATCCGCTCCGCCGTCGCCGCCTCGCCCGCCAGTGCGGGAATAACCCTTGCCACCCACAAGACCGCCGCCGTGATTGCTGCCGCAACCGCCATCGCAGGAGGAATTTGCGTGTGGCAGATGGTACGGAACACACCGAACGAAAATGCGTCGTCCCCTGTAGAGACGTTTCCTGAAACGTCTCTACAACCAGCGGAACCAGAACAAACCCCTATTGCGGATACCTCGATTGCGGAAAACGTCTCCGCTCCCGTAGAGACGCGCCATGGCACGTCTCTACAACCCGAACCGGTGGTCATCACCCGCGAGATTCCCGTCACCCGCACCGTCGTCCTGCACGACACCATCACCGTTACCGACACCATTTTCCTGATGCAGACCCATGATTAGAGACCTCTTCCTCACCCTCCTGCTCCTCACCCTCGTCTGTCCCCTCGCCGCCCAGCACCGCGACACCGTGTATGTAGAACGCGAGACCGTGACCTACGACACCATCACCGTGTATGACACCGTGCGCGTCCACGACACCCTGAACATCGCCGACTACCTCCGCAGCGAAGAGTTCGAGCGGCTCTTCTACAGTTCGGAATATGTTGACAATCTGTCGCTTACGGACTCTTTGAAGGAAAAGCTGCTGCAACAAACCGTAACTTTTTGGGAAAACCGCGTCCTACAGGATGAACAGCAAACTTTTTCAAGTATGGACAGCATCAAGAAATACGGATTGGCCGGACTGATCATCTTAGGACTCAACGCGATGTCGCCGGCGCAGACGGACAGCACCGCGGCAGGAAAGCCGCATGATCCTCCCAAAAAGCATAAAACCCACCTCTTCAACGGTCAGATGAACGGGTTTCATCTTGGTTATACTGTCCAGTATGACTTGATAGAACCTGCCATGAAAAGGGACTTCGGCGCGGATTGGCAAGCATGGGGAATCCCGCATTCCGGCTTTCATGTCGGGATGGAGTGTTCCTACCATTTCGACGACTTTTTCGGGATTTCGGCGGCGTTGAACTTCGGGACCACTGCAGGACGTTTCTTCCGTTTCTCCGCGCCCGTGAAATTCGAATTCCACTATCCGTTGAGTGAAAAAGTGTTGTTTACGGCTAATGCTGGCGTCCGCCTTCGCGTGCCCGCGCGGACTTTTTTAGAAGGATTTGACAGGAATGACGGGTATTGGGGTTACGGAACGGATCCAGAGACGGGTACACGCATAGAGGGTATTTATGAAAGGAATATTCCATACGCGGACATCATGCTCGATGCGGGAATCTACTATCGGTTACACAACAACGATTACTTGCGCTTCACTGCCGGGCTGAATTTCGCCACAGCGAACGAGAGTGTAGGTTGGATTTCAATTCCCGGCCAAGATGAGCCCACCGAAACACGTCAACGTAACAACCACCTCTATTTCCAAATCGCTTATATCCAGAGTTTTGACAAACATCGGAAGCGGATGCAAGCGCAACCGCACTGGAGCACTTTCGACGGGATGCACCACCGCCATGAAGTCCGTTTCGAAGCCAGTGATCCGTTTGGACTCTTCATCAGAATGCACTTGCATAAACTCGATTACGGTCAAGCAGAATACGAAGTTAATCCAGATGACGGATTGGCCTTTGCGTTCCGCACCACCCCTGTTTTCTCGTTCAATTACCATTATCGGTTGACCAAGTGGTTTTGGGTCGGCGCCATGGTGAACTACGCCTACTACAAAGACCACACGGACTATCCGTTTTTTCACAGAGACGCCGCTTACATTCAACGGAGGATGAATTGCCTCACCTTGATGCCCTAACTGCGGTTTTCCTACTTTAACCGTCCGCACGTGACCCTTTATTCGGCCGTTGCTGCCGGCACGACCCTGTTTTTGGGGAAGGAATTGTATATGGGGAAATTTTGGGAATTCCGTTGGGAAAAAAGCAGCAAGGTAACCCCTTCTTTCCAACTCACGGCTTTCGGCGTTCGAGCCGGCGGGGAGCATCTCTTCGGTTCCTTCGAGCTTGGCATCGGCATCAAGGGATTTGCCTCGGCGGGAATAGGATACGCGTTTTAAATTAAGAATGATGAATTAAGAATTAAGAATGATGAAGAATGTAACAATTTGCTTATTATTGGTTATTACAGCGATGATGGCGGCGGGGTGCGGGAAAATCAGAACATGCTACTGTATGGATAAAAGTTATTTTGACATTATCGACACGGCATTGTATGACAGTGTTCCTTACCCTATCTATGATAATTCTGTTCTATACGAAAGGGAATCTGCCATGGACTGTTCCTTCTGGAACTCAAGGGATACCATTGGGCAATATATACCGAAATACGGTATTCAGATGTATTATGTCTTTGAGTGCCAGGAAAAGTGAGATACCGTTGTAGAGACGTGCCATGGCGCGTCTCTACGGCCAATAGCTAACAGCTAATAGCCAATAGCCGTTTTTTTTGTACTTTTGCCCTCCCTAAAAAACCCCAAAGGCAATGACGAAAAAAATCCTCCTGATAGATGCTATGGGCTTGATTTTCAGAGCGTACTACGCAATGATCAAGAGTCCAAGATTCACCACCAAGGGGCTGAACACCTCCGCGATGCTCGGCTTCACCAACTCGCTGTACGAGGTGCTCAAGAACGAGAAACCCACCCACGTGGCCGTGGCGTTCGACACCGGTGCGCCCACTTTCCGGCACGTCGAATACGAACACTACAAGGAGAATCGCGAGGCCACGCCCGACGACATCGTAACATCCATCCCTTACATCAAGCGAATCCTCGACGCCTTCCAGATCACGATGGTCGGCATCGACGGCTATGAGGCGGATGACCTGGTCGGTTCGTTGGCCAAACACGCTGAAATCGAAGGATTTGAGGTGCTGATGCTCACCTCCGACAAGGACTACGGTCAGCTCGTTTCCGACCACATCCGCATGTACAAGCCCGGCAAGTTCGGACAACCAGCGGAAATCCTCGGCGTGGCGGAGATCTGCGAAAAATACAAGATCGAACGGCCGGAGCAGCTGATCGACATGCTCGGACTTTGGGGCGACACCTCCGACAACATCCCTGGCGTGCCCGGCATCGGACAGGTGCGCGCCCAAAAACTGCTCGCCAACTACGGCAGTATCGAGGAGATGTACGCCCGCAACTTCGACAAGGACAACGAGAAGACCCGTACCCTCATGAACCAGTACAAGGAGCAGGCCTTCCTCTCCAAAGAGCTGGCTACCATCATGATAGACATCCCGATGGAGTACGACTTCGATCAGATGGCCTACAACGGTCCTGACCCGCAAAAACTCAAAGCCATCTTCGACGAACTGGAGTTCAAAGCCCTCACCAAACGCATCTTCACCGACCTCTCGCTGCAGGTGCCGCAACCCCAAGCCGCCCCCGACCTTTTCTCCCCCATCGAAGAAGCAGAGCCACAAACCTCAATGGAGACCGAAACTCCTAAGACGGTCTTCGAGCTTCCACAAACTGTTGAGGTACAATCCATTAAAGATATTTCCGCAGAAAAGAATGACACTGTCTTTTTTTCATGGATTTTCCAACAGGAACGCATTGCGGGATTCGCCTTCGCCTTCGACGAAACCACCACCTACTGCCACTGGGTGGAAAGCGAACATCGTCATTATCAGGAGTTTATAAAGCTGATTTTCGGGGAGCCGCGCACCGTAGTCATGCACGACTGCAAAAACACCTACAAATACCTCCGGTCGTTCCGCGTGGAGCCGAAATGCACCTTCTGGGACGTGCAAATCGCCCACTACCTGCTGCAACCCGAACGCAAGCATCAGCTCAGCGACCTCGCCCTCAGCTATTTCGACTGCGAATTGACGGAGACCGGCAAACCGTCGCCCGCGCCCGAGAACGAACAAATTCTGTTACTGCAAAAACTCTATCCGATCTTGGATAAAGAACTGAAAGAGAATAAGTTGTCGGATTTATTCACGCAGATGGAGATGCCCTTGGTGCCTGTGTTGGCCGACATGGAATACACTGGCGTGAAAGTCGATGTGGACACGTTGCAGCAGAACTCCGAAACGATGAATGCCGAGATTGCCGCCATCGAGCAGCAGATTTACGAATACGCTGGCGAGACCTTCAACATCGGGTCGCCCAAGCAGTTAGGGGAGATTCTCTTCGATAAGATGAACCTCGTGAAGAATGCCCGGCTCACCAAGAGCAAGCAGTACCAGACCGGCGAGGAGGTGCTCAAGAAGATGGCCTACAAGCATCCGATAGTGCCGCTGATCTTGGAGTGGCGCAAGCTGTCGAAGCTGAAATCCACCTACATCGATGCACTGCCGCAGCTCATCAACCCGAAGACGGGGCGCATCCATTCCACGTTCACCCAGACGATTACGGCCACGGGTCGGCTCAGCTCCCTCAACCCGAACCTGCAGAACATCCCCGTGCGCACCGAGCGCGGCCGCGACATCCGCAAGGCGTTCGTACCCTCCGACGGCAACGTGCTGCTCGCCGCCGACTACTCGCAGATCGAGCTCCGCATCGTCGCCCACGTGTGTCAGGACGAGCGCATGATCGAGACCTTCCGCAACAACGAGGACATTCACGCGACGATGGCCGCCCACATCTACGGCGTTGACAAAGAGGAGGTTACCGCCGACATGCGCCGCGCCGCCAAGACCGTCAACTTCGGGATTCTGTACGGCATCTCCGCCTTCGGTCTCGCCGACCGGTTGCAGATTCCGCAAGCCGAGGCCAAACAGCTCATCACCGACTACTTCCGCAGTTTCCCGAAAATCTCTGACTATCTGAACGACACGCTGGATTTCGCCCGCGAGCACGAATACGTGGAGACGCTCATGGGTCGTCGCCGCAACATCCGCGACATCAACGCGAAGAACGGCGTTTTGCGGGCCGCCGCCGAGCGCAACGCCATCAACGCGCCCATCCAAGGCACCGCCGCCGACCTCATCAAAATCGCCATGGTACGCATCTATCAAGCTATGAACGAGCGGAATATGCGCAGCAAGATGATCCTGCAGGTCCACGACGAGCTCATCTTCGACACCTGTCCCGACGAGCTGGAAGTCCTCTCGACCCTCGTGCGCGAGCACATGTCGGGCGCCATGCAGTTGTCGGTGCCGTTGGACGTGAACATCAACAGCGGCAGCAACTGGTTGGAGGCGCACTAAAGTTCGGCAGTGGTTTCAAAATGTTCGATCACGCCGGAGAACGGCAAATGCATTCCGGCCACAACAAGCTTATTGTCAATAATATACCGATACGTGTCTTTGCGGGTTTTAACGGCCAGCACCTTGTTGGCATCGTATTTCGCACAATATTCGGGATGCGAAATCTGCAACGCTGCAGCATGTATCAAGTCACCGATAATCAAGACGTTTCCGATTTGATACATCGTGTGCCCTGGCGTGTGCCCCGGTGCGTCGATAGTCTGGATGTCGCCCAGCAGTTTTTCACCGGCCGTGAAACGATGCAGGCGGGAGTCATAAACCTTGACCATCTCCTTGGTTTTCGCATCGTTTTTAAAGGCTTCCAGCTCTTTGGCGGCGCAATAGACCTCCGCGTTCGGGAAGACGGGTTGTCCCTGTGAGACCATGCCGCCAATATGGTCAGGATGACAATGCGTGATACAGACGGCGCTGATTTCTTCGGGGCGGATATTCAGCAACGTCAGTTTGTCGAGCATCACGCCGCCGTTATCCAAGCCCAGTCCGGAGTCGAAAAGGATGTATTTTCCGTTCCTTTTGAGCAGAAACGTGTTGATGGCCGCATCCGCCTCGCCGGTAGGCATAAACGCGGCAATATCCGCCTTTTTGGCGCCTTTGAAGAGGTCTGCGGACATTTTCTTCTGCATATCCTGCAGCGTCCACATTTCGACACCGTTGAAATCAAAGTGATAGACGCCGTCCAGAATCACCGTTTCCTGCTGAACTGCGGGGGTGGCAGGTTCAGCATCTTTCGCAGATTTGTCCTGTTTCGACTGGCACGCTATGCAAAGCAGCGCAATAACACACAATAGATAGCAATACTTTTTCATTCCGAAATATTTTCGGCAAAGATAACATATTTCCCAATAACAAAAAGAATGAATTTATTCATTCTTTATTCTACATTCTGCATTCTACATTCTACATTAAAAAAGGGCGCAGCCTTGCAGCCACGCCCTTGTCATTATGTTTTTTTTTATGCTATTATTAATCTAAAAACGGTTTAGGTTCCACTTTCACGCAACGAACGCTGAGCTTGTCGGCTTTGTTTTTCTCCTTACAAGTGAGTTCGTCGCAGCCGCAACGCAGCTCGATGACCTTGGCCACAGTGGAGTTGCTGGAGTTAAGGTCAGCCGTCCAGAAGTAGGTGTAACCAAGCTGACGCTGGTACTGCACACCTTCGTAGTATCCGGCACCCATAGCGGCAAAACCGGAAGCGTTGGTGCCTGCATAGCCGGGCAGCCAGGTGCTCTCATCGTCAGACATGACAGCGGACGTGTTACCACCAGCAGCGGCGAACATGGTCTGGTACTGTGCCACAGACGGGATAGCCCAACCATCGGGACAGAGACCCTGGATGAAGTTGGTGCCCAACTTGGTGGGATACTCCACGTTGTTGACGCCCACGGCAGCCTGCCAAGTGTAGAGCTTGCCAAAAGACTCGTTAGCATCGTCGTCATCGTAGTAGGAAGCACCTTCAGCGTTAGTTCTCAGATTCTCGGCAAACCAGCAGTCGCAGCCGATACGGATGGTCTGGTATTCATTGCCGTCGTCATCGGTCGTGGAATACGGAGCGGTGAGCGTACCGCAGATGGGATATTCCACCTTAACATTCTGGGTGTATTCCACCGGGATGTTGCAATCGTCGGCAATTACATTCCATTTAAGTTCATATTCGCCCGGGGTGAGGCGGTCGCCATAAGAATCGGCGCGGGTAATGGAAGCAGGAGTGGGGGTAAGCACCGGGGGAACCAGAGCAGCGATGCTCGTGTCGCAAGCGCCGTACCACAGGGTGATGTTAATATCCGGGAACTGGCCGGTGTAGTCCGGAAGCTCTTTCACATGAATTTTGTGGATGGCGTTGCCGGGGACGGGGTCACAGTCACCAAACTCATAGGTAAAACGATACCAAATGTCATCGCCAGCCGAAAAATCGGCGGGAGTGAGAGAAATGGTATATACATCAGTACCAACATTCGTCCAAGTAGAACCTTTATCGGTAGATGACTGCAAATAATAGTAGTCGAAATAATCTGCAGCGGGGGTACTTCCTGCAAAATATAATGAATGTGTATAGTTTTCATTGGAGCAAATCGTGTCTTCCGAGAATCCCATCTCAATGAGTTCCAGAGGGTTCACAGTGACTACTTGCAGATAATTTTCACCATACCCATCCGTAGCCCAAGCTGATCCACAAACATCGTCCGTATATTTTCTCATAAATCTGAAGGAACCGTTTCCTGGCATATAATTTACATTATTGGCGCCAGAAATAGCTTCAAAATCAGAACCACTAATTAACATGTTACGAGCATACCATTGATAGGATCCAGAGCCCGAACCGCCAGTGGCAAGTGCGGTGGTTACAGAAGAATAATACCACCCATCCGTCACGACAGAGCCATCACCTTTGAGAATGTCGATGGTTTGGTCAGCGCACACAAACTGATCTTTCGCAATCACACCGCCGTCGAGTTTGCCATAGACATTGACGGTGACCGTGAAGGGAACGGTTTGGGAATTGTCCTCCGTACTTACAGTGCAGGAGAGAGCAAAGGCTTTCGTTTCAGAATTAGTATTGGAAGCGCTACCTACCGCATGCCATTTGTTGTCACTCGTATGGAATTCAACAAGAGCACTATAGTTAACTCCTGCGGGAACGGTTCCGCTACCGCCATAGGTCATATGCGCATTTGCCAAATCGAAACCCGTGGCAGTGATGTCAAGGGGAATATCAAAGCTCGTACCGGAGCAGATGGTCGCCGAGGCATTATTCGCACTGATTTCCTGAGTAGGAACATAGGTGTAAGTGATTTTCACAATGCCGGGGGCACCGTTGCCACCAGAGTGCCAAGACTCATAAGTTTTGGAACCAGCGCCGCCGCCACCGTAGTTGATACCAGGATTGCCGACAGGCTTGCCGCCTAACACGTCGTTATGGTCTGAAGTGCCTTCACCGCCTACTCCTGCAAGACCGCCGCCAGCAGTACCGCCGGCCTTCCAGCCATTATTAGCTGAGCACGTGGCATTAGCAGCATCTCCGCCAGCGCCGTCAGGGCCGGCCGCGCCACCACCGCTACCGGAAGATCTGTCGCCAGTCTCAAGACCACAATCATACGAGGCATTTCCACCTTTGCCACCAGGATAGTGAAGATCACCGGCGCCAGTAGCAGCACCACCGGCAGCACCAGTGATATTATCCTCGCCAGCGCAAGTTTTGCCACCCATGGCTTCCAAGATGGTGGTTGAACCTCTTTTCACTGAAGACATGCCACCATCCGCTTGGCGTTGGTTTTTATAGCATGCCAACAGGCATCCTCCATCTAAGATGTTGTTGTTGTCGTCTGCAGTGTTATAACCGCCGGCACCGACTGTAATAGTGAATGCTTCTCCTGCAACAGGGTCATTGATAACCTTCTTGCCGTATGCGCCACCACCGCCGCCACCAGTGACTGCAAAATTGTAGGTCAAATGGCCACCTGTGGCGAATCCACCGGCACCACCTCCACCATACGCCTCAAAGGTCACGGAAGTCACAGTGATAGCACTACCGTCAAGCGTGGTGGGAACCGTCCAGGTGCCGCTATTCGGAACCTGCACGGTTTTTGTCTTTTGCGCGGAGACTCCGGCAAACAGGAACAGGCATATTAGGAATGCCAGTCCGTTCTGGAATAAATTTTTTCTCGTCATGTTGTTAAACTTTTTGTTATTACTAATTTATTCTATATCAATTCTTTATACTTACCAACACACGTTTTCTTTTAAACGCTGAATATGCACAATATCAGCCTGCAAAAATACATTTTTTTTCGATACACATACTTTTTTGGAAAAAAATATCCACAAATTGTTAATATTTTTCCGTGTCGGTTTGTACGGCCGGAAAGTCCGAAAGTTACACACGGAGACGGTCATGCGGGCGCGCGGACAATCCAGTATGCTCGCGTGTCCGAAAAAAATGTATTTTCGCGGGCTGTTTTTTGATCACTATTATATAAGTTGTGCAAACATTTGGGTTGACCACAAGCATCTTGGGTTGAGAAAACATTTGTGAGCAGTGAGCAATGAGCAGTGGTTTGAAACAAGGAGTTATGAATAATTCAATATAATATTGTACGTCATTGGAAACACTGGACAGAACAAAGGAATTGGAGACCCAGGACATCGGAGCCCTGCTGTGGAAATATGCCTTGCCGGCGGTGATCAGCCAGATCATCGCTTCCATATATAATATAGTGGACCGCATTTTCATCGGGCGGGGTGTGGGCGCGCTGGCCATCGCCGGTCTGGCCATCACCTTCCCGCTGATGAACATCATCCATGCCTTCGGCTCGCTCATCGGCGTGGGCTCGGCATCGCGCATGTCCATCGTGTTAGGGCGGAAAGACAAGGAATGGGCGGAGAACATCCTCGGCAACAGCTTGATATTCACATTGATACTGAGCAGTTTGGTGGTAACGTTCTGTTACCTCTTCTTGGACAAGATCCTGATGCTCTTCGGCGCGACGGCGGAAACGGTGGCCTACGCGCGGGAGTACATGGTCTATATCCTTCCGGGCATGTTCCTGATCACCGTCGCCTTCAACCTGACGGGTCTGATCCGCGCCTCGGGCTACCCCACCAAGTCGATGCTGATCATGGCGGGTGGCGCGGTGCTCAACATCATCCTGGACCCGATTTTCATCTTCGCGCTGCACATGGGCATCAAGGGCGCGGCCATCGCCTCCACGATCTCCATCTTCTGCATGGCGCTGGTCTCCGTCCTCCACTTCGTGCAGCCCGACGCCTTCATCCGCTTCAAGGCGCATTGTTGGAAGCTGCGGGGCTACATCTTCCGCAACATCACGCTCATCGGCATGAGCCCGTTCCTGATGAACTTGGCCGCCGCGGGGGTGGTCGGCATCCTCAACTCGCAGCTGCTGCACTACGGCGGCGACTACGCGGTGGGCACCTACGGCATCTGCAACACCTACGGCAACTTCCTGGTGCTCATGATCATCGGCGTGTGCCAGGGCATGCAGCCGATTGCAGGCTACAACTACGGCGCGGGCCACGGCAACCGGCTGAAACACGTCTATGGCCTCACGATGTGGATATGCGTCGCCATCGGTCTTCTCGGCAGCGCGATCTCCTGCGCCATCCCGGCCACGATGATGCGCGTCTTCACCACCGACCCGCACCTCATCCACCTCGGCGAGACCGCCCTGCGCTACAGCATGGTCATGTTCCCGCTCATCGGCTTCACCATCGTCAACTCCAACTTCTTCCAGTCCATCGACAAACCGTGGGTGGCCATCGTCACCAGCCTTTCGCGGCAGGTCATCTTCCTGGTGCCCATGAGCATACTCATCCCCATCTTGTTCGAGAAAGCCGGCTTGCTTGGTCTCAACGGGGTCTGGATCTCCCTCACCATCTCCGATGTCCTCGGCGCAGTGCTGGCCGCAGTGCTGCTGTTCACGCAAAGACATGTGTTTTCGATCACTATGAACGATGACACTGACATAAACCATGAACTATGACTTAGACTATAAACTATGACTTAGACTATAAACTATAACATAAACTATAACTTAGACTATAACTTAGACTATAAATTATAAACCCTAAACTATAAACCCTAAAATGTACATCGATACCCACGCGCATTTGTACCGCGAGTACTATCCCGAAGATCTCCAGGCGGTGATCCAGCGGGCGATAGACGCCCGGGTGGAGCGGGTGCTGCTCGCCTGTGTGGACGCGAACACCCCGCCGATGATCGCGGAGGCGGTGGAGATGTTCCCGGAGAACGTCTTCGGACTCATCGGGTTGCACCCCTCCGACGTGAAGGAAGACTACGAGGCGCAGCTGGCGGAGTTGGAGACCCACATCGGCGACCGCAACATCGTGGGCATCGGCGAAATCGGACTCGACTACTACCACGACCGGGACTTCGAGATGGAGCAGCAGGTGGTCTTCAAGCACCAGCTGGACTGGGCCCGCGACCGCCATCTGCCCTTGTCGCTGCACATCCGCAACGGCTACAGCGAGGCCATCCCGATCCTGAACCAATATGAGGCAGGTTCGCTGCGAGGCGTGCTGCACTGTTTCTCGGGCGGCATCCAGGAGGCGGAATGGGCCGCGAAACACGGATTCGTCATCGGCATCGGCGGCATCGTGACCTTCAAGAACAGCAAACTGCAGGAATTAATCCCGAAAATCGGACTCGACCACATCGTGCTGGAGACCGACGCGCCCTACTTAGCGCCCACCCCGCACCGCGGCACCCCCAACGAAAGCAGCTACATCCCGCTCATCGCCCAGAAAATCGCCGAAATCATGGAAGTTTCCGTGAAAGAGGTCATGGAACGGACGACGGAGAACGCACTGGGGATCTTTTCGATGTAGAGTGGATGATGACTATGACTAATGACTATGACTTAGACTAATGACTTAGACTTAGACTTAGACTATGACTTAGACTTAGACTATGACTTAGACTTAGACTATGACTTTAACGGTAAAATCAATAAATATCAAAAATATGAAAAGAACACTGATTACGATTGTTATGATTGTGCTGGCGGCGGGAGCTGTCGTGGCGCAGCCCAAAGCTGTCGGTGCACGACTCGGCTACAACTTTGAAGCCTCCTACCAGCATGAGACGATGAGCGGCATGATCGAGGTGGACGCCGGCGTCACCCCTTTCATCTACCAAAAAGCCATCATGTACGATGAGAACTCCACTCCCGTCGAGCTGAGCTACCACTACGGTCGCGCCCAGGCGGTGGTCTTCTACGACTACATGATGAACCTCGCCTCCGACTTCTACTGGTACATCGGCGGCGGCATAGGGGTCAGCTGGGGCTACGGCGACTTCTTCGAGCTTCCCCGCTACAACAAGCACGGCGAACTGGTCACCTACCGTCGGTTAGGACTTCCCGTCGGAGCGCAAATCGGTTTCGAGTACGACTTCAGCATCCCGTTGAACCTCAGCCTCGACTGGCGTCCGATGATCAACCTGTTCGGCCTGCGCCAAGGCGACTTCACCTCCAACCTCCTCAACGTCGCCATCGGCGTCCGCTATAGATTTTAACGGTTAACGGTTAAAGATGGTTCCTTAACTGTTAACTAACCTTTAACCCCTTAACCTTTAACCCCTTAACCTTTAATCCCTTAACCTTTAACCTTTAACCTCTAACAATGATCGAATCTCCCATTTTCACGCCCTGTCAGATTGGGCCTATAACATTGAGAAACAGAACGATACGTTCTGCGGCATTTGAAAACATGGCGGTGGACAACGCGCCGTCGGAAGCCTTGTTCAACTATCACGTGGCGGTGGCCCGTGGCGGCATCGGCATGACCACGGTGGCTTACGCGTCGGTGAGCCGGAGCGGACTCTCCTTCAACGGGCAGCTGTGGCTGCGCGAGGAGATTGTGCCGGAGTTGAAGAAGCTGACGGACGCCATCCACGCGGAGGGTGCGAAAGCCTCCATCCAGATCGGCCATTGCGGCAACATGACGCACCGCGCCACCTGCGGGTGCAAGCCGCTCTCCCCGTCGGGCCGTTTCAACCTCTATTCGCCGACCTTCACCCGCAAGATGACCATCCAGGACATCGACGAGATCGTGGAGGATTTCGGGAAGGCCGTTGACCTTTGTCGCCGCGCCGGCTTCGACTGCATCGAAGTGCACGCCGGCCACGGCTACCTCATCAGCCAGTTCCTGTCGCCCTACACCAACCACCGCAAAGACGAGTACGGCGGCTCTCTCGAAAACCGCATGCGCTTTATGCGCCGCGTCATCACCCGCGTGATGGAGGAAGCGAAGGACGACATGGCCATCGTGGTGAAAACCAATATGTTCGACGGTTTCCGCACCGGCATGCACGAGGATGAATGCCTCCAGGTGGCCCAGGAGCTCGAAAAGTTGGGTGTGCACGCGTTAGTGCTCACGGCAGGCTTCGTCAGCAAGGCCCCGATGCACGTGATGCGCGGCGCCATGCCGTTGAAAACCCTCGCCTACTACATGGACATGAAGAAGTTCTGGTGGCTGAAACTCGGTCTGCACATCGGCGGCCGCATCGTCATCCCCACCGTGCCCTACAAGGACGCCTACTTCTATGACACGGCCATGAAGTTCCGTCAGGCAGTCAAGATGCCCCTCATCTACGTGGGCGGCATGGTGGACAAGGACAACATGGAGAAGGTGCTCGACTCCGGCTTCGTGGCCTTCCAAATGGCCCGCGCCTTGGTGCACGACACCGACTTCGTGAACAAACTGCACTCCGGCGAGATCACCCGCAGCGGCTGCAAACACTCCAACTACTGCATCGGACGCATGTACACGCTCGACATGCGCTGCAACCACTGCATGAACGGCGAGAAGATTCCCGCCAAACTGCAACGGGAAGTTGACAAAGCCGAAAAACGCTGGGAATAAAATGCGGTTGCCGTTGTAGAGACGCAATGCGTTGCGTCTCTACAGACCAAACGTACAATTTTATCATAAGAATCAATGAAGAAAAAAACGATTTACATCATCCTGGCGGCCGTGCTGGTTGTCGGTTGCCTGTTTCTAATTCTTGCCAAAACCGGCAAGATTGGCAATAGCCAGCCCACCTCCGACATTTTCGCCGTCAAGGACACCAACAACATCACCAAAATCTTCATCGCCGACATGAACGGGGAACAGACCCTGCTGGTGCGCCACGATGACGGTTGGTACGTGCAGGACTCCGTGAAAGCGATGCCGCAGAAAGTGAACGAACTGCTGTCGGTCATCCACAACGTCGCCTTGGAGCAGACCGTGGCCAAAACCGCGCAGTCGAACATCAACAAGATGATGTCCGTGAATGCCGTGAAGGTGGAAATCTACCAGAATGCGCCTAAATTCAAACTTTTCGGCATCCCCTTCTTCACCAAGGAACGCAACGTGAAGACCTACTACATGGGTCCCGCGACGATGACCAACGTCTCCAATTACGCCATTCTGGACGGATTCGACGAGCCCTGCATCGTCCACATCCCCGGCTTCCGCGGCTTCCTGACCCCGTACTACGCCTTCAGACCGGTCGAATGGTACAACTGCGACCTCTTCTCCACGAAGATCACCCGCATCCAATCCCTGATGGTCCAGGATTTTGAAAACCCGGAAGAGTCGTACTACGTGGAAAAATCCGGCACACGCTTTTTCAGCCTGTACAATGTTCATAATGAGCTGATTCCGGATTATGACACGGTGAAGCTGCTGGACATGCTTGCCGAATACCGTGACAAAAACTACGAATACTTCATTTCGGACATGGCACAGGGCAAAAAAGACTCCATTTTGCGCTACAACCACTTCAAGACCCTCACGTTGACAGATGTTGACGGCAACAAGACGACATTAGACATGTACCGCAAACTGGAACCGGATCCCTACTATCTGGACGCGATTGTCGGCGGGATGGAACGTGCCGAGGACGAGCCCTACAACCGCGACAAATTCTACGCCGTGCTCAACGGCAACACGAAAAACCTGGTGCAGTGCCAGTATTTTCACTTCGACCGTCAGAACCAGCCGCTGTCCTATTTCCTGAAGCAGAAAAGCAAGTGATGGGTGACGAACAGTATATGCGGCGGTGCCTGCAACTGGCCGCCTTGGGGCTGGGCAGCACCAGTCCGAACCCGATGGTGGGTGCGGTCATCGTGCGCGACGGGGTTGTCATCGGCGAGGGCTACCACCATCGTTGTGGCGAAGCCCACGCGGAAGTCAACGCCATCAACTCCGTGGAAGACAAGGAGTTGCTGAAAAGCAGCACGCTGTATGTCAACCTGGAGCCCTGCTCGCATTTCGGGAAGACCCCGCCCTGCGCCGACGCCATCATCCGCCACGGCATCCCAAAAGTGGTCATCGGCTCCATCGACTACCACGACAAGGTGAACGGTGCGGGTGTACGCAAGTTGCGCGAGGCAGGTGTGGAGGTGGTGGAGAATGTCTGCCGCGAAGAATGCGAAGAACTCAACAAGCGGTTCTTCACATTCCATCGGAAACAACGGCCGTACATCATCCTCAAATGGGCGCAAACCCGCGACGGATTCATGGACGTGGATCGCAGCGAGGGGGATGTAAATTCCTATTGGATAACAAATTACGCGCTAAAGGTGCTGACTCACAAATGGCGTGGCGAAGAAGACGCCATCTTAGTCGGTTACCGCACCATGCTCAACGACCGACCGCAGCTCACCACGCGCGAATATCCGGGCAAGAACCCGCAACGTTTTGTGATGCAGCGCGGGGAAGAGATCATTTCCGAACTGCCGTACACCCCGCTGCCGGAAGACGCGGACGAAGCCGTTAAAAAGATGTATCAGATTGGAATACAATCTGTTATCATTGAAGGAGGACGAAAAACATTGGAGCGTTTCCTGACGGCGGGTTTGTGGGACGAAGCGCGGATTCTGGTCGGGAGCCAAACCTGGGGGAAGGGTCTTCCCGCCCCGAAGATGCCCGGAATCCCTGAAAAAACGGTGAATATTGACGAAAATCTGTTGATGTATGTTCGACGACAGCTATAAAACCATCGCGAAACCGGCCGAGGGCAGCTACAGCGAAAAACGCAGCAAGTTCCTGGCCTACGCCTTCCCGGTTCAGAACGAGGAAGAGGTGAAGCAGCGCCTCGCCGAAATCCAGAAGAAGCACTGGGATGCGCGGCACCATTGCTACGCCTACATCCTCGGTCCGCACAAAGACGCCTACCGGCTCAACGACAACGGCGAGCCCTCCGGCACTGCCGGCCGCCCCATCTACGGCCAGCTGCTGTCGAAAGACCTGACCAACACGCTGGTGATCGTGGTGCGCTACTTCGGCGGCATCAAGTTGGGCGTCAGCGGGCTGCAGAATGCCTACAAGGTGGCCGCCCGCGAAGCCCTGGACGCCGCCGTCATCGAAGAACGCACCATCCAGGAGACTTTCAGCGTCACGTTCGAATACGTGAAAATGAACGACATCATGCAGATTCTGAAAGATCCTGAGGTCCAGGTACTTGACAGACAAAGCTACCTGCAGTGCATCTACACCATCTCCGTGCGCCAACGCGACGCCGACCGCATCACCACCGCCCTGCGGAAAGTGCCCATGACCGTGGTCACCGAACTCTGATTTTATCCAAATTCCACTGTTTATATCTTTATTTCCAACGATGAAATAGCATCGTTTTATACCGTATTTTTGCCGATTATGCAAAAAATGGTTCAAAAGATGAAAAAAACATTCAGAATAACGCTTTTTGTATTGGTCGTGACCGCTTTTTTCACCGGCTGCGTAACCCAACAGAAATATAACGAACTGCAGCTCAAATACAAGCGCGCTCAAGACGAGTTGACCTTCATGACGTCCGAAAACCAGAACTGCCAGGACGCGAAAAAAGCGTTGGCGGCGCAACTTAGCGAACTGACCAGCGAAGCCGAACAACTCCGCACCGACACTGTCCGCCTCTACCGGCAAGCCCGCGTCTGCGCCATGGAGTACGAAAAAGCGAAAAAAGATTACGACGAACTGCTCAAGAACTTCGCTGACCTGTCCAACAACAACCAGAACACCATCAACAACCTGCTTGGCGACCGCGACAAGTACAAAGACGAATTGACCTTGAAAGAAAAGGTTCTCGCCATGCAAAAAGACTCCCTGCTGAAAGTGCGCGCCGAACTCGAGATGAAAGAACAGCGTATCAACGAAATGCAAAGCATCCTTGCCCAGAAGGACGCGGAGGTGAAGGCCCTGAAAGACAAGGTCGCCAACGCGCTGAAAGGCTTCGAGGGCAGCGGTCTGAATGTGTATGAGAAAGACGGCAAAGTCTATGTCTCCATGGACGACAAGTTGCTGTTCGCCTCCGGAAGCTGGAACCTCAACGAGCAAGGACTCAACGCCATAAAGAATCTTGCGCAAGTACTTGAGAATGAGACGGATATTTCCGTTCTCATCGAAGGTCACACCGACAACGTGCCCTATCGCGGCAGCGGTCAAATCAAAGACAACTGGGATTTGAGCGTGATGCGCGCCACCTCCGTCGTGAAGGCGTTATTGGGCAACGGGGACATCGATCCCAAACGGCTTTCAGCCTCTGGCAGAAGCGAGTACCTGCCGTTGGATGAGAACAACACGCCCGAGGCCCGCGCCAAAAACCGCCGCACGGAAATCATCCTCACCCCCAACCTGGACCAGCTCTTCAAATTGATTCAGAATAACTGATGGCTTCCTTCGCCGAGACATTGATCTCGTGGTACGACGACCACAAGCGCGACCTGCCGTGGCGCGGCGAGACCGACCCCTACAAAATCTGGGTTTCCGAAATCATCCTGCAGCAGACCCGCGTGCAGCAGGGTTGGGATTACTATCACCGTTTTCTCGACAACTTCCCGAATGTCAAGACTTTAGCGGAAGCTGATGAAGAGAAAGTGCTGAAGGTGTGGCAAGGGTTGGGCTACTACTCCCGCGCCCGCAACATGCATGCCGCCGCCCGCGAAATCATGGCGGAACATCACGGCATTTTCCCACAAACATACGACAAAATACGCTCGCTCAAGGGAATAGGGAACTACACCGCCGCGGCCATCGCCTCCATCGCCTTCCACCTTCCCTACCCCGCCGTTGACGGCAACGTGATCCGAATCGTCAGCCGCATCTTCGGCATCTGCGACGATGTCACGCAACCAGCTGTATTAAAACGTATTACGGCAATCTGCGAAACAGAAATCGATCCCGATCAACCCGGAGTGTTCAACCAAGCGGCCATGGACTTCGGCGCCATGCAATGTGTCCCACGCAACCCGAAATGCAACGAATGTCCCTTTCAATCAAGCTGTTACGCATTTAAAAACAATCTGACCGACACGCTGCCCATCAAGAAAAAGAAGGGCGAATCCAAACACAGATTCTTTCATTTCACCATATATTTATCTGACAATCAGACTATTATTGAAAAAAGGACAGGCTCGGACATCTGGAAAAACATGTACCAATTCCCGCTCACGGAAACAGATTCGGAAAAATGGCCCGAAAAGCCTGTCTTTGCGACGCGGGAAGTGCTTTCGCACCAGATTATCCACGCGGCCTATTACGTCAAAAATGTAAAAAAACTACCGAAAACAGCTGAAAATCAATCTGTCATAGACTTTGATGAAATCGAAAAACTCCCCATGCCTAAGATCATGATACTATTCCTCAAACACCTGGAATAGCGTATCATCACCAAAGTTATAGTCATAGTCATTAGTTATAGTTATTGTCATAGTCATTAGTCATAGTTATAGTCATAGTTATAGTCATAGTCATCAGCCATAGTCAAAAAATCGTACTTTTGCGCCCGAATTAAAACCCCGAACGATGAACCCCGCTTTTCATACCCTTGACATCATCATTTTCGCCGCATATCTGCTAATCATTGTCGGATTAGGCATCTGGATTTCCCATCGCAAAAAGAACAAGGACAAGACCGCCGAGGACTATTTCCTCGCGGGCAAGTCGCTGCCGTGGTGGACGATCGGCGCGTCGCTGATTGCCGCCAACATCTCGGCGGAGCAGTTCATCGGCATGTCGGGCTCGGGCTTTGCGGGCGGCTTCGCGGTGGCCTCCTACGAATTCATGGCCGCCATCACCCTCATCATCGTGGCCAAGTTTTTCATGCCCGTGTTTGTAAAGCAGGGCATTTACACCATCCCCGAGTTTGTGGAGAAACGGTATTCGCGGAAGCTCAAGACCATCCTCGCGGTGTTCTGGCTCGGACTTTTCATCTTCGTGAACCTCACCTCGGTGCTGTTCCTCGGCGCCAAAGCCATTGACACGATCATCGGTACCGGCGACGGCACGCTGATCATGCCCGCCATCATCGGGTTAGGGCTTGTCGCCGCCCTCTACTCCATCACCGGCGGTCTCTCCTCCGTGGCCTGGACCGACATTCTGCAGGTGTTCCTGCTTGTGCTTGGCGGACTCATCACCACCGTGGTCGCGCTGCACGTCATCAGTCCCGACGGCACGGTCACGCAGGGCATCCGCCATCTCACGGATGTCGCCGGTGACCGCATGCACCTGATACTGCCCAAAGACAACCCCGAATACCACAACCTGCCGGGCATCGCGATGCTCATCGGCGGACTGTGGGTGGCCAACCTCTACTATTGGGGCTTCAACCAGTACATCATCCAGCGGGCGTTTGCGGCCAAGTCGCTGCCCGAAGCCCAAAAAGGCCTGGCGTTCGCCGCGTTCCTCAAGCTGCTCATCCCGTTCATCGTGGTCATCCCGGGCATTGTCGCCTACGTGATGTTCACCGAGGGCAATTTCGGGGCCGTGGAGGCGCTCACCAAGGCCAACGGCGCCCTCAACAACGACAACGCCTACCCGTGGCTCATCAGTTCCTTCATCCCGACGGGCCTTAAAGGACTGGTAGTCGCAGCGTTAGCCGCCGCCATCATCTCCTCGTTAGCCTCCATGCTCAACTCCGCCTCCACCATCTACACCATGGACATCTACAAACCGTACATTGCCCCGAAAGTGAAGGAAAAAACGGGCAAGGATGTCAGTTTAGTGCTCGTTGGGCAGATTTCCGCCGCACTTTTCCTCGTCATCGCCATTCTCATAGCGCCGGCGCTCGGCAGCGTAGGACAGATGTTCCAGTATATCCAAGAATACACAGGCTTGGTGAGCCCCGGCATCCTCGCGCTTTTCCTTTTGGGACTGTTCTGGAAGAAAACCACCAACAAAGGTGCCATCACCGGCGTGGTGCTGTCAATACCTATCGCCCTGGCACTCAAATTTTTACCGATAGATATGCCGTTCATCGACCAGATGTTCTACACCTGTCTCCTCACCATGGCCATCATCGTGATGGTTAGCCTCTGCACTTGCGAAAACGAGGATGACGCGAAAGGCATTCCGTTGACTTCCAGCATGTTCAAGACAAAAACAGATTTCCACATCGCCGCCTACGCGATATGCGTTCTGTTAGTGGTGATTTATGCCGTGTTTTGGTAACCCTTTCCCGACGCGTTTTGGTAGTTCCTGCGCGATTTCCTTCCAAAACCCTTTGTAATATTTACAAATAATTGTAAATATTTGGCTTAAAATATGTTAATTTTAAGCCGTATCTTTTTCATTCATAGCACGATGCAAGAAAAATTCGAAAACCCTTGATTTTGCTTGCATTTTGATGTATATTTGTCGCGACAAAATGAAGACGAAATGAAACATTTAGTTTGTTTGGTTTGCGGCATAATAATATATATGTGTGGGGTATCGCAACCTGTGGACACCACGCATTGCATCATGTTTTACAATGTGGAGAATCTGTTTCACCCGTCGGACGACAGTCTGACGGCGGACGAGGATTTCACACCGACGGGCAGTTATCACTGGACATTCAAGAAGTACAACCGAAAAGTATCCATGATTGGGAAGGTGATATTGGCGGCGGGGCGGGGTGACCCGCCGTGGCTTGTCGGTTTGGCGGAAATCGAGAACGAGAGGGTTCTGAAAGACTTATGCTACAACTCGCCGCTGCGGAAATACGGGTACCGGTATGTGCACTACGACTCCCCGGACCGCCGCGGCGTGGATGTGGCAATGCTCTTCCGGGACAGCTGCGTGCGGATTTTGCGCAGCCGAAAGATCCCCGTGGTTTTTCCGTTCGACACGTTCGCCCGCAACCGCGACATCTTGTACGCCGTGGTGCAGTTCCCCTCGGGCGATTCGCTGCACGTGTTCGTCAACCACTGGACATCCCGCTACGGAGGCTATGCCGCGACCGTGCCCAAACGGAACTGGTACGCCGCGGTGGTGCGCCAGTGCGTGGACTCGCTGATGACCGGCGACCCCCGCGCCAAGATCCTGATCACCGGCGATTTCAACGACTATGCCACCGACGAGAGCATGACGGACTATCTGCGTGTGCGCGAGTATGGGCACAGGCTCCCGCGAGACACGCTCTACAACCTCATGCTGCCGCTGGCGAGACAAAGTCTGCACGGTTCCCACAAACACGAGGACTTCTGGGGCTGTCTGGACCAGTTCATCGTGTCCGACGCCTGGCTGACCGACACAACGGGCGTGCGGCAGGTCGGCGGCGCGGAAATCTTCGACGCGGAGTTCCTTCTGGTGGACGATGAGAAATACGGCGGAAAGAAGAACTTCCGGACTTTCCTCGGTCCGCGCTACATTGGCGGCTTCGCCGACCATCTGCCGGTATATGTGATGTTCCGCGACGGATGACCCCGAAAAAATTAGGTGTTGACGAAGGGCTTTTTTCTGTGACAGAAACGGAGATAGAAGGTATTAACAATCAAATGTTTTCAATATGAATCCAACAAAAGTGTTTCAGGAAGCATTAAAAGAGATTCCTGAAGATGTCAAAAAAGAGGTGGATTGGTCGTTCGCAATCGCGGACAAGATAGAGAAAATCTTGAATGAACGAAACCTGACCCATAAGGAGTGGGCGTCTCGTATAGGCAAAACGGAGGCTGAGGTGTCTCGGTGGGTTAGCGGGACACACAACTTCACCCTTCGGACACTATCAAAAATATCTATTGCACTTGGTGAAGATTTGATTAAGGTGGAATAGAAAAAAAGTGTATTTTTGCCGCCGAATTTTTTAACCCTTAAAAAAACGTATTTATGGCAACAAGAATCAGATTACAAAGACGCGGTAAGAAGAACCAACCCTTCTACCACCTTGTAATTGCGGATGGTCGAGCACCCCGTGACGGACGATTCATCGAGGATCTGGGTACCTACAACCCCCTGACCAATCCCGCAACTCTCAACATCAAATTTGACAGAGCGCTGTATTGGCTGGAAGCTGGTGCCACTCCTTCTGACACGGCCCGTGCGATTCTCAAACGCGAAGGTGTCTATTTGATGAAACACCTCAAAGGCGGTGTGGCTAAGGGCGCTTTCAGCGAGACCGAGGCTCAACGCAGATTCGAGGCCTGGAAGCAGGAGAAGAACTCCAAGCTGAAAGACGTCGAGAACGCAGAGCGCGAAGCGAAACGCAAAGTCGTGAAAGAGCGTCTCGCCGCTGAAACGAAAGTGAAAGAAGCCATCTCCGCGAAAGTGGCCGCCAAGGCTGCTGAAATCGCCGCCGCTCAGGCAAAGGCCGCTCAAGAAGCCGCTGAAGCCGCTGCCGCTGAGGCCGCCGCTGAAGAAGCTCCCGCCGCCGAAGCCGAACAACCGGCTGCCGAATAGTTTTTTCCGCCACCATCATGGCAGACAAAAACTTTTACTACTTAGGCACACTAACAAAACCTTTCGGACTGAAAGGCGCGTTGTGTGCCTATTTTGATGTTGACGACTGCGAACGCTATCTCGACCTCGACGCCGTTTTTATCGAAACCGATGGCGAGATGCTTCCCTATATGATTGAGGACCTGCAGTTTAGAGGCAACAACCAATTCGTCATCAAACTGCAGGATGTCGATATCGACAACGTGCGGGAGTTCGTCCAGACCGAACTCTACCTCCCCCTCAGCCGTTTGCCCAAACTCACCGGAAACCGATTCTACTTCCACGAAGTCATTGGATTCCAAGTGGTTGACGAACAGTTGGGCGAAATCGGCACCTGCAAAGGGTTCATGGAACTGACCAACAACCCGCTGATGCAGGTGGACCACGACGGCACGGAAATCCTCATCCCCGCCTCAAGCGAGTTTGTCACCAACGTGGACCGCGAAAACAAAACCTTGCACGTCACCACCCCCGAAGGACTGGTGGAACTGTACCTTTCCCGCTAAAAACAGACAAAAGTGCCGGAAACCGCCAAAGAGCAGCTTGTTTAGCTCTCTCTGGCCGGCTCAATCCATGTCAAGTTCTCGAATTTTTCGTACCGGGAAGAAAGGTGACCCAACAAAAGATGTCCCGCTTGGCACGACGCCGCGAAATCAATCATTTTTTTCTTTTATAGATGTCACGAAGAAAGGTTTTTTTCTCGAAAAAAATTATCTTTGCATCTTGAAAACTTTTATGACCGAAAACAATTTTTTTAGAATTAAAACATTATGAGACAGTATATTATAAAAATTTTGAACAATGAAAACAGAAAATTACCCTATCGTGAAGGTACTCCTTCCGTATGTCCTTGGCATTCTCATCGCGTATTTCGGGGACTTCCCTGACACCGTTTGCAGGCTTCTGCTTTGGAGTTCCGTCGCTGCCGTTCTGCTGACAGCCGCACTTACCTTCGTCCGCGCTTACCGATGGCGGGTGATACAGACCATCGTCATGAATCTCGCCTTCGTGATGACGGGCATCTCCCTGACTAACTGGCATTTTCACCCGCATAAAAGCCTGGTTTCCATCGAATCGGAAAAAGACTGGATTGTGCGAGTCGCTTCCGACCCAGCGCCGAGGGAGCGAAGTGTCAAAGTAGAGGCTGAGGTAGTACAAACATCTGAGAACAAGCCGGTTAACGAGAAAGTGTTGTTTTTTTTACAACAGTCTGAGGAGGCCGCGAAATTATGTTACGGCGACCTGTTACTCGTACACGCGACCCTTTCCCCGATCGAGCCGCCGCACAACCCCGACGCCTTCGACAACCAACTCTACCTGCGGCGGCGCGGCATCCACTACTCCGGCTTCGTGCGCGACGATGCGTGGGAGCGTGTCGGGAACCATCCGGCAAACCGGCTGAAACTTCTGGCGCAGAACGCCCGCAACCGTCTGACCGACATCTACATATCCACCGGAATGAGCGGTGACGAACTGGACGTGCTGAAAGCCATCCTGTTAGGCGACGACGACACGCTGGACCCGGACTTGAGAGCCTCATACTCCTCGGCGGGGGTCAGTCATATTCTATGTGTCTCGGGCATGCACGTCGGGGTTATCTTCATGATTATCAATTTTTTGCTGAAGCCCTTGGATTTATCTCGCTACTCCCGCATCCTGAAAACCGTGCTGGTACTGACCGTGATATGGCTCTACGCGCACATCACCGGGCTCGCTCCTTCGGTGACGCGCTCGGCCACCATGTTCACCTTCGTGGCCTTCGGGCAACATCTGCAACGAAACACGAACGTCTTTCACAGCCTCTTCGCATCCTTATTTATCCTTCTGATAGTCAATCCATTGCTATTGTTTGAAGTTGGGTTTCAGCTCAGCTATCTGGCTGTGGCCGGCATCGTGCTGTTCCAGCCGAAATTAGCCTCCGTTTACCACTGCCGGACAAAAATCGGCCACTATTTCTGGGAGCTGCTGACCGTGTCGGTCGCCGCACAACTCGGCACCTCGCCCATCTCCATCTACTATTTCGCCCAATTCCCCAACTACTTCATGCTCTCGAATCTGAGTGTCATCGCCCTCTCGTTTTTCGTCATCCTCTCCGGTGTCGCCCTTCTGCCAATCTCCTTTATTCCCCTGATACCCAAATATTTGTCGTGGCTGCTCACCTGGGAAATCCGTATTATGAACCGAATCATTGTCTTTGTGGAGAATTTGCCCTGTTCCGTGACGGAAGACATCGACTTCCACATCGTGCAAGTGGTTCTGCTATACGGTGTTATCGGATGTATCTGCTATCTGCTCTACCACCGCAGCCGCAGCGTTTTTTGGGTCGCGAACGCGCTGTTCACCATTTTCTGTTGCTCCTTCACGACGAAAAAGCTAATTCTGGACCGCGAGACGGATTTCACAGCCTATCATATCCGGAAATGCAGTGTTTTGGAGTTTTCCGCACACGGGCAGACGGTGTGGTTTTCCGACAGCCTCTTCGATCCCGACGACAATCTGTACCGATACAACATCCAGAGCCACGCGCGCCGGCATCATCTGCACGGCGCGACAGTGCCTTTGGACACCATTTCGTACGACACACCGTTTCTATGCAAACGGGGCAACCTCATCCGCTTTGACGGAAAGAACTACTTCATTCTCACCAAAAGTCAGAAAACCGTTCCCAAAATCCCAAGCGGGCAATTGTCGGTGGACTGTCTGCTCCTGCATCAAAACCCACGGCTGAAGCCCGAAGAACTGGAGGCCGCGCTTCCGTTCAAATCGGTGGTGGCGGACGGTTCCAACACCCCGTTCTACATCGACCGTTGGCGGGTTTTCTGCACCGAGAGGGGCATTCCGTTCAGCTATACCGGCGACCGAAATTTGGGGCGCGGAAGATAGCCCAAATTTTGTATCTTTGCCGCTTGTTTTTTTACAATATGATAAACCACATCAAAGGCAGAATAGAAGAGGTTAACCCCGCGTATGTGATCATCGAGACACCCGGCGGAGTGGGCTACTATGTCAACATTTCATTAGCCACTTTTTCCGAAATCCGGGACAAAGCGGAGATCAAACTGCTCACGCATTTCATCGTGAAAGAAGACGCGCAGGTGTTGTACGGTTTCGCCACGGAAGAGGAGCGCGAGTTGTTCAAGCTGTTGATTACCGTCAACGGCATCGGCCCGAACACCGCCCGTCTGATCCTTTCCTCCATGAGCGTGGGCGAAGTTCTCAACGCCATCGCCACGGAAGACGTGAAGGCCATCCAGTCGGTGAAGGGCATCGGCGCGAAGACGGCACAGCGCGTCATCATCGAATTGAAGGACAAAGCGAAGAAGGCCACATGGGCGGATGCAACAAAAATTAATGCCACATACAATAATAACAAATATGAAGCGTTATCTGCTCTTGTCGCGTTAGGCTTCCCGAAGTCTGGCGCGGAGACAGTTTTGGACAAGATCATCAAAGCAGAAGGCATGCAACTGTCTGTGGAAGAGCTTATTAAGAAGTCGTTGAAATTATTGTAACAAAAAAGAAGAAACTTGAAGGTAAAACATTATATATACGCAATCGTCGTTGCGCTCACCATTTCCGGGTTCGGGCATTTGCGTCTCGAAGCCGCCAATGGCTTGTCTTCCAATAAGACAATGCCTACGGGAGTGTATCTTTCCTACCCGCTTTGTCCGCCGGACACCAACCCGCCGGTGCTGCCGCAGCCGGACAACAACCCGCTTAACCCGGGCAGCAACAACCCGTTCTTCCTCAACAACCCTCCCGGAGTCGGACCGACCATCATCTACGATCCGGAGACGAACACCTACAACTTCCAGTACATGACGGGCAACACCCCCTTCGGACCGGGCGCGTACATGAACGTCAACGAGTACATCGACTACGACCTGCAGCAAAGCATCCATGACTACTGGCAAAACCAGAGCCGCAGTATCGGCGGAAGCCCCAATTCCCGCACCGGCAGCGGCCTCATCCCGCAACTCCACCTCGGCGGCGACATCTTCGAAGGCATCTTCGGCAGTAACACCATCGACATCCGTCCTTCGGGAACCGTGGGGTTGAAATTGGGTGTAAAATACTTACAAACAGACAATTACCTTCTTCCTGTAAAACAGCGGAGACAACTTCAACTCGACTTCGACGAGGACATCCAACTGAACTTGTTGGCCAAAATCGGTGACAAAATCGAGTTCAACCTGAACTATTCCACCGACGAGCTGGCCGTCACCACCAAAACCGACCAGATCAAACTCAAATACAACGGCAAGGAAGACGACATTCTGCAACTTATCGAGTTCGGTGACATCACCTTCCCGCTGAACAGCACCTTGATCAACGGCAGCCAGAGCCTGTTCGGTGTCAAGACGCAACTCAAGTTCGGAAATCTGTTCGTCACGGCCGTCGCCTCCCGCAAGAAAGGTTCCACGCAGACCATCACGGTCGAGGGCGGTGCCGAGGAGACGGACTTCTACTTCCGGGCTGACGAATACGAAGAGAACAAGCACTTCTTCATCGGCCATTTCTTCGAAGAACATTACAACCAGTACTTGAGCACGCTGCCTTTGGTGAGTTCCCCCATTGTGATCACCAAGATCGAGGTGTGGCGCACCACCGTTGGCGCAGCCACCACAAACAATCGTAACATTGTGGCTTTCACTGATTTAGGTGAATATGACCCGCAATTCTCCAACATCTCCTACAACCCCGCCTATCCCGGTGGACAACTTCCGGACAACAACACCAACAACTTGACGGCCTACGCCGACAGCTCGCTCATCCGGAACATCGCCAACGTGTCGGGCAACATGCAGTCCATCGGTCTGAAATCGGGCACCGACTACGAAAAGGTGGAGAGTGCGCGACTGCTTTCCCCCAACGAGTACACGGTGAACACCAAGTTGGGCTTCATCTCGCTGAATTCCGCGTTGGCATCCGACCAAGTGTTGGCCGTGGCGTTCCAGTACACGGTGATCGGTGACGACAAGGTCTATCAAGTCGGTGAGTTCTCCAACGAAGTGGCCACGCCGAACTGTATCCGCGTCAAGTTGCTGAAGAGTTCCAGCCTGAACACCAAGTCGCCGTTGTGGAAGTTGATGATGAAGAACGTCTATAGCCTGTCGGCCTATCAGGTTTCATCCGACAAGTTCCGCTTGAACGTCCTCTACACGGGCGATGCGGAGGGCACGCCGAACGGCTTCTTCACGCAGGGTGAACAAAAGGGCATCCCGTTGATCCGTCTGATGGGTCTTGACCGGTTGAACCAGCATCAAGATCCCTCCCCGGATGGTATCTTCGACTTCATCGACGGAGCCCACCTCAACGGCGGTACCATCAACTCCAGTAACGGACGCATCTATTTCCCCACGACAGAGCCTTTCGGCAAGGACTTGCGCGCGGTGCTGGACGATCCGGCGCTGGCCGACAAATACGCCTTCGACTCGTTGTACACCATGACGAAGACAATGGCGCAGCAAATCACGAACAAGAACAAATACTATATCGAAGGTAGCTATCGCTCGTCGTACGGCTCGGAGTTCCACTTCCAGGGCGGCGGCGCCACCAAATCGGTGAAGGTGACCGCCGGCGGTGTCACCCTGACGGAAAACGTCGATTACACCGTCAACTACGACATGGGCGTGGTGACCATCATCAACCAGGGCATTTTGGCATCGGGCACGCCCATCCAGATCCAGCCGGAGGTGGACGACGCCTACCAGACCGACAAGCGCATGTTCGGTATCAATCTGGACTACGTCTTCTCGAAGGACTTCACCGTCGGGGCGACATTGTTGAATCTGCGCGAGCGTCCCATCACCAACAAGGTGAACTACGGCGACGAGCCCATCAACAACCTGATCTGGGGTATGAATTTCGCCTACAAGGCGGAGATGCCCTTCATCACAAAAGCCATCGACCTGTTGAGTTTCCATCACACCACGACCAAGTCCTACCTCAACTTAGACGGCGAGTTCGCCCATTTCATCCCGGGTCACAACCGGCAGATCGGCAAGAGCGGCACGACATACATCGACAACTTCGAGTCGGCGAAATCGACCATCGACCTGATGAACATCAGCAACTGGGTGATGGCCTCCACGCCGCAGGGTCAGCCGGATCTTTTCCCGGAGGCAGCCCCCGTGAGCGTGACCGCCTCGACGCGCCGGCAATTAGCCTACGGTTTCAACCGTGCCCGCCTGGCCTGGTACGTCATCGACCCGCTGTTCTACAACGGCGGCAGCGCGGTCCCGTCCAACCTGGACAAGGACGACCTGTCGCAGCCTTACGCCCGTGCCGTCTATGAACCGGAACTGTTCCCGTACAAAGACCAGACGACATCCCAGCTTTCCACGCTGATGACCGTCTTCAACATGGCCTTCTACCCGACGGAAAGAGGTGCCTACAACTACGATGTGGACGGTTCGGAAGGTTTCTCCAAAGGTTTGAATGAAGACGGTTCCCTGCGCGACCCCAAAACCCGTTGGGGCGGCATCATGCGGAAATTCGATAACACCGACTTCGAGTCCTCCAACTACGAATACATCGAGTTCTGGATGATGGACCCGTTCATCGACAATCCCGACCATACGGGCGGCAAGCTCTACTTCAACTTGGGTGACATCTCCGAGGACATTCTGCGCGACGGACGGAAATTCTTCGAAAACGGTCTGCCCGAGGATGGTTCCGACCAAGACGTGGATTTCACTGTATGGGGACGAATACCTACCAAACAGTTGATTGTCAACTCTTTCGACAACCAAGAAAGTTCACGGCAGCATCAAGATGTGGGTTACGACGGCCTGCCTAACGCCCGTGAGCTGGATTATTTCCAAGAGACTTACGTGCAGCGCATAGGAGCCGCTTTCGGAACCGGTTCTCAGGCTTACCAGAATGCCATCGCCGACCCCTCTGCGGATAACTACCACTATTTCAGAGGCGCCGACTACGACCAAGCCGATTTGAAGGTGGTGGAACGTTACAAATACTACAACAACTCAGAAGGCAACTCCCCGACCGACAGCCAAAGCCCTGAAAACTACCCCACCGCCGCCACCAACCTCCCCAACATGGAGGACATGAACAACGACAACACGCTGAGCGAAGACGAACGCTACTACCAATATGTCATCGACCTGTCACCTGACAAGATGGTGGTGGGCGAGAATTACATCAATGATGTCTATGAAGGCCGTCCGAGTCCGCTGCCCAACGGCGACCGTCCGGCCACGAAATGGTACCAGTTCCGTATTCCGATCCACAACCCCGACAAGGTTGTGAACAACATGACGGGTTACAACTCCATCCGGTTCATGCGTGTCTTCATGCGCGATTTCGAAGAACCGATCGTGTGTCGTCTCGCCACTTTCGAGCTCGTCCGCAGCGACTGGCGCACCTACAACCTCAGTTTGCGCGAGGACGGCGACTATTTCCCGACCCAAGACGACGGAGAATGCTCGTTCTACGTCGGAACGGTGAGCCTTGAAGAGAACGCCAACCGGACGCCGATTCCTTACGTGCTGCCTCCGGGCATC
>CACXUB010000002.1 GCA_902770735.1 uncultured Bacteroidota bacterium | reverse complement strand
GCGATCGGCAAAAGTAGTAAAACATCCGTTACAACAATCTTGAGGACTCGTCAAAAACCGGCCAAAACTGCATTTTTAACCGATTTTAACACAAGAATGGCGTTTATAAACTCTTTTTCTGCAGGGCGCCTTTAATTTAACGCCTTTTCTTTCAATGAATTGAAACCGTAACCCAGCGTTTCGGAGGCATCCAGGATGGTGACGAAAGCTTTGGCGTCGATTTCGTGGACGAAGTGGATGAGCACCGGCAGCTGTTTGCGGGAGATGGAGGTGAAGATGATCTTTTTCTCATCGTGGTTGTACATTCCCTCGCCGTTGAGGTAGGTGCCGCCGCGGTCGAGCTCGTCGAAGATGCGCTGGCGGATCTCCTCGTACTTTTCTGAGATGATCAGCACCGCCTTGTTGCTGTGGAAGCCGGCGATGACCTTGTCCATCACAATGCCCGTCACGTAAATCACCAACCAGGAGTACAACGGAATGGTCCAGTCTTTGAAGGCGGCCAGGGCAATCAACACGATGGTGGAATCAACACAGATGAGGATGGTGCCTAACGGAATGTGTTTCACGTATTTGCCGATAATCATGGCGATGATGTCGGTACCGCCGGACGTGGCGCGGGTCTTGAAAATCAGGCCCAGTCCGATGCCGATGATGACGCCGCCGCACAGGGCAAGGATGAACGTGGCTGACGGGTCGGGCGTCATGGGGTCGCTCGGCAGTGCGATCAGCGGTGCGTAGCCGTAAACCTTCTCCCACAGCGAGATGAACGCCGGCAGGGTGATGACGCCCACCAGCGTTTTCGCCCCGAAGCGCGGACCCAGCCACAACGTGCCGATGAGCAGCAACGGCAGGTCGAGGCAGATGCCCGACAGACCGATGGGGAAATTGAACACGTGGTGCAGGATGATGGCGATGCCGTACACCCCGCCCGGCGCCAGTTTCAGCGGCGAGATGAACACCACAAATCCGATGGACATGATGAACGTGCCCAGTATGATCAGTGCGTATGTCTTGAAAATTTCCTTTCCTTTTTCGCGGGTCAGTTTCATTTTTACAGGGTTAGTTGCTATTATCGACCTTTTTTGCATCGGGACAGCCGATTATTTTCAATCGGCAAAAATAGCAAATATTTCAAGACATTCAATCGACCTCTAAAGAAACTGGCTGATGCCGCCTCTTTTACGTCTCAGTCTCTTTTTTCGCGGCTTTCTCCTCACCCGTCGGGCTGGCATCACATGATAACCGATACGTTCTTCGCGGACAGAAGAGATAAACTCCGATTCAATCGGATATGTGCTTTTTTCATCGGGATGACGCAAAATGCACAATAGTGGCTTGCCGACCCAGTCTTGTGGCAGACAGATGGTCAGTGTGTCTTTTTGGGGCATCAAAATCAGTTTTTTCATTGTTTTGTATTTTTGGTGAGATTCTTGTCGACGTAGCTTTTTTTGCGGAAAATGACACTTCCGCTTTCTTTTTCTGCGAAATTGCCTATGTTTTTTTCTTTGCCGTTTTTTGTTTTTAACATACTTGAAATCAATAAGTTATTGTGCAAATATACATATTTTTGAAAACGAATCGAAAAAAAACGAATCATCTATAAAAATTTTATAATATGCTGATTCATAATAAATTATAATCAAAAAAATTTTTTATAGACAAAAGGTAGTCCTAAACGAAAAAAAGTGTATTTTTGCAGCCTCAAAAACGAATGGAGTTTCAGTAGCTCAGCAGGTAGAGCACATCCCTTTTAAGGATGGGGTCCTGGGTTCGAGCCCCAGCTGGAACACGAAAAACGGGAACATCAACTGTTCCCGTTTTTTTATTTTGTAAAAAACTGATTCTTGGAAGGTTATCGGCTGACCACGCGATTCAATCGCTTGGAGATAATTTTTTTGAGTTGGAGGATCTTGTTTAGCTGCCCCAGGGCGAGTCCCATGTCTTCTTCTGCTAAATTCTTGTTATCCAGTATTTTACGTATAGTGTTCGCGTCGTTTTCCAAAATTCGCAGTTTCAAGAGAAGCAGGATGTTTTGCACCTGGTTTTGAAGGATGCGGAGGTTGTTGCGCGTGGTGTGCGTGTGGATGTCGTACTTTTTTTGCCAGTGTTCGCTGAAGCGCGGTTCCACGGGGATGTTGCGGATGACAAATTCGCTGATTTGCGGGTCGTCGCACAGCGTGAAATTGCGGATGATCTGGTCCTGGTTGCCGATGTAAGCCGCCCATTCCGCGTACATGTTGAAGATGCGCTCTAACATCGGGTAGTGGAAACGGATGTCTTCCTTCATCATTTCGTTGCAGACGTATTGGTCCACCCGCAGTTCTTTGGGGGCTTCCTCTTCGTTCTGGTTCGCTCCGTAAATCAAGTAGTTACCGTAATTAAGTACCAGTAAGACGAGGTCTTTTTCGGCTTCGTACAGCAAGTCGGTTGTTTGCTGAGTGATTTCTGGGTGTTTCTTCGTCTCGATGATGCCGGGCGTTTCCGGTTGTTCCACCGTGACGGTCCCGCTTCCACCCGTTTGCTGTTGCTGTTGGACGGTCCGGCTCTGGCCTTTGGCTTTCTCCCACACGAGTCGGCGCAGGTTGAGGTTGAGGTCATCCTCCGAAAGGTCGAACATTTTAGCGCATTCCTTAACATAGAAGGCTCGTTCGATGTTGTCTTTCACGCAGCTGATGGATTTCAGGATTTCCTTCACCATGTCGGCGCGCTTGAGCGGGTCGTTGCCCGCCTCTTTCGACAGAATATCGGATTTGAAGAGCAGAAAATCTTTGGATTCTTTCGCCAAATAATCCTGCAACTCGCTGTCCCGGTGTTTTTTAGCGAAGGAGTCGGGATCTTCGCCGTCGGGGAGGAGGCAGACGCGGATTTTGAGCCCCTGTTCGAGCAGCATGTCGATGCCGCGCATGGAAGCCTTGATGCCGGCCATATCGCCGTCATAGAGCACCGTGATGTTCTGGGTGCGTTTGGTGATCATGCGGATCTGGCCTTGCGTGAGCGATGTGCCGGAGGAGGCCACCACGTTCTCCACGCCGGACTCGTGCATGGAGATCACATCGGTGTAACCCTCTACAAGATAGACGTTTTGCTGCTTGTGGATGGCGTTTTTGGCGAAATAGATGCCGTAGAGCGTGTCACTCTTGTGGTAGATCGTGTTTTCGCGGGAGTTGACGTATTTTCGCGGGTCTTTGCCGTCTTTTTTCAGGATACGTCCGCCGAAGCCGATGATTTTGCCGGCATCGTTATGAATCGGGAAGATCACGCGTCCGCGGTAGATGTCGTACAGCTTGCCGCTTTGCGATTTGCCAGTCAGGCCGAGTTCGATGAGGTATTCTTCCTTGTAGCCCTTTTCCAATGCGGCTTTGGTGAAGTTGTCCCAGCCGTCGGGACAGTAGCCGAGTCCGAACTTGTCGATGGTGGCGTCCTTGAAGCCGCGTTCTTTGAGATAGGACATGCCCATGAGTTTGCCCTCTTCGGTGTTGCGCAGTTGGCTTACGAAGAACTTTTGGGCGAACTCATTGACAATCAGCAGACTTTCGCGCAAGGTGCGCTGTTGCCGCTCCTCGTCGCTTTCGTTTCGCTCGTATTCCAGCGGGATGCCGTATTTCTTGGCCAGGTACTCGATCGCTTCGGGGTAGGACATCTTCTCGTGCTCCATGAGGAACTTCACGGGGTTGCCGGCGGCGTCGCACACGAAGCACTTGTAGATGCCGAGGCGCGGGCTCACGTGCAGGGAGGGGTTTTTGTCGTCGTGAAACGGGCAAATGCCCACGAAGTCCTGACCCTGTTTGCGCAGGGAGATGAAGTCGCCGACCACTTCTTCAATGCGGACGGCGGCCATCACACTGTCAATGGACTTCTGCTTGATCATGGCTTATTTTCCCGAATCTACCTTGTATTTTTTGAAGATTTTCTTGTCGTGCATGATTTCGACGGCCTGTTGGAACGTCTCGTCGCTTTCAAGGAAAATCCGGTAGGCGTCGCCGTAGCCGTAGAGGCCGCGCGCGATTTCAAAACGCAGATACTCTTTGATGAATTCCGCCGCGTGTTCTTCGTTGCGCAGATGCTGCATTTCGGAATACGTCTTGTTCAGATAGTTCGTGAACATCGTGTCAAAAGTCTGTTGGTCAAACTCTTCCGTGCTCTTGTACATCGAATCCAGCTTGCTCTTGTTCACCTTGATGAAGGCGTTGGCATAGTCGCTGAAGACGAAGGAAGCCTTTTCGCTCACGCCTTCTTCTTTGGCGAATTGCATGAATTCTTGGTAAAATTCGTCGGAAATCTGGTAATTTTTCTGGAAATCCTCGAATTTCGGATATTGTTTCAGCAGGGTTTCGCGGTTGTTCTCCAAATAATCGACGGCGAAGCTGCCGAACACGCCTTTACGGGCAATCTCATTGTACAAGGAGGAGTATTTGGTGGTGTCGAGCGGGATGAAGATGTCGGGCATGATGCCGCCACCGCCATAGACCACGCGGCCGTGCGGGGTCTTGTATTTCAGGGAATCGGGGAACTTGATGTTCTCGGCGGTATAGTACTCACCGTTGTTGGCGCGGGTCTGCAGATCTTTGAAGTAGGCGTCGAGACCGTCGTCGTAAGGCTTTTGGATGCAGCGGCCCGTGGGCGTGTAGTAGTGGGAGATGGTGAGGCGCACCTCGGATTGGTCAATGAGACGTAACGGTTTCTGTACCAATCCTTTACCGAATGTTCTGCGTCCGACCACCAATCCGCGGTCCCAGTCTTGGATGCAGCCGGAGGTGATTTCGGAGGCGGAAGCGGAGTTTTCATCGACGAGCACAATGAGTTTGCCCTCTTCGAAGAGACCTGTTTCGGAGGAGAAGTATTTTTCGCCGGTTTTGCGGAAGTTGTCGGTATAGACGATCATGCGCTTGCCGGAGATGAATTGGTCGCAGATTTCGAAGGCCACGTTGAGGTAGCCGCCGCCGTTGCCACGCAGGTCGAGGATGAGGTTTTTCATGCCTTGTTCCTTCAGGTTGCGGATGGCTTTTTTGAGTTCGGTGGTGGAGGTGGCGGCGAAGCGTTCGAGTTTGATGTAGCCGGTGAGCGAGTCGGCCATGAAGCTGACGTTGATGCTGTACATCGGGATGGCGCCGCGGGTGATGATGAACTCGATGGGTTCTTTTTTGCGGCCGCGCACCACGGTGACTTTCACCTTGGAGCCCTTTTTGCCGCGCAAGTGCTTGCGTACCCAGTCGTTGGTGATGCTCTTGCCGACCGCCACGGTGTCATCGACCTTGATGATCTTGTCACCGGCCATCAGTCCGACTTTTTCCGACGGACCGTCGATGATGACCTCCATCACGTTGATGGTGTCCTTGATGAGCTGGAAGGTCACGCCGATGCCGTCGAAGGAGCCCTGCAGGGGTTCGGTCATGGCGGCCACGTCCTTGGCGGGGATGTAGGCGGTGTGCGGGTCCAGCTCTTTGAGCATCTCGTCGATGGCCCTGTCGGTCAGCGGGTCGAAGTCAACGGAATCCACGTACATGGCGTTGATGGCGTTGAACAGTTGGTCCATTTTGGTTTTGTCTTGCTGGTAATGTTTGTTCGGGGTTTGCGCGAAGAGGGCGGTTCCCACGGTTAACAGGCTGAAAACAGCGACAATGACTTTATTTTTCATTGGGTTATCGGTTTTTTGACATACTTTCTTGATAAAGGCGGCAAAGATACGATTTTTTTTGATTAGGGTTTAGGACTGAAGTTTAGCGGAATCAGGATCTGCTTAACCTTATTTTTTCACGATTTTCTGATGGTATTCGTTGCCGTCGGCGTCGGTCAAATGCAATAGGTACATGCCGGCGGGGAGGTCTTTCACGTTCAGCGTGGCGGAACCGCTCTGTAGAGACGCACCATGGCACGTCTCAACAACCCGTCCCTGCAAATCATACAACATCGCATTCACGATGTCCGCATTGCCGTCCAATGCGACGTACAGCAGGTCGGTGGCGGGATTCGGCCACACGTGCAAATGATGCGGCGCCCGCTCCGCAATTCCGACTCCGCCGATGGAGAAGACGTGCGGGTCGGCGGCCCCGATGTACGGATGTTTCTCCACCCGGCCTGACTCGTCCTTGGCAAAGAGATAGTATTCCACGGAGTCACCATTCTGGTAGGCGTAGTTTATGGAAGTGAAACTGAACGTGAATTCGTCGCCGGACGTGTGTTGCAGCGTAGCATTCTGCCAGTCGCCGTGGTTGATGCGGAAATAGACCAGCAGCGAGTCTGTCACCAAGTTTGCGCCGCTCAACGCATTGATATTCACGGAGATATCAAGTGGTTCGCTGATGGATTTTTCACCTAAAAGCGGGAAGTGTTTCAGGTAGAGCATGCCGAGGTCGGCGAGCTCATGGGTGCGGCAGTGCAGGGCGTCAGTGCTCTGCCAGGGCGTGTAGTTGCTCTGCATGATCGGCACGATGGTGTAACCGGGCATGGCTTGCTCATACACCGCGATGGCCTCGTTGTCGTGCGAGTTGCCCGTGACGGGGACGAACACGTTGTCGTTGAGAATCAGCGAGTTGGTGTAGGGTGTGGCCTTGTTGGCGTTCGGGTTGGCATAGACGCGGAACACTTGGTAATGGTTGCCCCACGGAGTCACGGCGTTCGCGAAGGTTTGCGCCACATCCTCGTAGTTGCTGTAGCGCGGGTCGTTGACCGGCACCTGTCCGATCAGTACCTTGTCCACATCGAGGAACTTGCCCCAGCAGTCGATGTGGGCGATGTATTCGCCGAGCGGGTCGGGGAGCATCATGTAGTTGTCGATGCCGAGGTAGTTATGGGTCATGGACAGGATGGAGGATTCCGTTTCGGCGGGATTCTCCTGGAGCACCAACAGGGTGGAGGCGGCGGTGCCGTAGCCGTCAACCATGTAGTTGCCGCCGGTGTGGACCAGGGGCATCTCGTAGCGGCTCACGCCCAGGCGTTCGGTCACCTCTTCCAGTGCTGCATCGTCGTTCGGGCGTTGCGGACGATTATAGACGAAATCGATCACGCCCACCGAGTCGTTGCCGTCGATGACGAACCATGGGCCGTAGTCGCGGGTCCAGTAGGAGTCGTGTTGGATTTTCCAGAACTGCACGTTGGCCATGTTCACCTGCTGGCTGTTGAAGTAGGTTTTGGCTTGGTTGCTGTCGGAAGCCGAGTTCACGAGTACGCGCACCTGAGTCACTTGCGACAGTTCGCGCACGAGCGACACGGGGATGCCGAGCGGGTAGGCGATCATCACGCCGCCCATGGGCTGGAACTCGGCCACGGCCGTGGCGGGTGCGGCGGGATATATGGCATCGCGGAGGTGCGCTTGCTGCGACAGGAAGGGAATCATCATTTGTTCCTCCGCCGTGGCATGATGCGGGAACTTCGGATGAATGTCGTAGTGAATCTGCTCGTTTTGGGCAAACACTGCACTCAGGAGCAGCATGGTCAGACCGGTCAGGAAGAGTTTTCTCATTTTTTTCGGATTTTAAACAGGCCGCAAAAGTACATTTTTTGTTTATTTGTTTATTGATTTATGTTCCGAATCCGCTGTTACTATTATTCAGCATTCATAATTCATCATTAAAAAGTGTATCTTTGCAGTCTCATCTAAAATCATATCGTTATGAAAAAGTTGTACCTCTTTCTCACCCTTGTTCTGTGGGGTTTCGCGTAGGTCGCGGAGGCGCAGAACATGTACAGGAACTATCGGTCTACCAATGTTCAGGTGGTGAAAAAATCATAAAATCAGGAAAATGATGAAATCTGTCCGCCAAATACTCACCTTGCTGCTCTACTGTTTGTGCGCGGGCGGGAATCTTTCTGCCCAAAACGAAGGAAAAGAGTTCTGGTTTACAGACGGTTTTTTAGGAGCCCAGAATAATTATTACTATCCTGGGCAATCATTAGATAGTGCCATCTTTTATGTGTTGGGGCAAACTTATTGTACGGGCTATATTGAAAACCCATATACTTCCTACCACGTGGATTTTGAAGTTCAACCTGGTGTAATGACCAAAGTCCTGATTCCTGAAGAGGTTATCTCATCTCTTAATTATGGGGATTTTGTTTCTTCGGGAGGTGGTTCATTTGTTTTTCAAGGAGGATCTGTTGTCATCCGTACCACTAAAAAAGTGCAAGTCTGGGTGCAGTCGTACAATTGCCCTTATCTGCCTGACACGCTTACATATTGCAACTCTCCTATTTCATACGATGGACCTGCGTTTAAGACAGCTTTATATCCCACGGACATGCACTCTACAAGTTATGACAATAATAGTAACGGAGCAATATCCAATTATACAATGTTTGTGATTGCACCGGAAGACAACACTCAATTGTATATTGGTTCCGACACTGTTATGTTGAACCAAGGTGAAGTATATTGTACAGGCGGATGCAATATCACGACAAATTGCAAGAGGATCATTGTATATAGAGGAAACAATGTATGGGTAGAAGGAAGCCTATATTACCAGTATTGCCATAATGGCTATGATTTTTTGATTAGAGTTCCCCAAAAAAACAATTTTGGTATAGAAGCGTGGTGCATAAACAACAACTTGCCATATTCGTCTTATCCCCAGCAGGGAGAACTCCAAGTGGCGGTTTACCACTATCCTTTTCACTATTATCTTCCACCTCCTCCTCATTATCAAGATGTTCTTTATCTTGCCGATTCTGTTCCACGTGCGTATATCCGATATCAGCAGGGACAGGGTGCCGCATACGTTGTTCTTACCAATAAAGTTTTTTCCAATGTTTACCATCAAAGTCCCCCCAATTTTACCTCTGAAGGTTTTTGGAATAATAGTAATTACGCCCGTTGTGGTCAGCCGACGGATATGATGGTGCCTTGCTGGTCCTGGCCCATTTCCAAAAACACGTACCATCTTCCATCAATGCTTTTAGACACCACGTATGTTGTTTTGACCATTTTTGTGCATGAAGACGGCATTGGCAGTACCTATCTGAACGGACAGCTTGTTCCTCCATCAGATTTCGACACTTTCCCCGAAACCAATGGGGAATATTATTCCGCGCAATGGAATTGGGATCAGGTAGATACATTACCTGATTTTATTACCGTGGAAAATGCGCACGGTTTTTCAGCCTATATTCATGAGATAGGATACTCTTACCTACCTTCCAACTTTTATGGCTGGGGCAACACCATGCATCCGGTCTATTGCATGTACGGAACTTCCGGTCTCGATTATATGACTTTACCGATTCCACACTCCAATCTCAGTGCCATCGACTACGACACCGTCCACCGCTGCCTCGGCGACACGCTCGCGCTCCTCGTGGAGCACAACCCCGACTCGGTGCCCGTGGAGTGGATCGTCAATGGTGTTTCGCACGTTGGCGATGGCTACTCGTTCCTACTCACCGCTTTAGACACCCTCGCCGTGCAGTGCGTCCTCCACTACGAATGCCCCGACACCACCACCACGTTCGTGGCTGTGGTGCCGCCGCCGCTCATCACCGTCGCGCACGACACCACCGTGTGCGCCGGCGCGACCCTCTCGGTGGAGCAGCCCGGTGCCCTCTCCTACCTCTGGAGCAACGGCGCCACCACGTCCTCTATCACGGTGGATTCGGCGGGGACGTTCCAGGTGGCCGTCACCAACATCGGCTGCCGAGCCGAGAGCGACAGCTTCCACGTGAGCCTCTACGGGCAGTCCTCTGTGGATTTCGGCAACGACAGCATCCTTTGCGAATTAGCCACCCTGCTGTTGGACGCCACGCAGCCGCATCCGGCGCAGTATTTCTGGCAGGACGCGAGCACCAACACCACCTACACGGTGTATGAGGACGGCGAATACTGGGTCGTCATCACGGACAACTGCCTCGGTGCGAGCGACACTATCAATATCGGCTACCTCAACGACTTCACCCTCAACCTCGGTCCCGACACGACGCTGTGCGAGGGCAAGGTGCTGACCCTCAACGCGGAAACTCCCTACTGCGACTACCTGTGGCAGGACGGCAGCACGCAGCCCACGTACCTGGTGCGCGGGCCGGGTATCTATAGTGTGGAGGTCAGCAACAAGTGCTTCAGCCACTGGGATGCCGTAAACATCGACTACGAGCACTGTGCGCAGGAACTCTACCTTCCCAATGCCTTCACCCCCGGCGCGGACGCCCTGAACCCGGTCTTCCTGCCGATATTCACTTACCCCGACGAAATCGAAGAGTACCGCATGGAAATCTACAACCGCTGGGGCACGCTGGTGTTCCGCACGGAGGAGAAGACCTTCGGCTGGGACGGCGCGAACGCCATCGACAGGGTGTATGTGGTGGTAGTGCACTACAAGTCCCGAGGGGAGAAAGCGAAGAGGGTTACGGGGAATGTGACGGTGATACGATAAAAAAAGCGCCCGTCTTTCCAAAACGAGCGCTTTATCTTTCGTGACCCCTGCAGGATTCAAACCTGCAACCTTTTGATCCGTAGTCAAATGCTCTATTCAGTTGAGCTAAGGGGCCGTTGCTTCAAAAAAGCGTGCAAAAATACACTTTTTTTGATATCACAGCACCATCGAAAAAAATTTTTTTCATAAACGGATATATTAAAAAAAAGTGTATTTTTGCCGCCGAATTGATGATAAAGAATGAGCTATGGTGTAATGGTAGCACTACAGATTTTGGTTCTGCCTGTGTAGGTTCGAGTCCTGCTAGCTCAACTAAAAACTCTCACCGATTTGGTGGGAGTTTTTTTTACAAAATTTGCCAATAGTAGTAAAAATTCATAGACAATAAACTTAAAAAAAATGGAAGAACAAATCAATCTTATCAGCACTTTTGCCGATTTTAAGGAATCCAAAAGCATTGACAGAGAGACGCTTATGCATATTCTGGAAGATGTCTTCGTAAGTGCGCTAAGTAAGAAATACGGTCCGGACGCCCAGTTCAACGTGATTGTCAACGTGGACCGCGGCGACCTGGAAATCCAGCACTCATTGGAGGTGGTCGAGGACGGCCAGGTGACAGATCCCGCGAACCAGATCTCTTTGTCCGATGCCATCAAGATTGAACCCGACTTTGAGGTCGGCGAGGAGGTGATTGAGCAAATCCAGCTTTCCGATTTCCAACGTCGCGAGATTCTGGCGCTGCGCCAGAACCTCAGCAACAAGATCCTGGAACATGAGAAAGATGTTATATTCCATAAATATGAGCCGCGCAAAGGCGAACTGATTATCGGCGAGGTGAGCCAAGTGTGGAAACGCGAGATTCTGGTGATGGACGACGACCGCGTGGAGATGGTGCTCCCCAAATCGGAGCAAATCCCCAACGAGGTCTATAAGAAAGGCGACAGCATCATGGCGGTCATCACTTCCGTGGACGTGGTTAACGGTTCCCCGCGCATCCTCTTGTCCCGCACCTCCCCGCGTTTCCTCGAATGCTTGCTGGAACGCTCCATCCCCGAAATCGAAGAGGGTGTCATCATGATCCGCGACATCGTCCGCGTGCCCGGCGAACGCGCCAAAGTGCTGGTGGAAACCTACGACGACCGCATCGACCCCGTCGGCGCCTGCGTCGGCGTGAAGGGCAGTCGTATCCACGACACCGTTCGCGAACTGCGTAATGAAAATATTGACATTATCAATTATACTAACAAGAAGGAGCTGCTCATCGCCCGCGCCCTCAACCCGGCCCAGATTTCCTCTATCGAGCTCGACGAGGAAAACAAGACTGCCAACGTCTATATGAAATCCGACCAAGTCTCTCTCGCTATCGGCAAGGGCGGCTATAACATCAAGTTGGCCAGCAAGTTGTCCGGATATGAAATCGATGTCTTCAGAGACGATATTAAAGAGGAGTATGTCATCCCGTTGACCGAATTCAACGATGTTTTCGACCAGTGGGTGATCGACACATTTATCGGCATTGGCTGCGACACCGCCGAAAGTATTCTTCAACTCAGCCGCGAGGAACTTATCCGCCGCACCGACCTTGAAGAAGAAACCGTGGATGCCATGATTGCCGCCGTTAAAGAGGAATTAGCAAAATAATGAATCTGTTCAACAATCCTATAAAGAAATTCATAACCAGATTTATCACCATGCCGGAAGAAAAAAAAGTAAAAGTGCCGCGATTAGGACAGGCGGCCAAAGAATTTAACGTGTCGAATGACCGCATCATCGACATTCTGACCAAGAACGGGTTTGAAATCAGTGCCCCGACCCCGAACTCCAAACTGACGGAGGAAATGTACCTGTGTCTGCAGAAGGAGTTGGCCAAGGATAAGATGGTGAAGGAGAAATCCGACCAAATCATCCCCCCGAGAATCAAGAAGGAAGAAGCGAAACCCGTTGCTTCCGACAAATTTCCCGAGGAGGAAAAAGGAGGAGGTCATGTCATTATCCATACGAATCGACTGCCTGAAGTTCAGACAGTTGAAACCGTCAGTCATGGCCCTGAAGTGAAAATCATCGGTACTGTTCCGTTGGATTCCCTTTCAAAATCTGCCAAGAAAACTTCCGGCAAGACGGCAGAGCAAGAGAAAAAGGAACAGACGGTTGAACCCGAACAAACGGAAACCGCTCCCCAGGATAATCCGGCAAATCCCCGGGAGTCTTCCGAAGAGCCCAAGACCGCTGAGCCCGCTTCTGAAAATAATCAGGAAACAGTTGAACAGCAACCTGTTGCATCAGAAGAGCAAAAACCGGAACATATTGAAACGGTGACCCATATCACGGGACCTGAAATTCTGGGAACGATAGATCTGGAGGCGTTGAAACCCAAGAAGAAATCCAAAGACAAAAAGGGTCAGAAGAAGGAGAAATCCCAACCGAAGGCGGTGGAAACGGCGAAACCCGAACCCAAACCAAAGCCTAAGACGGAAACGCCCGCACCTGTCGAAGAGAAACCGCAACAACCTGTTCCTGAGCATATTAAGACAGTTGTTGACCAACTGAAAGGACCGAAGATTCTCGGTACAATAGACCTTTCCCTGTTGCAGAACAAGGATACCAAAAAGGAAGATCACCGCGGCGGCGATGGCCAGGAGAAGAAGAAAAAGAAGAGAAAACGCGTGGCCAAGCCGGTGAAGTCTTCCAGCAATGCTAACGTGAGGGACGATAAGGACAAGAAACAGAAGCAGGAACCCGAAAAAGTGGAAATTTCTGCGGAAGACATCCATCGTCGTATCAAAGAGACCAAAATGCGTCTCGACAGCAATTCGAAGAAAACGTCAACCGCCGCCAAGCGCAGAAAGGAAAAACGTCAGTTGATCCACGAACGCATTGAGGAACAAGAACTTCAGGCAATTGAAGATCAGAAGACCCTGCGCGTGACAGAGTTCATCACCGCCAACGAGTTGGCTACATTGATGAACGTCGATGTTACGAAAATTATCGCCACTTGCATGAGCATCGGTCTTTTCGTTTCCATCAACCAGCGTCTGGATGCCGAAAACATCTCGATGTTGGCGGAAGAATTCGGTTTCAAGGTCGAATTCATCGATGCAGACGAGGAAGAAAACATGAACAATGCTGCCGAAGCCGATGCGGACGAGGATCTTCAGCCGCGCCATCCTATTATCACCGTCATGGGTCACGTTGACCATGGTAAGACTTCCCTGTTGGACTACATCCGCAAGACGAACGTCATTGCCGGTGAGGCCGGTGGTATCACCCAGCACATCGGTGCTTACGAGGTGAGCCTGCCCGACGGTCGTAAGATCACTTTCCTCGATACCCCTGGTCACGAGGCTTTCACGGCTATGCGTGCCCGCGGTGCCAAGATCACCGACTTGTGTATCATCGTGGTCGCCGCAGACGATGCCGTGATGCCGCAGACAGTCGAGGCTATCAATCACGCCCAAGCCGCCGGCGTTCCCATGGTGTTCGCCATCACCAAGATTGACAAACCCAACGCCAATCCCGACAAAATCCGTGAGGAATTGGCCAACATGAACATCCTTGTGGAAGAGTGGGGTGGTAAGTACCAGTGCCAGGAAATCGACGCCAAACACGGTACCAATGTCCAGGAATTGCTGGAAAAAGTGCTGTTGGAGGCTGATTTGCTCGACCTCAAAGCCAACCCGAACCGTCCCGGCGTGGGTGCGGTCATCGAGTCCGCCTTGGACAAAGGTCGCGGCTATGTCGCGAAAGTGCTTGTACAGAACGGCACGCTCTCCGTCGGCGATCCTATTCTCGCAGGCAGCTGTTTCGGTAAGGTGAAAGCCATGTTCAACGAGCGTAACCAGCCTGTGAAGTCGGCCGGTCCCGCACAGCCTGTGCTGTTGCTGGGTCTCAACGGCGCACCCCAGGCCGGTGACACGTTCAAGGTGTGCGAGTCCGAGCAGGAAGCCCGTGGCATCGCCACCAAACGCGCACGCCTCGCCCGCGAGATGGGTCTGCGCACGCAAAAGCACGTCACCCTCGAAGAAATCGGCCGTCGTATTGCTATCGGTGACTTCAAGGAACTCAACATCATCGTCAAGGGCGATGTCGATGGTTCCGTGGAAGCGCTTGCTGGCGAGTTGCTTAAACTCAGCACCGAGCAGGTCCAGGTCAACGTCATCCACAAATCCGTGGGTCAGGTGACCGAAACCGACGTGATGCTGGCCACCGCGTCCAACGCCCTCATCGTGGCGTTCCAGGTGCGCCCGTCCGCCAACGCACGCAAAATGGCCGAAGCCGAGCAGATCGACATCCGTACCTATTCCATCATTTATACCGCCATCAACGAAATCAAGGACGCTATCGCCGGTATGCACTCGCCGGAAATCCGCGAGAAAGTGGTTTGTAACATCGAAATCCGCGAGGTGTTCCATATTTCCAAGGTCGGCAATGTGGCCGGTTGCGTGGTGCTCGATGGCAAATTGCAGCGGAACACCAAAATCCGCCTCATCCGCGACGGTATCGTTATCTACACTGGCAAACTCGGCTCCTTGCGCCGCTTCAAAGACGATGTCAAGGAGGTGGTTTCCGGACAGGACTGCGGTCTGAATATCGATGGTTGCAACGACATCAAGGTCGGCGACATTATCGAGGGCTACGAGGAATTCGAAGTGGCCTACGGAAAGTAGTCGTTGACCATGCGTCAGTCGATGTAAAGGATTTTAGTACGCACGTCTTTATAACCCATTTGGCTGAGATATCTCTGATACTCAGCCAATTGTGTTTTATATTCGTCCTTGTGTTCACGCCCCGTCTTGTAGTCGATAATCATGACGTGGTCGGGTTTGAACACAATGCGGTCCGGACGTTTCGTCTTGCCGTTTTCCGTGATGATGGGGGCTTCGTTCATCACGCGGTCGCCTTCGTCAAGGATGAAATACGGGCGTAGATCGGGTTCTTCAGCGATTTTTGAGAACAGTTGGCAGAGCCTTTCCCGAATTTTCACCGGTTCCTTTGCCACCAGCGTGTCCATTTCCTCTTTGTTGCTTGGAAAATGTGTCAGGTTTTGCAGAAAATTGTGGATGTGTGTGCCGGTTTCCGTGGATTCGGTGTCGGTTTCCGCCTGGGAAACTTTCAGGGAAGTGTTACCACAAAAAGTCAGTTCCGAGCAGGTCACCTGAAACGGTGATTCGGGAATGCTCGTTATTTGATCCGGTTTCTTAATTTTCCAATCCGAGTTTCCAAAATAGTAAACGGTTTCTTCTTTTTTCTCCAAACGGTTGAGCGGATCCGCGACAAATTGCCGCAATATGTGTTTCACACTCGCTTTTGGTTCTTCGGCTTCTTTTTTGTCTTCTGATTTGTCGCTTGAAAAATCCGACAAAATGTACAACATGTCAACGGCGCGGGTGAAATCCACATACCACAAATTCAAGGAGTCAAGTTCCTTTTTCGATTTTTCCTCGTTATATTCTCTTTGAAAATCAGAGTATTCCAGTTCCTTTTGATGCTTTACATAGCAACTTTGGTTCGTATCTTTATCGGTTACCCAGTAGAAGGTGTCGTGGGAAGAGGAAGTTGTGCACTGGGTGATGACCACAGGAAATTGTAGCCCTTTGGAGGCGTGTATGGTCATGAGCTGTACGGCGTCTGAAACACCCTCCAGCGAGAGTCGCGGAATGGTGTCTTTGTGGAGATTCAAGTCGTCCCACCAAGAGAGGAAGTTGGTCGTGGAAGCAATCTGCGTTTGCGTGTATTGGAATGAAAGGTCGATGAAATCCGCGATGAAGGGATCCGCATCGGGAGAAAATCCGTAGAAACGGATGATGTCCTTCATCATTACCAGGAACGGGTTGCTCTGCCACTCTTTCATTTTCTTTGCAAAGTCTTGAATATCAAAATATTCGCTTAGCAGAGTGAAGAAATTCTGCCCGTTGCTTTTTATTAAAACATCGTTGAAGTTCAGGTTTTGTTTTTGGGCAAAATATTGTAAAACAGCTGTTTGCGACAATATGTCGGACGGGTTGGCGAGAATGCGCAAGGTACTGATGATGACGTTGATATTCGGATTATCGCACAATTGCAAGGATTCAGATGTGACCACGGGTATGTCCGCGCTCAGCAAACACCGGGCAAAGTCGTTGCATTTGCCTCTGCCGCTGAGCAGAACCGTCATGTCACCGAACGAGTAACCGCGTCTTTTCGCATCCATAACCGCATAAAGCAGCTCAGCCTCCGCGATCGGCATGCTCAAATAGACGTTCTGGTAGAAATCCTCCTTACAATCCGGCCAAATCAAACGGATATCTTTGTGTTTTTCCTTTTCGTAAGCGTAAATCTGCACCAATCCAACTTCTTTGTTTGGTTTGATTTTTTGTGTAACATCCTCGTAATATGCATCTTGTTGAATGCTCCGAGCGTAGAAATCAAAAAAACGGTTGTTAAAGTCCACGATGGCAGATTGCGAACGGTGGTTGGTTTGAAGCGGTATGAAATGGAAATTTTCAGAAGAACCAAGCAGGGCTGCAAGGTCCGTGTCATCGCTGTTTTTCATACGGTCAAACGAGGAAAGATGGTAAAAAAGTTCCGCGTCGCCGTTTCGGAAACGGTAAATGGACTGCTTGACGTCACCGAAGAGGGTTAAACTTCCTGAATCACTCATTGCATTGATTATCAATGTCTTAAGGTCAAACCACTGCATTTGCGAAGTGTCTTGGAACTCGTCGATGAAGATATGCCGGTATTGTTTCATGTTTTCGAACAAGGGTTCGCCATTGTTCATCTGAATCTCGTCGAACAGCAGGGGGTTGCTTTCCGACAGGAAGAAAGAGTTGGTTTGAACCTTGATGTTTTCGATGTGGTTCTGCAGGGCTTTCAGCACCAGCAGATAGTTGGCGTTTTTGGTCAATGCGCGAAAGGTGAAGAACGGGTTGGCGTTCTCCATGATAATTTTTTTAATTTTTTCGAATAAGTCTTTCAATTGGAGAGTATAGTCCGCTTTTTTGTCTTCCCGCTCTTGCTTTGTTGATTTTTTGGGCTTCAGGTTGTCTGACAGCACATTTTTTTCGTTCATGCCCTTCACACATTTGCTGTTTTCGAAGCCTTTGATCAGATTGAACGGATCATCGCCGACATTGGCGAACCATTTGTCCCAGGAAGTGTTTTGATTGGCGCGGAAATCATCATTATTAGCGTTTTGAAAGATTTGGAGGGCCTTTTCCGCCAGGGGTTTCACCTTTTTTTTGCAGTCTTCAAGGATGGTGTTTTGTCGGTTTTTCCACTCTTCCACAATCTGCAGCAACTCGTTCACCTCTTTGAAGTTTTTCAGATGGGAGTGGCTCTCCTCCGCGTTTTTGTAGATGATGTCGAGTCCTTTCGTCAGAAACCGGTTGATGTTGACGTAGCCTTTATCCTCCAATTGCCATAACAGTTCTTTCACCACCACCTTGAACTGCACATCGTCGTTTGGCAACTCGCAGATATACTGTTCGATAGCCATACGGAAAAAGTCTGTCAGCCGAATCTGAACCGCATAGTTCATGCTGAGGTTGAGGTAAAGGGCTGAGGAACGTATGACGCGCTGGATAAAGCTGTCGATGGTGGTTATACTAAAGCGTGCGTAATCATATAAAATACTGTGTAACAGTGCTTTTGAAGTCTCGTGGATAAAGAGGAAACATTCGTCACGCGAGAGGTTGTGCTTTTTCCCGAAGACTTTTTGGCAAAGGGTGTTGAAATCGTCTTGGTTGAGGTCGTCTGCCGTTTTGGCGAAGGCGAGCGCATTCAGCTGCTTCACCACCCGTTCTTTCATTTCGGCAGCGGCGTTGTTGGTGAAAGTGATAGCCAAAATATGCTGATATCCAGCACATAACGGACAGAGGTATTGACTACGGTCTTTCAGTTTCAGGAACGCGCTGAGGTGTCCTTTGAAACAGGTGGCGAGGTAGTCGAACACCAAGTTGTATGTTTTGCCGGAGCCCGCCGAAGCGGAATAGACCGTGAGCATCTTAAATGGTTATAGGTTAGTGGTTATTGGGGTTATGGGCCAACAGCTAATAGCCAATAGCTAACAGCCCAAAAAATCAGTTGGTTTTGAAGTTATAGGACACTTGGGCGAGGTCGGCGTTTGCTTTCACGATTTTCTGTTTCAGATTTTGTTTGAAAGCCACGACTTTGGCCATCATTTCCGGATTGTTGACGCTGAGCATCTGGAGGGCGAGGATGGCGGCGTTTTGAGCTCCGTTGATGGCGACGGTGGCCACGGGGATTCCCGGCGGCATCTGGAGCATGGCGAGGGCGGCGTCCATGCCTTCGAGCGATGACTTGATGGGCACGCCGATGACGGGCAGCGGGGTCATGGCGGCGATGACTCCGGGCAGATGGGCGGCCATGCCCGCGCCGGCGATGATCACCTTGATGCCGCGCTCGTGTGCGTGCTTGGCGTATTCGGCCACCTCGTCAGGTGTGCGGTGCGCCGACAAGGCCAGCATTTCAAAAGGAATTTCTTGACTGTCAAAGAATTTGCAGGCGGCTTCCATCACCGGTAGGTCGGAGGTGCTGCCCATGATAATACTCACTAATGCTTGCATGTCTTTCATTTTTGGATTAATTTCAGAATGCAAAAATACGAAGATTTTCCATTTGTTTTATCCTCTTTTTTACTTATGGGAATTTTTGTTTTTTTTGTACCTTTGCGCCCTCAAAAATAAGCGAGACAAATATGAATAAAAGATACTCCATTACTCTGTTGTTGGTGGCATTTTGTTTTTTTGCATTTTCTCAACATGCTATCTTAAAGGGTTTTACATACGATGAATCCACAGGTGAGTCGCTGCCTTATTGCACTGTCCAACTGATGGGAACCAATTACGGCGCGTTGTCGGATGTAACAGGCGCATTCCTCATCAACAAGATTCCGGCCGGAACATACACGGTCAAAGTTTCCCGCCTGGGTTATGTTGACTTGTTCGATACGGTGGCTGTCGGCAGCAATGGTACCATCACGAAGCGTTACAGTGTTTCGCCGAATTCGCAAACCCTTGATGCTGTGCAGATTGTAGGTGAGAATACGCGAAAGGAACAGGAAACCCGGACATCGGTCATCAGCGTGACACCCAAAGACATGAGTAAGATGCCGGCCATCGGCGGACAGCCGGATTTCGCGCAGTATCTGCAGGTGCTGCCCGGCATTATATCCACCGGCGACCAGGGCGGCCAGCTCTATGTGCGTGGTGGTACTCCCGTGCAGAACATGCTTCTGCTTGACGGCACGATTTTGTACAACCCCTTCCACTCCATCGGTATTTTTTCCGTTTTCGACATGGATATCATGAGCAGTGCGGACGTTTACACGGGCGGCTTCGGTGCGGAGTTCGGCGGAAGGTTGTCTTCCGTGATGGACATCAAAACGCGCGACGGCAACAAGAAAAGACTCGCCGGCAAAGTGGATTTGAGCAATATCGGGGCGCAATTGCTGCTTGAGGGCCCGCTGTTGAAACTCAAAGATGACCGCAAGACCTCCATCAGTTTCATCCTCTCGGGAAAAGGCTCTTTCTTGGAACAATCCTCCAAGGTTTTCTATCCTTATGTGCAGAATTCGGAAGGGTTGCCGTACACTTTTCTTGACCTCTATGGCAAGTTGACCTTGGCCACCCGGAACGGTTCCCGCTGGAATATTTTCGGATTTAACTACGACGACAGGGTGAATTACAGTTCTATAGCCAAATATGGTTGGAACAACTGGGGTGTCGGTACCAATTTCCTCATCGTGCCTGGCGACGCGCCCACCACCATTGAGGGTTCGCTGTCCTATTCCAAGTACGAGTCCGAGCTTGAAGACGCCGGCTTCGACCCGCGGAAAAGCTCCATGGACGGTTTCACTTTCGATTTCGGGTTCAACTACTACTTGGGAAAAAGTTTCCTGAAGGTTGGCATCGACGTGGTCGGATACAACACGAACTACGAATATTACACGATCTATCACTCGCAGCGCAATATCGTGGACCACACCACGGACATGTCCATTTTCATCAAGTACAAATACAATTTCCGGAACAAACTGCTGATCGAGCCCGGATTCAGACTGCAATACTACTATTCGCTCGGAGAGGTTTCCCCGGAGCCGCGTTTAGCTATCAAGTACAACATTCTCAATAATTTACGATTGAAATTGGCGGCAGGAATGTATTCCCAGAATTTGGTTTCCGTCACTTCCGACCAGGATGTGGTCAGCCTGTTCAACGGTTTCCTGTCTTCCCCGCTGGAGAGTGCGTTGTTGCCCGAAACGTTGATCGGCAGCGATGTGGAATTCAAGGGTCGTCTGCAAAAGTCCCAACACGTCATCTTAGGTTTGGAGTATGATCCCATCAGTTCTTTGAGCATTAATCTTGAGGGCTATTACAAGAACTTTTCGCAGTTGATTTCCGTCAATCGCTACAAGATGTCGGATGAAGACAGCGAGTTTATTTGGGAGAAGGGGAACGCTTATGGCGGGGACATTTCCGTAAAGTACGAGCAGAAGGGCGTTTACCTTTGGTTTGTGTATTCTTTGGGTTGGGTGAACCGCAATGACGGCAAGATCGAATACAATCCGCATTTCGACCGTCGCCACAACATCAACTTAGTGGCTTCCTATTCGTTCGGAAAACGCCGTTCTTGGGAGGTCAACTGCCGTTGGAACTTCGGTTCCGGTTTCCCGTTCACGCAGACGCAAGCCTACTATCCGCACTATTATCCCAGCCATATCAACGATGATTATGTGTCGAATAATGAAGATGTTTACTTCTTGTTGGCCGAGTTCAACAAGTCGCGTCTGCCCAGCTACCATCGTCTGGACCTCGGTGCCAAGAAGAAGTTCTATCTGGGTCAACGGCACACGCTCGAAGCCAGTATTTCCATGACAAACGTCTATAATTACAAAAACATCTTTTACGTCAACAGAACCACCAACAATATCGTGTATCAGTTGCCGTTCCTGTATTATTTCGGTCTGACGTGGCGGTTCTAACCGGTTAGTCGGGTATATGAAAAAAGGAGAATGTACAAGAAATACAAACAGTTTTTTCTCTTTGGGTTTCTTGTGATACAATAATCATTCCAGCAGTTTCCGTCCCTCCTCCGTGAGCACATACCGTTGCGTGGGACTGTTTGGAGAATCGGGTTGGGTCATTTTAACAAAACCCGCCTTTATAGCCGGTGTCAGATAATTGTTCAAGAACATAGGGCGACTCTTCATCTCAAGTTCTGCCATTATCTCCTTAATGCTCATTTCTTCCTTTATAACGCGAACCAGTCGAAGTGTTTTCTCACTTGTACTATTACTTGTACTGTTACTTGTACTATTACTTGTACTATTACTTGTACTTACTTGTCCCCTACTTGTCCCCTCTACTTGTTCCTCACTTATCCTCTCATGCTCATACTCCATTGAATAAATGGTAGTTATGAAGTGGCTGGAAGATGACTTGAACTTCGGTTTCCTATCTTCCTTATAGGACTCTAAACTCCGAGTCTCATTGCAAATACGCTTCAATCCGCTGCCTCGCTTCTCCATATAGTCCAGCTGCGCCATTACATCAGCCAATATCGGATTCCGCCTGTCAGATGATACCTCTTCAATGTCAAGGTCTTGCACCTTTTGTCCGTTGTACATTCCGCCGGGGGACGTTATCACCAACCTGTCATCGTAGATGTCCAAATGCACCTCACCGCCCATCACCGTGTAATCGCGATGGATGAAATGGTTCACTAACGCTTCCAATACGGCTCTCTCTGCATATTCTGGCTTGTTCTTTCTGCCGTCAGGTAACTTTTCCCACCCTTTACGTGTGCTGGACTTCACGAAGTTCATCGCTTCAAGCAGCAATAGCAAAATGTTCCCCTTATACTCGGCATCATTCAGTGCGTCGTCCTTCTCAAGCCCGGCCCATCGGGTGCAATACAGTCTCGATTGGCTGAACTCACAATAGTCCGTAAATAACATTCCTGCATTCGTGAGATAACCATCTTTTGTCACAAGCCCGAACGATTGCAGGTACTTTTTATCCCATTCCTGTTGCGTGCGTTCCCTGAAAGTACTTGCCAGCAATGCAAACGAATAATCGTCCGTTTTACAGTCCGTACGTAAGGAATCAAATGTCCTGTTCGAGCCTTTCAACACCAAACGAACCATCTCCTCGGCTGTGGCGGGCAAACTCTCTTCTCCATTACGAACGTATGCGACTCGCTGACCGTCACCGACATAATAGTATGGGGTGTAATAGCCTTCATGAACTTTCACCTGCAGAATCATCTTGTCCTCCACCTTTAACGGAATCATCTCCACATCGGGCAGTGGGTCCATACGGTCACGGATGTGTATGCTGATGGCTTCACACACATGCTGTACATCATCCAGACCTATGACAACGCCATTGTTATCAACGCCAAAGAAAAGCGAACCGCCACGAGTGTTGGCGAAAGCACTCACGCTCTTCAGCCAACTTTTGGGTTTCCGCTCCTCTAACTCAACCTTGTAGTCGTATGCAGTACACTCCGCTATCAGAATTTTCAAATCCGCTGTGGTCTTGATATCTTCCATACTTCAATCGTCAAATCAAATCAGGTTGCAAAACTATGAAATTTCCGTTTAAGAAAAAGGAATTTTGATGTGTTATTTTGGAACATAAAAAAAATAGAGACGCAATGATTACATCTCTACTTTTGTTGGCGGACCGGACGAGACTCGAACTCGCGACCCCATGCGTGACAGGCATGTATTCTAACCAAACTGAACTACCGATCCGTTTGTCGTTTTGACGGCGCAAAAATACACTTTTTTTTAATCACTCGTCATAATAAAGAATATTTTTTTGATTTTATATAAAACTCTGTGAATCAATATTTTATTGTTGTCGATGTGTCGTTTTCACCTTTCTAAACTCGTTTATAGTCTGTCGCCATCGCTCCAAAAGTGGAAGGAAAACGCCAATATTCCGCTAAACTGCGCGATTTGTCCGGATAGCGTGCAATGCACTTTTCACGGTTCGAAGTCAGTTTTTCACGCATCGCACGGAGTGCCCGTAGCATTTATAGTCCAGATAGTTGTAGCATTCGTTTTTGAAGTCGTAGATAATGCAGCACCAGGCTTGGTTGCGGCTGAAGTTGTCGGCGCTCCAGAAATAAGTCTGGTAGCCGGCGTATTGATAGCCGTTTTCGGTATAGGCGCCGGCGGGGGTGGCATCGAAGCCCGTTTTGCTGCAATCAACGGAGTAGTAGGGTTCCCACATCTGCGTGGGGGCCCTCATTGCTTCGCCGGCGATATGGTGGCCGCCCAGCGTTTGGAACAGCTGCGACCACTCTTCGTTGCTCGGAAGGTGCCAGCCAGAGGGGCAGATGCCGCGAAAAGGATGCATAACGGGTTTATTGCTGGTTTGGTGCGTGGTCAGGTCCATGGCAGCGGCCCAATTGTACAGGAATCCATGGCGCGGATTGGCCGGGGAGGCGTAGTAGGCGGCGAATTCAGGTTGCGCTGCGGTGAAGGAGGGGTTGTAATACCATCTTGCGCCTGAGGGGGAGGAGGTGCAGCGCATATTCTCCGCCATCCAGCATTGGCTGCCGATCTGCACGGTTCGGTAGGTGTTGCCTTCGTGATCCTTCACGATCGGTGCTGACGGGCAGAAACTGTCAAACTGGAACGATTCGTTTTGGGCCGTCATCCACACGGGAAAGACGGCCAACAACAACATCAGAGCCCAAAACCGGTATTTATGGAAAATTGTCATCATATAAAAAAACAAAAGGAATATTCAAGAATACTCCTTATTTTACGTTGTTCGAATCACTAAAACCCATTCCTTCTAACCGTTAACCATTAGTATTTGGTCAACGATTCGAATTTGTCGATGTTCTTGAGCGCGATGGCGGTGCCTCGTGCGACGGCGCGAAGAGGATCGTCCACCACGTGCACAGGCAGTTGCGTGATCTTGTTGATACGTTTGTCGAGACCGCGCAACAGGGAACCGCCGCCGGCAAGGTAGATACCGGTCTTGAAGATATCGGCTGACAACTCGGGCGGAGTTACGTTGAGTGCCTGCATAACAGCATCTTCTATTGAGTTGATAGAATTGTTGAGTGCGGTGGCAATTTCCTGATAGTTGATCATCACACTGCGCGGAATGCCGTGCACCAAGTCGCGGCCGTAGACTTCGTAGTCGCTGGGCGGATTGTCGAGTTGGGTGATGGCGGCGCCGACGTTGATCTTGATTTGCTCGGCCGTCGGGATGCCGATGTCGAGGTTATGTTCGCGACGCATGAAGTCCTTGATGTCGGAATTGAGTTTGTCGCCGGCCACCTGCACAGACTTTTTGGAGGCGATGTTGCCGAGTGCGATGACGGCCACCTCGCTGGTGCCGCCGCCGATGTCGATGATCATGTTGCCGTTGGCACCCAGCACGTCGATGCCGCTACCGATGGCTGCCGCCATGGGTTCGTAGATCAGGCGCACCTCTTTGGCTCCGGCCTGTTCCGCGGATTCACGCACGGCGCGCTCCTCCACTTCGGTGATTCCGGACGGGATGCAGATAATCATCTTCATGGCCGGGGTGATGAACGAATGTTTGGTGTTGGTCATCTTGATGAATTCGCGCAACATCAGCTCTGTCGGCTGGAAGTCGGCGATGACTCCGTTGCGTAACGGACGAACCGTATAGATTTCGCCGCCTTCACCGGTCTTTCCCTCCATCATCAACGCCTTTTTGCCGACCGCCGCCACGGATTTCGTGCGGGAGTTGATGGCAATGATGGAAGGCTCGTCCACCACTACTTTGTTGTCATGCAGAATGACGGTGTTAGCAGTACCTAAATCTATAGCTATCTCTCTGGTAAACAGTGAAAATAATCCCATTGTATGTCTTCTTTTATAAACTTGCAAAAATATAAAAATTCTTGTAGTTTTACGCTTTGTATGATAAAAAGTTACACCCTACCAATAACCAACAACCAATAACCCATAACCATTAAAAATGTATCTTTGCCGCCTAAACTGATATTTTGTTAAACGTGTTTATTTTTTGGATTATGAAAATACTGATTTTCAGCCTTTTATATGGTTTGCTGATGCTGGCTGGCGGTTCGTGGCCGCATGGAATATTCCCGAAACATCGCCAGGTTGTGGCCGAACAGCCCGCACCCACCCCCGACACGCTGACGCTTATGTTCATCGGTGATGTGATGTCGCACGGCCCGCAAGTGGAGGCGGCCCGGATGGAGGACGGTACCTATGACTATGCGCCGTGTTACCGGTTCCTCGTGCCGTATATCGCCTCGGCGGATATTTGCATCGCCAACATGGAGGTGCCGTTGGCCGGATCACCCTACACCGGCTACCCGCAGTTTTCCTGTCCCGACAATATGATGTCGCAGTTGTTCGAGGCCGGCGTCGATGTCTTTCTCACCGCCAACAACCACACCTGCGACAAAGGGGCCAAGGGTATCCGCCGCACCATCCACGTTATGGACAGCCTCGGGATCCCGCACACGGGTACCTGGCTCGACAGCACAGACTACTTCCAGCGTAATCCGTTGATTATCGACAAGAACGGTTTCCGTATCGCTGTGTTGAACTACACGTATGGCACGAATGGCATTCCTGTTCCCAAACCCTTTATGGTCAACATGTTGGATTCCGTTAACATCTTCAATGACATAGCCACAGCCCGTGCTACGGATGCCGACTACATCATCGTGATGCCGCACTGGGGCATTGAGTATGAGCGGCACCAAAACAAGGCGCAGGCAGGCTACGCCCGTTACATGTATGAGTGCGGCGCGGATATGGTCATCGGCGGACACCCGCATGTGGTGCAGCCCATCACGTTGGAAAACAGGAACGAATATGGTGTGGCACAGCGTGTTACGGCCTATTCGTTGGGCAATTTCGTCTCCAACCAGCGCAAACGCTACACCGACGGCGGCATCATTGTCAAGTGTCAGTTGGTGCGCGATACCAACGGGGTGATACAGATCACCGATTACGAATACCTGCCCGATTGGGTCTATAAGGGAACGTGCCAGGGAAAGTACCAATACCATATCCTCCCCGCGAAACACGCGGTGGAAAATTGCGCATGGTATGACCTCCACGGGGCGGACTCCGTGGCGTTGAAATTGTTCTACAAAGATACTAAGGAGCTGATAGACAGCGTTCCTGAGTCGAAATTCGAGTTTACTTCAACGACTCGATGACGCCTTTCACCTCATCACCGGCATCTTCCACGGCATCCTGGAAATCCTTCAGAATGAGACGGGCCTTGGCTTGGGCGAAATAGCCCTTGCATTCGCCTTTGAGTTGGTTTACGTGCGTGGTCTCTTCACCGGAAAGCTCTTTCTTTTCCACGGCGGCGACATACTTGTCAAACTTTGCCTGGGCCTTTTCCAAATCGGATTCGGAATAATTCGTGTACTTTTGCTCCACTTGGTCGGTAAACTTCTCCAATTTGCTGATTTTGTGAGATTTGCTATTGCAAACCAGCAATGCGATAATTAAAACGACCAATGCCACCAATGCGGCAATCATGATAACTTTGCTCTTTTTTTCCATATTGAAATGATTTTATATTGTTTTAACTTTAACCACACTAACCCCTAACCACACTAACCATTAACCATTAACCTCTAACCTTTAACCATTATTAGAATCCTGTCCAGAACATCTCCCAGATCTTGTGCTCCATCTCCTGCCAGGTCTGGCGGGTGGCGCCGGCGAAGTCCGCACTGTACTGGTTGAGCAGCTTCTGAGCTTCCTCTTTCTTGCCGTCGTTCAACAAGTTGACCGCTTTTTTCTCCAGGGCGGGAAGTTCTTCGAAAGCCTTGTTTTCGTAACGCATGATGTTGGCCATCATCATGTCTTTGGTACGACCCCAGCGCACTTGCGCGAGTTTGTTGGCCTTGCGGTAGTGCCACAGCACGGCGTTCTCGTTGTAGCGGTAATGGCCGCACACTTCGAATCCGGCGGGCATCTTGGTGGCACCGGCGTAAATCGGAATGCGCGGGCTTTGTCCGGGATTCTCCACAGAGAACCAGCAGAGACCGCCCACTTCGTCGGGAAGCCAGTCGCGGCACTGCATGATGAACGAGTAGGAGCACCACGACATGGCCACGCCGCGGTAGAACGTGACGGTGCCGGGCTTCAGCGCGTTGTAAAGGGCGCGTTCGTTGCCGTCCATCCACGGGTTGGCGTTCGGACAGATGATGGTGTCCTTGTAGGGGTTCCCGTTCTTGTCTTTGCGGTTGACTTCTATTTTGAGATTGCCGACCTGGTCGAGCACAGTGCCTTCGTAAGTAGCTCTGAACAAGGCCATAACGTCTCGTACGTCAACTTTTTTCTCGGGTTTCACGGAGAAGGGCAGTGCTTCGGCGTTGAGGTCGAGTTTCAGGGAAGGGGCGAGTTCGTTGAAGATGTACCATTCGCGTTCCTTGTGGTTTTTGCCTTCGGCGTAAGAGGCGTTGAAGGCTTTCCACCAGAGGAAATCGCCTTTGCCGTCCCAAAGGCCGTATTTTTTGGCCACTTTCTCGATATTGTCGGAGCAGAGGAAGTTGGCTTTGTCCTTGCGGTTGAGTTTGCCGATGCGGGGCACGTTGCAGCTCACGGCCACTTCGTCGTCGGGCACGCGCTGCGCCACCCACATGCCGCCGATCACGTCGGGGCCTTCGCCGAGGATTTCCATCTGCCACACTTCGTTTTTGTCGGCGATGGTGATGCACTCGCCGCCATCAGCGTAGCCGTACTGTTTCACCAGGTCGCCGATGAGCAGGATAGCCTCGCGGGCTGTCGTACAACGTTGTAAGGCAATACGTTGCAGCTCTTCAATCATGAACATGGCGTTTTCGTTCACCAGGGTGTCGGGACCGGAAAAGGTGCTCTCGCCCATGGCCAGCTGATGCTCGTTCATGCAGGGGTAGGCGGTGTTCATGTAGGCGTAGGTGTGCGCGGCCTCGGGGATCTCGCCGGCAAGCACGAGGTTTTCCATGCTCTTGGCGGTTTCCGTGTGCATGGTGCCCTTATAGACTTTGTGCATGGTGCCGGGCTTGTGGTCGGCGGCGGGCTCGATGGTCACCCACGTGCGGTACTTGCTGTCGCAGGTGTGCGAGGTGATGACGGAGCCGTCGGCGGAGGCCTTCTTCCCGACCATGATGGAGGTGCAGTTCGCGCCCACGAGTTCCTCGTTCTGAGCGAAACACCAAAAACAGAACAAAACAATTCCGATGGTGAATAACAGTTTCTTCATATACGCTTGTTTGTAATTTCCAAGTTTTGAAAACAGCCGCAAAGATAACAAATTTCTTCGCTGTGAAGGTTGTGGATATTTTTTTTCATGTAAAAAGCGCAGGTATCAATAATTTTCCTATTTTTGCGCGAAAATAAAATATAGTCGTTATGTCCTTTATCACAGAAAGAATTGCATTGGAAGGGTTGACTTTTGACGATGTGCTCTTGATACCGGCATATTCGGAGGTGCTTCCTAAAGAGATTGATTTGAGAACGCGGTTTACACGCAACATTCGGCTGAATCTGCCGTTCGTTTCCGCAGCTATGGATACGGTCACCGAGTCGAAGATGGCCATCTCCATCGCCCGTGAAGGCGGTATCGGCGTGATTCACAAGAACATGTCGATTGCGGAGCAGGCCAAGCAGGTGGCTTCCGTCAAACGCGCGGAAAACGGCATGATCAACGCGCCGGTGACCATCACCCCTGAGAAAACCGTGGGCGACGCCTTGCGCATCATGGCCGACTACCACATCGGCGGCATCCCGGTTGTGGACGAGAAGAACATCCTCGTGGGTATCGTCACCAACCGTGACCTCCGCTTCGAGAAAAACTTCAACCGCAACATCTGTGATGTCATGACGAAAGAGGGTCTGATCACCACGACCCGTGACACGGATCTTTACCGTGCCGCCGACATCCTACAGCAGCACAAAATCGAGAAGCTGCCGGTGGTGGCGGAAGACGGAACGCTCATTGGCTTAATTACTTACAAGGATATCACGAAGGCGAAAGACAAACCGTTCGCCTGCAAGGACGCGCAGGGCCGTCTGCGGGTGGCTGCCGGTATCGGCATCACCGCTGACGCCGTGCAACGCGCCGAAGCCCTTGTGGAGGCTGGCGTGGACGCTTTGGTGCTCGACAGCGCGCACGGACACTCCAAAAACGTCATTAACACCTTGAAAGAGATAAAGAAACGCTTCGACAGCGTGGATGTGGTGGTCGGCAACATCGCCACCGGCGAGGCGGCCAAGCTGCTCGCCGACGCAGGTGCCGACGCCGTGAAAGTGGGCATCGGACCCGGCTCCATCTGCACCACCCGCGTGGTGGCCGGAGTGGGCGTGCCTCAGCTCAGCGCCGTCTATGGCGTCTATAAAGCCCTGAAAGGCTACGACATCCCGCTCATCGCAGACGGCGGTATCCGCTATTCCGGCGATATCGTCAAGGCACTCGCCGCTGGCGGTGACTCCGTGATGCTCGGCGGACTGCTCGCCGGCGTGGAGGAATCCCCTGGCACCACCATCCTTTTCAATGGACGTAAGTTCAAGACTTACAGAGGAATGGGCTCCCTTGAAGCGATGCAGCAGGGTTCCAAGGACCGCTATATGCAGAGCGATGTCGATGATGCCAAAAAGTTAGTGCCCGAAGGCATCGTGGGACGCGTGCCCTACAAGGGCGACCTCTATGAGGTGATTTACCAGATGGCCGGCGGCTTGCGCTCCGGCATGGGCTATTGCGGCGCCGCCAACATCGGGAAACTCCATGAGGCCCGCTTCTGCCGCATCACCAACGCCGGTGTCCTCGAAAGTCATCCGCACGACATCACCATCACCAGCGAAGCCCCCAACTATTCCAGCGAATCCAAATAATACAGTCATCATAAAAAAAATTAATCGTTATGAAAAATAAGAATATCATCGTAGGTGTTGACTTCTCCAACAGCTCTCTCAATGCCCTGCGCCACGCCATCTCCATAGCTATCAAAACGGGCGCTGACATGCATCTGGTATGGGTGAAGACCCCCGGCGTGTCGAACAACATTACCGAAGACGGTGGAGACAATTACATCCACAAAGTGCAAGCGTCTTTGGATGAATGGAAAAACATGTGTAAATTAGAGTCCCCTGAAACAGAGGTAAATACAGTTATCTTGGAAGGTAAAGTTCATGCCGAGATGAACAAATATGCCGCCAACCAGCCCAACGCCATCATCGTGATGGGCACGCACGGCACCTCTGGATTCGAGGAAGGATACATCGGCAACAACGTCTATCGTCTGATCAAAGACTCTTCCGTGCCGATTCTGATCATGCGTGAGAATATCGAGATCAAACGCGACCTCCACAATATTTACGCGCCTATCGATTTGAGTTTCGAGACGTTGCAGAAGATGCGCTATGCCACGTACTTGGCTAAATGTTTCGCGGCCAAAATCTCCATCGCAGGTATCTACTACCCGAACAATACCGACACGCGCCACATCATCAACGTGCAGATGCGCCACGCCGCCGACATGTGCGAGGATGCCAATGTGCGTCACGAAATGTACCCGCTTACCGTTCAGGACAATCTTGTGCAGAATCTGTTGAACCACGCTAACACATTGGATTCCAACTTGATTGTCATTATGCGCGAGGAGAACGAGACCGATTTCACGAGCAACGCACACATGCGTGAAATCCTCAGCACCTCCAAGATGCCGCTGCTGATCGTTCCTAACTACACCGCAGTAGGTCTCGGCAGATAATGGCTAAGATTCGCAAAAGGACGCTGCGCGGAGGCAACATGCTCAACCCCACTCCGGTGGTCATGGTCTCCTGCGGCGCCACGCTCGACGAATATAATATCATTACGGTCGCATGGGCGGGCACGGTTAATTCCGATCCGCCCATGTGTTCTGTTTCCATCCGTCCGACCCGCCATTCCTATGACATCATCAAAAGGAGTGGTTGTTTTGTTATCAACTTGGTTAACAAGGAGTTGTCGGATTGCGCCGATTGGTGCGGTGTGCGTTCGGGGAAGAAGTACAACAAGTTCGTGGAGACGGGGCTCACGCCGGTGCGCGCCACGCAGGTGAACGCCCCCATGATCGAGGAATCGCCCGTGAACTTGGAATGCAAGGTCACGCAGGTGCTCCCGCTCGGCACTCACGACATGTTCCTCGCCGAAGTGGTCGCGGTGCATGTCAACGAAAATTTGTTCTCGAAAAAAACGGATGCCATAGACCTTCGTCGCGCCGATTTGGTGACTTACTCGCACGGTCACTACTACACGTTAGGTGAAATAATCGGCAAATTCGGGTTTTCGGTGGAGAAAAAGGCAACAGGGAAAGGTAACAGGCAACAAAAAAAAGGGAGTAGGGAATAGATTTTCAGAAGTTAGGTTTTATATACAAAAAGTATATCTTTGCAGTTTGAACAATGAAGCATTGGCGATATCTTATAGGGGTTTTGCTACTGGTCATCGGAATGGCGTGCGTGCGTGCGCAAATCGGCGGGAAGTTTGTGTATAACTTCTTGAACCTCAGCTATTCTTCCAGACTTTTGAGTTTGGGAGGAAACCTTGTGTCCGTGCATGACGATGACCCGACTTTGCTGTTTTCAAATCCTTCGTTCATCAGTGAGCGCCAGCACAACAACTTGGCATTGAACTACACCGATTATTTCACCAAGAGCAATGCCATGGCGGTGGCGTATTCGCACACGTTTCCCAAAGCGGGCAGCTTTGCGATAGGCGTTTACGGTCTGCCGTACGGTTCTTTTCGCGGCGCGGACGAGACAGGCGTTGAGACAGGCACTTTTTCGGCTGGCGACTATGCCTTGGTTCTCGGCTGGGGACGCGAGTTGTCTGCCCATTTTTCGGTCGGTGCGAATCTGAAAACGGTGTTCAGCCACTACGGTCCTTATTTCTCCTCTGGATTGGCCGTGGATGTGGCCGGAAGTTATTTCAATGACGAGAAGAACTTGTCTCTCACGTTGTTAGCGAAAAACATCGGCGGTCAGGTGAAGTGTTACGCCCCGGGCAACCACGAAATGTTGCCGTTCGATTTGCAGTTGGCTTTCTCGCAACGGTTGCAGCACGTCCCGATCCGTTATCATATCTCGCTGCATTCCCTTTATCGTTGGAACATGAGCTATTACGGGCGCGACAATCCGTTCATCGGGCAGGATGCCATTACCGGTGAGCCGCAATACCCATCCAAGGCGGCGCAGTTCGCTGACAACCTTTTCCGGCATTTCGTCTTCGGGTTGGAGCTGGTTCCCATAAAGTATTTTTCATTGCAAGTGGCTTATAACCACAATGTTCATCAAGAAATGAAGGTGCTGTCGCGCAAGTCGATGGCTGGATTTTCTTACGGTTTCCAATTGAATATCAAAGGAATACGCTTTGGATTTTCTCGGTTGCACTATGCGTTGGGCGCCACACCGAATTGTATCGACCTTGCCTTTGATTTTGACGAGTTGGTCAAAAACAGTAAGGAGCGGAAAGTCAGAAAGTTGGAGCGAATCACGAAGGATTGATTACGGTTTATTTCATGTCAAACCATTCCGGGTGGGCGTGCGGTTTGTCCTCCAAGTTGAATCTCCCCTTTCTATAACCTTGTAAACCATAGTATTGCGCCTGAATTTCCTGCATGTCTTTTTCGTAGTCGCCCGTGGGATGGAATATGGACATGATTCCGCAGGTCCGGGTTTTGTAGTCGATGTAGCCCAAGCTGATCGGCACCCCGGCTTCCATGGCAATCTGGTAGAACCCGCGTTTCCATCTTTCCACTCTTTTACGTGTGCCTTCCGGACAGATAATCAGAGTGATACGTTCGCGTTCTTTGATGACGTTCGCGGCATACTCCACGAAGTTTCTCGCGTGTTTTCGATCCACCGGAATACCTCCCAACTTCTTCAGTAACAGATTCAAAGGGAAGAAGAAGAACTCTTTTTTGATGATGGTGTTGGCATGCAGGTCATAATATTGCATTGCTGCCAGTCCGATCACGAAGTCCATAATAGAGGTGTGCGGGGCCATCATCAGCACGCTTTTGGGAACGGTGCCATTGGGATCCGGATAGGGGATGGGTTTCACCCGATATACATATTTGAAGAGAAAGTCGCTAAGCATGATTCAAATTATTGATTATGAATTTGTTGTCTTTGATTAAGCCTTCGGTTACGCAACCCAGTCGGAGTGCGCGGTTGTCGGGAAGGTGTCCGGCAGGGACGTTGTATATGAGCGGAAAATCCAAGTCGCGGCACTGGTCAGCCACAATCTCCTCTGCGGTTTTCCCGAACGGGACGGTATTGTCGTGCATGTCACTCAAATGCCCGACCAACAACGCATTGATGCCTGAGAACTTCCCGCTGCGTTTCAAATTGAGAACCATTCGGTCGATATGGTACAGGTATTCGTCCAAATCTTCGATGAGCAGCACTTTTCCGTGGGTGTCGATGTCGGAAGGGGAACCGATAAGGGAGTAGAGCATGGAAAGGTTGCCTCCTGTTAAAATTCCTGAAAAAGGTGCTGTTCTTGCCAAAGGATGGATTTCCAGTTCGTAGGTCAGGGTTTGGCCGGTCAATGCTTGCAGAAAAGATTGTAAAACAGGTGATTGAGTGTTCTTATCCGTCACATTGATGGGCATGGTGGCATGGATGGTGGCTGTTTGGAGGTTTTGTTGCAGATGGTTGTGAAAGACGGTGATGTCGCTGTATCCGCAGATCCACTTCGGATGTTGTTGGAATCGTGTAAAGTCCAGATTGTCAATGATTCTGGCCGATCCATAGCCGCCGCGTGCACACCAAATCGCTTTCACGTCGTTGTTGTCGAGCAGATCTTGGAAGTATTCGGCGCGCAGGGTGTCGTTGCCCGCAAACTGATGGTCTTCCGCAAACAGCCGGTCGTCATAAAAAACGTTAAAACCGTTTTTCTTCAGCCAATTTTCCGCCGGGAGGATTTCGGATTTGGAAATCTTCCGCGCGGGAGCGGCCAGCGCAACGGTATCACCTTCAGTCAGATAGGGCGGAATAATCATAGATGGATGTTGTTGTCGGCGAGAATCTGCAAGGTCAGTTCTCTTAATAATTTACGTTGTTTCAAATTGTTATAGAACCGTTTTTTGTGCTTGGCCACTTTTCGGTTCTTGAAGATTTGTCCCGTAACACCTTGATATTTCGGATCAATGGCGGCGGTCAGCATGTTGGCGGCGCCTTGTTCGGGTGTGTTGATCAGCGGCCGGAAGAGCCAGTCGCACAGTTTGTCCACCACCACGTTGTCCATCCGGATGATGCCGGTGTCCACGATGTTAGGGTCGGAAACGTTGAAGCAGATGCCTTCGTCCTTCCAAGCTTCCGAAGCGTCGAGCATAAAGTAGTAAAGGGCTAATTTGGAGCTTCCGTAGGCGGTGAAGCGGTTATACTCCTTCTGTGTCTTCGGGGCGAACGTTTTCGGTGTTATCTTTCCGAGGACGTAAGCCAGGGAAATCATGCTGACAATGCGTGTGCCCTGTCCCATGATGGGGTGCAGCAAATTTGTCAACGTAAAGTGCCCCAGATAGTTAACAGCCATAATGTATTCAACGTTGTTCACGCTGGTCTTGGAATGGCTGGGCAGCACCCCGGCGTTGTTCAGCAGTATCTGCAGAGAAGGGAAACGGCTTTTCACTTCATCGGCGAAGCGCACGATATCCGCCAAATTGCTGAGATCCACCTGCATCAGATGGAAAGTCCCGCCGGTTTCCCGTTGGATTTCCTCCATCACCGGTCGTGCGGCTTCCGTGTCGATGCAGGCCATAATCACGTCGTATCCCGCCTTGGCCAGCTCCCGCACGTGAATACGGCCCATCCCTCCGTCTGCTCCGGTCACTAACGCAATTCCTTTTTTTTCCTCGTTCATTATTAACGGTTTTTAACCTCTGTTCGAATTATTTTTCTTCACAGTAGAGGGTGTGATGGATGACAAGGTTGGAATCCATCGTGAGCACCTCTTCTTTGTTGAATTCCTCGCATTCGTTGCGGGTGAAATTTTTAACAGTGTCGGTTGCCGCTTGAACAATGCTGTCATTCCGGGTGAAAACATTTGTGGAGTAACATTGGCATTCTTTCATGCTGCAAGAGGCCAAACAGGTAATGATGGCGAAAACGGTAATGATGCAAAAAAGTTTTCTCATTTTTTGAAATTTTAAGATTGTTTGGCGGAACAGGCCAAAGCGTATAATTTTATCTGTTTGATCATAGAGGCAAGGCCGTTGGAGCGTGTGGGGGACAGGTGGTTTTTCAAACCGATGACGTCCAGATAGGAGAGATCGTTGTCGAGAATCTCCTGCGGTGTATGACCAGAAAGAACTCTAATTAACAGATTGACAATGCCTTTCGTGATGATGGCATCGCTGTCGGCAGTGAAAAAGAGCTTGTCGTCTTTCATTTCCGGGTGCAGCCAAACTTGCGATTGGCAGCCGCTGATGAGGTACTCCTCGGTCTTGTATTGCGGGTCTATCATGGGAAGTTCTTTGCCCAACTCGATAATGTAGTTGTACTTGTCCATCCAGTCGTCGAACATTTCAAACTCCTGAATGAGTTCCTCTTCCGTTTCTTTCATCGTATTCATAATCCTAACAAATTGTCTTTCAGTGTTTTATATTTCAAACAAAAACGTTGCAAATGTACATAATTTACGGATACGAAGTTTTTCCGTTTTCTCGCGTTACCGTGTCAACGCGTCATCGTTTTTTACGTTCGCTTGCAAGGTTTTGTTGATGAGTGTTTTGAGTTCTAAAACACTGGTCTCCACAACCTTGCGTTTCTCCGGCTGGAACATAGTGGCGTATTTCGCTTTGCCGACTTTGAATTTCAGCTTGTCTTCCAACCCGATGATATCCAGTCCGATACGTATCGGTTTGACCAGCGAGATGTTATAGTCGTAGGTCATGTCCAGATTGTGGCGTCCGGAAATGATGGCGCTGTACTTGTCGATGGAGAGCAGGAACGGATAGACGTCGATTTCGTTCTTGTAGATGGTGATTTCCGTGGACAGACTGTCGATCTTGTTTTCCGTTTTCTTGCTGAACATCAGTTTTTTAGCGATGTTTTTATAGGTTTCGCTGTCAAGGACGACTAAGTCGTGCCCGTTGATGGCGGCGGCACCCCGCAGGGTGGAGTACTTGATGTCGTAGTTGGACTTGAGGTAGGTTTCGGCGGCGAAGTGGAATTCCGCGTTGCCACTGAAGGCTTTCAACATAGGCAGGATGGTATCGACTTCCGGAATCATGGCGATGAGTTTATCTATCTTGATATCAAGTAGATGGAAATCGAATCCAAGGAAAAGGTGGTTCATGCGCGGGGTGCGGTACATGGCGGTGAGCTGCATCCGCGCGGCATCGTTGGTGAGACCCATCTCCTCCAGCACCAGCACGCCGTCTTTCACATAGACGCGCCCGGCGATGTTGCGGAACTCCACATCCTCATACAGTGCCTTTTTGATGGTGGTTTTCATATTGACGTCCATTCCGAAGGGCACTATGAACGGGGAATCTCCGTTTTTCGCCTCTAACTGCTCCGCCTGCTCTATAAGGGAGTCTGGGGCTCCGAAGCCGTCGGCAAGGTCCATTAACTCGTTGAGGTTCAGATAGTCAGCGACTAAATCCAGATTGCCTTTGAGCAGCCCTGTGCCATGGAGGAACGGTTCAATTCCCGTAATGGTTCCCGTCAGCGAGGCGGCCGACTGTCCAAACTGGATATTTGCTTTTTTTAACACACATTTCTTCGGGTTGAAATCGATATCTAGTGCCGGGATTTTTATGGCGTGGGCGATATCCCGAATATCGGCTTTGGCATTCGTGGTTTGTAGTTTCACCACCGGAGACCATCGCAACAGTGGATTCTCTTCGTTGTCTTTATAATCGATTTCCGCCTTCAGATTTAGTTTGTCCGTAGAGAAGTCAATGAGATTTCCCTTTTTGGAACTTGTGGATTGACCGGAGTTGCTAACGTAAACTATGGCATTGTTCCCGTTGTAATCCAAACGCATTTGATTCATGTTTTTCAACACGAAAACCCCTTGAGGATTAGAAAGATGTGCGGAAATCGTGTCCGCCCACATACTGAGCTGATTCAATTTATAGGTTGTGGCGAATTTAAGATCCACCGTACTGTCTAACAGATTGTTGGTATAGGCATCCAACTGAATGGAAGATCCATTGATTTCCTTCCGCTCACGTGTGCGGATGTTTTGGATCGAGAGTTCACTCGTTTTCACTTTAGCATTGAGCCATTCGTCGATTTTATACGGCTTTTCCGTCACAGGAAAGGTCAAATCCACCTGTAAATCAGGCGAATAGACGGACATGGTGTCTTCATACAACATTTTCAAATCCGTGAATTGCCCGTTGATGGTGGCTTTGGTGATATTGTCAACCGTGAATTCCTTTTCCGGGTCGTAGGTGAGTTGCGTGTTCACCTTGAGATCTGCTTTTCCGCCATACTCGGTGAAGTCTTCGGGCAGGAAGTCTTTGAAATCCGCGACGTGGAGTTTTCCTGTAGCGAGGATGTTCAGTAACATCTTGCCTAACAGGTTTTTGACTGTTCCTGATGCTGTGATTTTGTTCCGCTTTCTGGTGGTGGCCGACAGCGATTTGACGGTCAGATCTGTCTGGTTGTCGAGGTCGAGGTTCAGGTCGAAATGACCTTCCACATTTGTGAAATCGAGCGGAAGATCTTTCATGGCAAAGTCCCCGTCGGTCCATTTGATGCCGGAAGTGACCTTCGGGGTTTCTTTGTCGCTGAGCGTTCCCTTCACATCCCCTTCCAAGGCGAGCGTGCCGTGTATCTGCATGTCATCCAAAGTGTTACCGATGATGGAGCGAGGAATCAACGGAAGTATCCAATCAATATTCCAATTTCCGGTTTCGTAGTGCAGATCTGTATGGATGTCGCTGCTTAGCGTGTCGATGTCAACCGAACCGTTTACGTCAAGTGTCTGGTCTTCAAGTTTCAGGCGGGTATCCTGGAGTTCGAAATCCAATGCCGACAAGTCTGCTTGGAGATTTGACGAAACGGTGAGGTCCATTCCGTTGAGATATGTCGTGGTATCGTGGCATAGCACAGTGTTGCTCACATCTGCGACGAGGTTGCCGTCAATCAAGTTAAAATCTGTGAAAACACCGTCGTAGGAAACCATTACATCGTTTCCGGAAAAAGAAAGCGCGGTACTATCTTTCATGGCGAAAACAAGATTATCCGCATATATTTTCGCTTTGCCTTCGATATTGTTATTCTCGAATTTCCCATTCACCGTTAGGTCAACGCCTTTTGCCGCCGCTTTTTGTTTCGCTTTGCCATTTTGATAACGAATGTCGAGGTTTTTGGCTTTGACTTTTTGCAAATCAATGCTGTAGTCGAAGGAGGAGGTGTCGTTACTGCGAAAAACGTCGTAGTTTCCATTTCCGTTCTCATCCACATACAGGTTCAGCAAACCATTCTCCAGTGAAAAATCGTTAATTTCCGCATGTTTGTTTTTGATCAGTTCGCGGATGTTAAGGGTGGCCAAACAGTCTTTGACAAACAGCAACGTGTCGGAGACATCGGCATTCTGGGGATTTTTCAGCACTACATTTTCTAAATCCAGTCCGATTTTAGGAAATGTCTTGAAAAAAGTAAGGCCGGCGTTGTCCATGTGGAATTCGCAGGTAAGGAACCGGTCTGCCTGACTGTTGACAATCTTTGCCAATTTGGAAGGTGAAAAAATGCAAAAAAGGGCGATTGAAGCTGCAATGATGATCAGCAGCAGAATCGAACCCAAAGAGATCAGCCCTATTTTCAGCGGTTTCTTCATTTTTCCCTGGTGAAAGTGTAATATTTTCCGTAATCGTCATGGTACTCCAGCGTCGTAGCGTTGAGTTTTGTAACCGTATAGGTTTTCGGGATGTTGCCGCCCATTTCCATCTGGTGGATTTGGGTCAGGGTGGCTTTTTCGAGCGTCCAGGTGAAGGGTTGCGCCTCCTCTTCGGTGACATCGTCGGCGGTGTCCCACGTGTAGCCGGTGCCGGCTTCATTGTAGTATTCGTGGATGGTGCCGGTCACCCAATAGCCGGGGAGGAGCGTTTTGTCGAACTTTTCCTTGCGCGGGAAAAGGTCGCAGCCGGCCATCAAAAGCATAGTTGCACATAAAATCACGCCGAAGGTCAGTTTCCTCCGGTTTTCTTTGCCGATATGTCCAAGTCTATTCATTTTATCCAAATATCCAACTGGTGTATTAGACCCGTTTCGCGGGCAAAAGTACATAAATTCCGAATATAGAAAGTTGAATGCGTTTTTCTTGCGGAGACATAAAATTTTGCACCTCTGCTAAATTCGGTTTATTTCCATCTCTAACGTAATGTCAAACAGCGAATTAACATCATGGATGATGGTTTCGGCCACCTCCAGCACTTCTTTCGGGGTGGCACCGCCGTAGTTCACTAAAACCAGTGCTTGGTTCTTCCACGTGCCTGCGTTGCCCAAGCGCTTCCCTTTCCATCCGGCTTTCTCAATCAGCTGTCCTGCAGAGAGTTTCTTTAGTCCGTCGGGTGCGTCGTAAGCCACTAGATCGGGAAAATTTGTCTGCAGTTCATGGTATTTTTCCTCGGGAATCACCGGGTTTTTGAAGAAACTGCCGCCGTTGCCCACGATTTTCGGGTCCGGCAGCTTGGTGTCGCGGATTTTCCGTACGCAGTCGGAGACACTGTGCAGCGTCAAGGGCAGTTCCCGCTCTTCCAGAGCCTTCGCCAACCCCTGGTAGGAGAGTGTAAAATGCTTTTTCTTAGATAGTTGAAACCAAACGTGGGTGATGATAAAGTCGTGTTTGAGCTCCTGTTTGAAGATGGAGTTGCGGTAAGCGAATCGGCACTCCGCGTTGCTTAGCGTGAGGGATTTGCCGGTGGAGATGACGTAGCCTTCCACTTTCAGAATGGTGTCTTTGACTTCCACTCCGTACGCGCCGATATTTTGTACCGGTGCGCTTCCGACCCATCCGGGAATACCCGTAAGGTTCTCAATGCCAAATAGTTCGTGACGGATACAGTATTGGATGAGGTTGTCCCAGGGTTCGCCGGCGGCCACCCGCAGCACCACCGCGTCCCACGCCTGCTCCACGACTTCGATGCCGGTGAAGACCGGATGCACAATGGAGCCGTCGAAGTCTTTGGTAAACAGGGTGTTGCTCCCGCCGCCGAGGATGTAGAAAGGTTCCTGATGCAGATATTCGGTGATCAGTGCAGGCACCTCACCAGCGTTTTCAATTTGCAGAAAACGCCGCGCGAAAACCTCCATTCCGAAGGTGTTGTAATCTTTAAGGTTTTGGTTTTCAGATATTTTCATTGATTAGAACATATAGCCCATTTTGACGTAAATGTTGGCCATGCCAGTATTGTCGCGCTTGTCGAATGGCACCGCCCAGTCCACGGAAAGCACGAAGTTGTCGTTCATCATCACTTTCAGCCCCAGACCGCCGGAGAAGTGCGGACGGTAAACGTTCTTGCTTTCGTCGAAAACGATGTAGTCGGGCAGGTTTTCGAGGTCGAAGTCGGGGTCGTTTTTCGCGATATTGTCGAGGATGTTGATTTTGTCGAGGCGGTAGGGTTGCAGGACCAGTCCCATATCGACAAACGGGTTGAGTCCGATGAAGAAATGCTCCTTTCCGATGTCGAATTTGCAGATTTGGAAGCGGAATTCGGCATTGGCGAAGGCGTAGCCTTTGGAGGCGATGCGGTTGCGAAGAATGCCGCGGTTCGTGTTTCCGCCGCCGAGTCCTTCGTATAATACTCTCTGTATGAACAGGTTATTGTAGTAATTGTTGAGGTAGAACGGGGCATTGCCGGCAACGTCCAACTGAGTGGCCAAACGGTAGGCAAACGTGATTTTGTCTTTGTAAACGGGCACGAAATGCCGGAAGGAAGCGTTGAAAATCAAGCTGTTGGCATCCTTGTCTTCGCCAAAGCCAGCATAATAGGTCAGAAAGAGATCCACGTTCATGCCCTTCTTGGTGTTTTGCTGGCGGTCGCGGTTGTCGAAGGAAAGGCCGCCGTGCACGAAGGGATGCCAGCCGCCGTTGGCCTCCGCCGGGGACAAGATTCCCCATTTCACGTATTTGTCGTAAAGACCGTCCACATAAGGCAGCATGTTCTCCGGCTTTTTGCCCTTGTTGATCATGTCGAGGTTGACAGGACCGATTTTGTAGCCGAGGACGCCGAGTCCCGCGTTCCAGTACCACCCGGCGCCGATTTCCCCGTTGATGTCGGTGACGAAACGGAAGAGGTCGCGTTGAGATTTGTAAAAGGCGCGGGAGATGTAATCGTCGCTTTTCTTCTTGGCCCAGCCGCCGTTATAGACGGTTTGATAGCCGTTGTAGCCGTAAAAATCGCACAGTGCGTCAGGTAGATACGACACGTCGATGTTGAAACGGTGCCCGGGAATCAAAAATTTGGAGTCGTATGCGAAGCGGAAAAGTCCGGAACGTTTGGTGGTGTAGGCCGCCTCGAAGTAGAGCGAGTGGATGTATTCGGGATAGACGGAGCCGTCGCCGAAATAGTAAACGTTGCTCAGCAGACCGTATTGGAAGCCTTTGTCCGCATCGTATCCCACGCTGGGCAGGATACCGAAAGTCCAGCCGGTGCGGACTTCGCTTTTCTCTTTTTTGGGTTTGGGTTTCCTGTCGCGTTGAACCGCCGTCGAGTCTCCGTCATTAGCATAAACGGCAAAAGTGCCCATCAACAGGGCGATAATCAGGAATGTGGTTTTCTTTCTCATAAGTTTGGTAGTTTAATGTTTAGTTGCCAAAAGCTAAAAGCCAAAAGCCAATAGCTAATATCTCGGTCCGAAGATGGCGCTGCCGATGCGGATGAGGGTGCTGCCCTCTTCGATGGCGATGGGGTAGTCTTCGGTCATGCCCATGGAAAGTTCCTTGAAATCAGGATTTTGCGAAAAGTAACGGGTTTTAAGTTCATCGAAAATCTGATGAAGGTGGTGAAATTCGCGGCGCACCTGGTCATGGTCGTCCGTGAAGGTGGCCATACCCATTACCCCGTGGATTTTAACGTTTTTTAGCTCTTGAAAACTTTCGTTTAGCAGCATTTCCTCGCATTCTTCGAGCGTGAAGCCGAACTTGGTCTCCTCGTCGGCGATGTGAAATTGCAGCAGACAGGGGATGGTGCGCTCGTTTTTGATGGCGTGTTTGTTGACCTCTTTGAGCAGGTCGAAACTGTCAATGCTGTGAATCATAGACACATACGGGGCGATGTACTTGATCTTGTTGGTCTGCAGGTGACCGATGAAGTGCCATTCGATGTCTTTGGGGAGCTGTTCGTGTTTTGCACGCATCTCTTGGGCGTGGTTTTCACCAAAAACGCGCTGCCCGAGTTGGTACAGCGCGGAAATGTCCTCCGCCGGTTTGAATTTGGAGACGGCGACCAGGCGCACACCGGCGGGCAGGGAAGCCCGGATTTCGTCGTATTTTTCGATGTTCATACGGACTGTATTTAGTGACCCCGGCGGGATTCAAACCCACGACCTTCAGAACCGGAATCTGACGTTCTATTCAGCTAAACTACGGGGCCGATTCAGGGCGCAAAAGTACAATTTTTTTTTATAACTTTGGCTTTTGGATTTTAGCTTTTGGCAGAGAGGGTTAGACCACTAAGGAGCAGACGATGAAGATGATGCTGGCGAATTGCAGGATGTTGCGGGCCAGGAACCAACGGATGGCGAACCATTCGAGGTGGTTCTCCGAAATCGCGTCCCAGTGTTCGATGGGACCGAACCACCACTGCCGTTTGAACTCACGGTCGGGGTGGTAGCAGAATTGGTGGAGGAGATAAAACAACGTGACGGAGAGGGGCAGCAACAGGAAGATGGCGGAAAAAGCCGGGTGCAAATGTTTGAGAATCAGCGAAATGAGAAGAATGATATAAGGAGTGAAGTTGAAGATTGCAGAAGCTGTTAGTTGCAACGGTTTGGTTTTCAGGACTTCGGCCAAGGTTTTCTTTCCCACTTTTTTGTCGGTGGAAATCTCCATGACGGAGTGTGTGTACAGGATGTTGACGACCCAGAGACCCACGGCCACCGCCACGACCCACACGCCTGCGTTGAGGGTGCCGCATGCCGCGTAGTGGACGCCGGCCATCAGCAGGGGACCGAAAATGAGGCCCGTGACCAGTTCGCCGAGACCGTGGAAGCAGAAGCGGATGGGTTTGCCGGAGTAGAAAAAGCCGAGGAAACCGGCGGCCAGGGCGATGTAAAGTGGTGTGAGTCCGCGTTTTATGAAAACGATGCAACCTAACAATATAGCGGCAAGCGCAAACAGCGAAGCCACGAGGAAGAGCTGTCGCGGAGTCGCCTCGCCGGAGGTCAAGTAGGGACTTTTTGCGATGCGGGCACGTTGTCCCTCCTCGGCCGTCTGTTGCCGGACATCTTCGCTATGAAACTGATAATCAAAGTAGTCGTCGAAGAGGTTCACCGCCAGGTGCGCCAGCATCACCCCGAACACAGCGGCAATGCTCAGTCCGATGGAGAAATTCTCGTTTCCGACAGCCATGAAGACGGCCACCAATGCTGGCAGTACGCTCTGCGGCAGTGCGTATGCACGTGCATTCTGAATCCAAAATATTAACTTTTTCATTTTGATTATAATCTTATCTTTTGACAAAAAAAAAACCACCTGTTCGCAAGAAAGGTGGCTTTTAGTACCGCGTATGAGAATCGAACTCATATTGCAAGATTGAGAATCTTGATTCCTAACCGTTAGAAGAACGCGGCAGTTGAAATCGGCGGCAAAAATACACTTTTTTTTGATATAACGGTGTGTTATCAAATTATTTTTTATTCAAAGACATGAGTTAAAAAGTGCAACGTAAAAATCCCTTACAGCCGTTGTAAGATTTTCTTACACTTCCCTTTCGCCTTCTTTCGCTGAACATTTCACAACCAGCACATTACGGTTTTGGCATCCTTTTGGCATCGTTTTTTTGTGAACCGTAGAGACGTTGCGCGCAACGTCTCTACAACGGGAAAAAAAGGTAAAAACATGTCAAGAAGAACGACCATAGCCTTATTGATGACGCTCTTGTGCGGGACGGCAAACGCGCAGGACACGGCGGTGATGACCCTGCGCGATTGCATCCATTACGCGCTGTCGCATTCTGCGGAGATGCGCGTGCTGCAGGCCGACCTCGGCGACGCGCAGTTAGCCCGCCGCAACGCTATCCTCAACGCCTTCACCCCGGTGATCAGCGGCGATGTTTACGCTTACTCCAACTTCGGCCGCTCCATCGACCCCGAGACGAACACCTACAGCACCACCACCTCCTTCCACAATGGTTACGGTGTCTCTGCCGGCATCACCCTCTTCAACGGATTCAGAGCAGTCAACAACTTGAAAATCACGAAACTGGCGGAGGCGACGGGCGTGACGAAAATCCAGCAGAGCGAAGACCGGATCCGTCTCGCCACGATGGAGGCCTACTGCAATGTGCTCTATTACACGGAGTTGTTGAAAACGCTACAGTCGCAGACGGAGACGGCGGAGACGGCCTTGCGGCTCGCGCAACGGCAGAAGGAGTTGGGACAGAAATCGCCGGCGGATGTGCTGCAGATGGAGGCAGACCTCTCCGACCGCAGGTACAGGTTCATCGTCTGTGAGAATCTGCTTCAGAATGCCTATATCACGTTGAAAGACATTATGTTATATCCAACAGAACAGCCGTTCTCCGTCACGGATGTGGAGACGGATACGGTGCTGTCGGATGCGGTGCGTGCAATGGAGGTGAGTCGGGCGGCGGAGCGTCTGCCGGCCGTAATCATAGCCGAAAATGAGCGGCAGACCGCCCGCCTCGCCCTTAAAACCGCGAATTGGCAGCTGCTACCGTCGCTGTCGCTGTATGGCGGATGGTCCTCGACCTATTTCACCTACCCGGGGCGTGCTGACTACGTGCCCGTTCCCTACTGGAGGCAACTCTCCGACAATGGCGGCGAGTACGTGCAGTTGTCGCTGAGCATCCCGATTTACGACCGGCTGTCGCGGCAGACGGAAATCGCGCGGCGGCGCAACGACTGCGACCGTGCGGAAGCACGATACGCACAGGCCCGGCAGACCGTGGAGGCCGAAATCCACCGCGCTCTCGCCGACCGCAACGGGGCAGCCGCCGCCCTTCGTCAGGCCGAGCAGCACGCCGCCCTCCAGCAACAGCTCTACACACTGAGTGCCAGACAGTTCGAGCAGGGACTCATCTCCGCCCTCGACTACCGGACCGTCGCCGACAACCACCTGAACGCCACCGCCGAACTGCTCAACGCGAAGCTGCAGCTGTTTCTGAAGACGTGGGTGGTGCGGTATTATTTTGGAATTAAGAATTAAGAATTATGAATTATGAATAGGAGCCGACACTTCCCAGTGTTGTTTTTTAAGATTTGACACCTCGTTACAGAGAAGATGTTTCAGCTCACAGGGCGTGCCGGAGGCACGATATCTTAATAACCCCACACAAGCGAAGTGCAGTGTGGGGCAGTCAAAAACAAAAGCTATGGATAGAGCGATAGAGCAAAAAAAAGGAATCCGCAAACTTTTCACCCGCAAGGCGCTGCCCTACTGGGGCGGGGCACTGCTGCTCGTCTTCATCGGGTGGCTGGCACTGCGCGACGACGCCAGGAAGCTGCGTGTGGGCGGAGAAGCAATCACCGTCAGCGAGGTGCGCTGCGGCGAGTTCAACGACTACATCCGCATCAGCGGGCGCGTGGTGCCGATGACCACCGTGCAGCTCAGCCCGTTGGAGGGCGGCGTGGTGCAGGCAATCGTCGCGGAGGAGGGCGCGCACGTACGCGAAGGCGACGTCATCCTGATCCTCAGCAATGAGAGTCTCGACATGCAGATCCTCAACGCCGAGGCCGACCTGGCCGAAAAGGAGAACATCCTCCGCAACACGATGATCCAGATGGAGCAGCAGAAGCTGACCCTGCAGCAGGAAAAGTTGCAGCTGCAGATGGAGGTGCGCCGCAAGAAACGCACCTACGAGGCGCAAAAGTCTCTCTATCAGGACAATCTTATCGCCAAGGAGGCGTTTTTGCAGGCCGAAGAGGATTACCAACTGGCCCAAGACCGTCTCAGACTGGTGGAGAACCGTGCCACGCAGGACAGCCTCTACCGGTCGGTGGAGATCCGGCAGATGCGCGAAAGCCTGGAGAATATGCGGCTTAACATGCAGATGATACGCAAACGCAAGGAGAATCTCACCATCAAAGCCCCGATTGACGGCGAGCTGGGCCTCGTCGATGTGGAGCTCGGACAGTCTGTCGCGATGGGCAGCAAGGTCGGACAGATCAACAATCAGGACAACTACAAGATCGAAGCTCAGATTGACGAGCACTACATCGACCGGGTGACAGCGGGGTTGGAGGCCGACTTCGAGCGGCAGGGCGGCAAGTGCAACGTGCTGATACGCAAGGTCTATCCCGAAGTTCGCGACGGCAAGTTCAAGGCCGACTTCAAATTCGCGGACGGCCAGCCGGAGCACATCCGCAACGGTCAGACGTTCTACCTGAACCTGCAGCTCGGTCAGCCGGTGGAGGCGGTGCTCATCCCGCGCGGCGCCTTCTACCAGAAGACCGGTGGCAAGTGGATCTACGTCGTCACGAAGGACGGCACCAAAGCCGTGAAGCGCGACATCCGCATCGGTCGCCAGAACCCGCAGTACTACGAGGTTTTAGAGGGGTTGGAGCCCGGGGAGAGGGTGATCACGTCGTCGTATGACGGGTATGGGGAGGCGGAGGTGTTGGAAATTAAGAATTAAGAATTATGAATTATGAATGATGGGGATAGTATATGCTTTCTTAGAATAGAATTCGAAAAAACACAAAAGTGTTGTCTATAGGCAACATTTTTGTGTATAAACTGTTGGTTATGGACAACGCTTTGGTTTTCGTAAATATGAGATTGCGCCAACCTTGTGGTAGAATTCTGGCGCAATCTCGATTTTTTTATGGGATTGCGCCAAGGAACTTGTTTGGCGAAAGAGCGAATTACAGCAGAACTTCCGTCGGTGGGGTTGACGGAATGAAAAACATGACGTAGTATATCGGAAGATAAGTCACCTTCCCGTTTTGCTTGACTTCGCGCTCGTTCGACATTACAAAAGCTTGTTCGATGTGGTAGTCGGGAGTGGCAACAAAGGCATCCAACGAAGCGTGCTCATTGTAGTTTTTCCCCGATTTCACTTCGATGGGAAGAACCGAAAGCAGATCATAATCGTTCACAAGAAACTCAATCTCGCCTTTCTTTTTGTTGTCGTAATAGAACAACGGGAAGCCGTGCGCAACAAGTTCGCTGCAGACCACCGATTCATACACGGAACCCAGGTTTACGCTCTTCACATCGTCCATAATGGCTGCTATGCTGTATTGATAAAGCAGTCGGGTTAACAGTCCCACATCATTCAGATACAGTTTCAGCAAATTCTTGCTCTCTGATTCCACAAGAGGGAACCTTGGATTGGAAATCGCTTTTACTTCGTGACAGATACCGCTCTTTACAAGATACTCGAATTCAGCCTGATATTGCCAAGCCCGTGCCTGTTTCTTGTTCTCTATTTGGTTGAAATGAACCCGTTTCTTCTTGTTTTCAAGATAAGAAGGCACCAATTCGTACACCCGCTCAATAACCAGTTTGCGTTCTTTGTCATATTGACTTGCATCGCCCTTATACAGATCATACACCTCCTTTTGAGCCGCCCTCACTTCAACGATGTTGTGTGTTTCAACGAACTTGTTCACGGCATCGGGTAATCCTCCCACCAACAAATATTTCTTGAACAAATCCATCATTCGGTTGTGGAGTGGTTCGTCCAAGGCTACTTTTTTCAAAAAACACTGGTGTGCATGTTCGACAAACTCTTCTCCTACGTTGTTGGCCCACAAAAATTCCTCGAAATCAAGCTGGAACATGTTCACAACCTTGATTTTCCCGCCGGGCTTGGAGAGCGTTTCGTTAAGGGCAATTCCTAATTGAGAACCGCTGACGATATAGGTGAATCTGTCGTCTTGTCGCAGGAACTTCAAGAGGGTGAGCATATCGGGATAGGCCTGTATCTCGTCCAAAAACACCAACGTGTTCTCTTTTTGCCCCATACGGTCGCCGGCAACAGTGCTGAGTCGAAGGTAAAAATCTTCTTTGTTTCTCGTACCTTCAAAGATCTTTTCACCATTCTTGTCTTCATACAAATCAATTTCAATATAGTTCTTGAAACGTTTTTGCCCTTCATACCGAATGATAAAAGACTTCCCTATCTGACGAGCTCCATCAAGAACCAGTATCTTATCAGACCCATTATCAAGATAATCAGCGATTTCCTTTTGAATCTTCCTTTTTAACATACACTTTTCCGTTAAATTCAAGTCTGCAAAAATACACTTTTCCGAAAAACAATCGCATGAAATAATACACTTTTCCGTCAATCATACTTATTTCTACCAAAAATAATATCTTTGCCATTATGAAAGTTTTAATGATGACTTTTAATAAAATGATGATACCTGTAAAGAAACCTTACACCTGCTGTAAGAAATCTTTACAGCGGCCCTTTTGTTAGATATTTAGAGAATTGACAACCAGTGGTTTATGATTTTGGCACGGAAAATGATAATGAAGGATGTAGAGACGTGCCATGGCGCGTCTCTACAGACAAAACCGAAAGATTATGAAGAGCTACCTTAAATTCCTCAGTCGCAACAAACTCTACACCGCCGTGGAGGCGGTAGGACTCGTCGTGAGCCTCGCCTTCGTCATCCTAATCGGTAGTTACGTGACGCAAAATCTGGCCGTCGTGTATCAGCAACCTGGCCATGACCGCATTTACGGCCTCGGAACCACCTCTAACTTGGGACTTTCAGTGTGGGATAAGTCCTCCATCGAAGCGCAAGTGCCTGGAATCGAGGCTATAGCTCGCTTTGGCTATGCCACCGACGAGATTTCTTACCACAAAAAAAACTATGAAGCGGAAGTTCGTCAGGTGGATGCGGAGTTCTTCAAGATCTTTCCCCAGTTTAGCCTTGTGGAGGGCACAGCCATCCCGTTCGACGGCACCCATAACGCCATTGTCAGCCGGAGTTTCGCGAACAGTCTGGAGAAAAAGGGCGACCTTATAGGACAACGTTTCGTCATAGAAGGAGAGGAGGAGGAATACATCATTTGCGGCATTATGGATGGTCCGGAAAACACCTTGGTTGCCCACATTGATGTATTGATTCCGGTGAATGAGAAATGGTGGGCTGGGCGCGAACCTTTCCACAGCCTGGACGGCACGAAGACCTTTATTCGCAGGATGGAAAACACCAACGAAGAAGATTTCAAGGCACAAATACTTAAAGTATGCCGTCAAAACTATGGATCGTGGATCAATAAAGAACATAAAATATTCAGTTTCAAGGAGATGTTCTTCCGCACTGAGAACGATTATGTATTACGCAGCGGCAACCTCAGCAGCATACGGATATTGTCAGCGGTGGTGTTCCTTCTCCTTCTGTCGGCACTCATCAACTACGTCAACCTCAATATGGCCTTGGTGGGTAAACGCGCCAAGGAGATGGCTACCCGCAGACTTTTGGGGGCACAGAAGCTCTCCGTCATGGGCAAACTTATTACCGAATCTGTGTTGTTCACGGCAGTATGTTTCGGTTTTGCCTTTTTGTTGGCTCACACGCTTGTGCCTGTGATGAATTGGCTGCTGGCCAGCTCAACACCGGAAAGCGACATTCAATTGCAGTTGATGATGAAACCGACTTATATAGTCGCGTATCTGAGCGGAATCTTGCTGATGGGAACGCTCTCGGGATGGTTACCCGCACTGTATGCTTCGTATTACGAACCCATTGACGTGGTGCGAGGTACATTTCGCCATCACAGCAAGATGTGGCTCAGCAAAATCTTCATTATCTTCCAAAACGTCTTGTCTGTTATACTGATAGCCATTGCCATCGTAATGGAAGTGCAGATGTGGCACATGATCAAGCGGCCTGTCCATGCGAACACGAAAGACTTGTTCTACATAAGCGGGATCTGGTATCCTGTGTCTCATTTGGCTACTTTGGCCGATGAAATAGCGCAACTGCCTTGTGTCAAAGAGGTTGGCATAGGGCGAGGATTTCCCGGAAGCGCGGCTTATTCTGTCGGCATACGTTTGGACGAGGAAGATTTTATCTTGAAGTTGCTCATCGGTGACAGTGCCTATTTTCGCATGTTAGGTTTCGAGGTGGTGAAGGATTTCGGCCATCCACTTGCTAATTCCCTCTGGCTTGGTGAACACGCCTTTGACAAAAGCGGAGCTTCTGACACATCGGTTACTATGCCGAAAAAACTTGCAATCATGATGAATCAGGATGCCGACTACATCGGCGGAATGCTTAAAGATTTCCCGGGGGAGAGCGCGGCCTCTCCGGATGGCTTAAGCAACCAGAACGTGGGTGTACTGGTACAGGAAACCCGGAAGTTGGCATGGGCAAGCGATCTATTTGTCAGAACCATCGGCGACCATTCGGAGGTCCGGAAGATCATCCTGAAACAGTGCCAGCAGTGGGCGGAAAAGGATGGGGAACCCTTTGCGGGACAGGACGATTGCGGTTATGTGGACGACCTGAATCTTAAGTCGTTGGAGCCTGCCAAACGTACCGTACGGTTGTTGGAGATTTTCATGGGATTATCAGTGCTGCTATCGTTGCTTGGTCTCATCGCCATGAGCACCTACTACAGTGGCGAGAACACCCAGGGCATCGCCATCCGCAAGGCTTTCGGCAGCGATGTGCGGCGCGAGCTGTGGCGCACGGTGAAAGGTTATATGATGCTCGTCGGAATCGCGGCCATCATCGGTACTCCAATTGCTGTCTGGCTTAGCGGCAAATACTTGGAACGTTTCGCCTACCGCATTGAGCATTACGGTTGGGTCATTGTCGTGGCGGTTGTGGTCACCATGCTGCTGGCCTTCCTCTCGGTGTTGTGGCAAACGCTCCGTGCCGCGAGGACGAACCCCGCCGAGGCGTTGAAGAAAGAGTAATTATAACCGAAAGATATATGAAAAGTTACCTCAAATTCCTCAGCAGAAACAAACTCTACACCGCCATCGAAGTGGTGGGGCTCAGTGTTGCCTTAGCGTTTGTCATCATCAGCTTCTGCTACGTGATGCAGCAATATGCCGTGCCGCGTGAGAACCCAGACCGCGAGCGGATATATGCCGTGGGCAGCGAAAATATGACCAATCCTTACGGCATGAAGGAAATCATTGGCGACAAACTTCCCGAAGTGGAATGCGTGACCCATTTCTATTTCCAAAACGACCAGCTTCTTAGGGCGGAAGACGTGTCGTGTGTTGGCAATTGCTTGTTCTGCGACCGAGAGTTCTTCAACGTATTTCCCGTCCAGTTCAAGGAAGGTGGTCCCGACAATCTTACCAAAGCCCATGTCGCCTTCATTTCGGAAAAGTTGGCCTCCAAAATGGGAGGGGAAGTGGTTGGCAAACAGGTGGTTGCAGATGAAGACACGCTGACGGTGGTAGGCGTGTTCTCCGATTTGGGTAGTTCTTTGTTGTATGATGCCGATATCATTGGCCACATTGAAACCTGCAAGTGCATGGCTGTGTTCAGAGAAAACCCGCTTTATTATCAAAATTCTATCCATACTTTCATGAAGGTGGTGCCGAATGCCGACCGTGTGCTTTTGGCTGAAAAAGTGACTGCACTTTGCAAGAAGACTTATGGTGATTTGTTTACCGTTTTTTACAAGGAAGGCGTCGCTATGATACGGCTGGATGAAATCTTTTTCAGCGACACAAAATGCCGTTTGCAACAAGGTGACAGGTCGATGCTCCGCAACGTGGTTGTGGTCGGGCTGCTGCTGCTGCTTTCCGCCCTCATCAACTATATCAACCTGAATGTGGCGCTTGTAGGAAAACGTGCGAAGGAGATGGCGTCGAGGCGATTGCTTGGAGCGCAGAAGTCGGCTGTCATCGGACGTTTTCTGGCCGAATCGTTCCTGTTCACCCTCTGCTGCTTTGTCGTCGGTTTGCTGTTAGCCGATGCAATCGTGCCTTTTGTCAACGATTTGTTGAGGGCAAATGTGGCGGTGCGCATTCCGTTCACGACGGGTTATCTCCTTGCCTATCTGATGATGGTGGCGGTGGTGTCGCTGCTGGCTGGTATTTTGCCTGCGGTCATTGTGTCACAGACCAAGCCCATTGATGTGGTGAAAGGCACCTTCCGCTTCCGTTCACGCAAAGAGTTGTCGCGGATCTTCATGGTAATCCAAAACGTCATCTCCATTGTGCTGATAGCCTTGGTGATTACGATGCAGTTGCAGATGCGGCACATGGTGAATCGCCCTGTCGGTCAGCAGACGGACAACCTCTATTTTATCAGTTCCAAGTTGGATGTTATTCCTGAAAAGACAGCTTTCATCGACGAGCTCCGCAGTTTGCCTTGTGTGAAGGAATTGGCTTTTACCGAGAATGTTCCGGGCGTTCCAACAACGCATTTACTAATGAATAAAATGGGCGAGACAGAAAAAGACACAAGGGTCGCTTCGTTTCATTGCGACTCGGCGGCCTTCCGCATGATGGGTTTTCAAGTGATTGAACAGTTTCATGAACCGGAGGCAACGAGTTTTTGGATGACGGAAAGTACCGTGGCCGGCATGACGGGGTTGCCACGCGGAGTCTATAACTACGACACGATTTTTGCCTGGAAGCAGGGCAATATCGGTAATGATGTGTGCGGTGTCATCAAAGATTTCAACATGTTGGATGCCCTGCATGCAGCCGACGAGGACTTTACTATTGTCTTTTGCAGTGACAATCCTATTTTTGTGGGAAGTGCTCATCCGTTGTTGGAAATCGTGGGCGACCACCAGGATGCCAAACGTGCCATTGATGCGGTTTACAAAAAGCACTGCGAGAAGGTGTTAGGCACCTATATGGAGCCGGAATACAACGATTTCCTGAAGAATGTTGTTGCCTCGAAATATAACAAGACAAAGCGGCAGATGCGCCTCATCGAGCTGATTATGGGCATTTCGGTGCTGTTGTCGTTGCTGGGTCTGGTGGCCATGAGCACCCATTTTGCCTCCGAACGCGAAAAGAGCATCGCCATCCGCAAGGTGTTTGGCGGCACCTTGGAGAGCGAAACCCGCCGCAATCTGAATGAGTATGTCATCATGATACTGATAGCCAACGTGATAGCGATTCCCTTGGCCGTGTGGCTGTGCGGACGTTATTTGGAGGACTTCGTTTACCGCATTGATCTGCATCCCTGGATCTTCGTAGTGACGGTGTTGCTGTCGTTCGTCATCGCCATCGGCTCTGTCCTCTGGCAGACCCTCCGCGCCGCGAAAACAAACCCCGCAGAAGCCCTGAAGAAAGAATAAACGGCTAATAATCATCGGCGAATTGAACGAATTATGCGAATTATATTATAGACATATTCCAAGAGGGCTGTAGGCCCGACACGTGTCAACCCAGGGCGAACGCAGTGAGCTCTGGGCTTCCAAAAAGGGTGAACGCAGTGAGCCCTGGGAGTATCGAAACATCAATAATACCTTACAATATGATACAAGTACAAAACCTCACCAAAATCTTCCGCACGGAAGACATCGAGACCCTCGCATTAGACGGGGTGTCATTCACCATCAACGATGGCGAGTTCGTCGCCGTCATGGGGCCGTCGGGCTGCGGCAAATCCACGCTGCTCAACATCCTCGGCCTCTTGGACAACCCCACCGAGGGCACCTACGAGCTGCTCGGCCAGCAGGTCGGCAGCCTGAAGGAGAAGGAGCGCACCAAGTTCCGCAAGGGCAACATCGGCTTCGTGTTCCAGAGCTTCAACCTCATCGACGAGCTGAACGTCTATGAGAACATCGAGCTGCCGCTGCGCTACCTGAACATCAGCGCGACGGAGCGCAAAGAGCGGGTCACGGCGATGATGAAACGGATGGCCATCACCCACCGGGCCAAGCATTTCCCGCAGCAGCTCTCGGGCGGACAGCAGCAGCGCGTGGCCATCGCCCGCGCCGTGGTCGCCAACCCCAAACTCATCCTCGCCGACGAGCCCACCGGCAACCTCGACAGCAAGAACGGCAAGGAGGTGATGGACCTGCTCACCGAGCTGCACAACGAGGGCACTACCATCGTGATGGTCACCCACTCGCAGCGCGACGCCGGCTACGCCGACCGCATCATCAACCTCTTCGACGGCAGGATTGTGGAGGATGTGCTGCCGGAACTGTGATTTGTGATTTGTGACTTGTGATGAAGATATGAAAAGTTATCTCAAATTCCTATCTCGCAACAAACTCTATACCGCCATCGAGGCGGTGGGGCTGGTCGTGAGCCTCGCGTTCGTGATCATTATCGGCAGCTACGTGTGGCAGCAGTACGCCATCGCCTATTCTACCCCTGACGGTGACCGTGTCTATGCCGTTAGTGCTGACAACTACTTCTTCGGACTCTCGTGGTGGGACAAAGCCTGCTTCGAGGAGGAAATTCCCGAGGTGGAGACGGCCTGCCGGATAGGTTCAACCGACGAGGATGCCATTGTCACATATAAAGGTGAACCTTTTAATGCCATTGTGACGTATGGGGATCCTGAACTGTTCGAGATTTTCTCAGACCACCCCGTGGTGGAGGGCAGTCTTGAGCCCTACCGGTTGAAAGGGCAGTGTCTGGTGTCCGAGTCTTTTGCGAAGCGTGTGTTGGGTGAAAACCCTGTGGGCAAGCAAGTCAAGATGCGCTATTTTTTCGAGGACGCAGGCGAATACACGGTCTGCGGTGTCTATCGCGACTTCACGAACTCGATGATGCCGACCACGGAAGTCCTCCTCAACCCGGAATTTGAGCCGACACATGTCGGGAACGTGCCTTTCAGCTCAGTCGGGAATTTCACTACCTTGCTCAAGGTGCATGAAGGCACAGACAAAGAACTGTTTGCCCAAAAGATAGTCACTATCTGCCACAAAAATTACGACCGCATCGGATTGGTCAATGATTTTATCATCCATACGTTGCCAGAGGTCTTTTTCAACGGAAACCAGTTCCATTTCAAAAGCGGCAATCGGCAGATGCTGCATGTTTTATCGGTTGTGGTGCTTATGCTCTTCATCTCCGCGTTGTTCAACTACATCAACCTGAACATGGCCTTGTCGGGAAAACGGGCAAAGGAGATGGCCACGAGACGTCTTCTCGGCACACAAAAGTCCAGAATCGTACTCAAGTATATGTTCGAATCCATGTCGTTTACAGCAGTATGTTTTATAGGTGCGCTGCTGTTGGCTCTGGCACTGACCCCTATGGTGAACAGCCTGTTGGGAAATTCAGGTGATGGCAGTTTCCACACATGGCAGTTCACGGCAATTCAGATAAGCATGTCGGCAACTTATCTCGCGACCTATCTTTTAGTCATTGTGCTGGTGGGTTGTTTGGCGGGCTTGGCTCCGGCGGGCTTGGCTTCGCGTTTCGCACCCATAGATGTTGTGCGCGGCACTTACCGTTTCCGGAACAAGATGCTGTTCAGCAAGGTGTTCATTGTGTTCCAAAATGTAATCACCGTTGTGATGATTGCCATGGCGCTACTGATGGAGGTGCAGATGCGCTATATGCTCAACCGTCCTCTCAACGCCCGTTTCGAGGGACTATATTCGCTTCAGCTTTTCGCCCAGAACTATACTGAACTGCAGCCGCTTATAGACCGTTTGGAGACCATTCCCGGGGTGAAGAGTGTCGGCTGCGGACGCGGTTTCGCCGGGCAAATCCAGCAGATGTTCGGTTTTCCGGACATGGAAGGTGAGGAAATCACCGCGTGGTCCATTCTTTGTGATGATGTCTATTTCAACCAGCTCGGACTGCATGTAGTAGAGGATTTCGGGCATCCCAAGCCCAATTCCGTATGGTTCTCCAAATCGTTGGCGGAGAAACTGCTTCTGAACGATTCCTCGATGAACTATTATAGCCAAAGATTCAACTTCAACGGGGCCAAGGTGGAATGTGTTGGAGGTGTTTACGAAGACATCCCCATAAGTGCCTCCTCGGCTAATGAGGCACAGTCGTTGATTGTCATTGCCCGGAGAGAGGATGTTGCGTTAGCGGAAGGTTTAATGATCGAAGTGTCAGGAGATTACAAGAAAACAGAAGCGGCGGTCATGAAAGCATACGAGGAGTATTCTGCCGAAGAGAACGGTTTTGCGGTGCCACCCGCCCGAAACGGCTATGTGCGGGATTTGCTGGACAAATCCTTGATACCTGTCAGAAAGGCCGTGCGGCTTGTGGTGTTGTTCGCACTTCTGTCCGTCTTGATTTCTTTGCTCGGCCTCATTGCCATGAGCACCTACTACAGTAGCGAGAACACGAAAAGTATCGCCATCCGCAAAACCTTCGGCAGCGATGTCAGCCGCGAGTTGTGGCGCACGGTGAAGGGTTATATGATGCTCGTCGGAATCGCGGCCATCATCGGTACTCCAATTGCTGTCTGGCTTAGCGGCAAATACTTGGAACGTTTCGCCTACCGCATCGAACATTACGGCTGGATCATCGTCGTGGCGGTTGCAGTCACCCTGCTGCTGGCCTTCCTCTCCGTCCTCTGGCAAACGCTCCGCGCCGCGAGGACGAACCCGGCGGAGGCGTTGAAGAAGGAGTAGTTACTTGAAAAGGTCAATTGATATGTGCAAAATGGTCCAAATAACGGTTGAGCGCGGAAAGGGTATCCAAATTCCCATCAAGGAAAGCCCCGCAGTAGAGTTCCCTGAATCGGCAAAGCTCTTTCAGGAGGGCTTTGCGGTTGGTTTGCCCAAGCCTGCCGTATGCGATGGTCAGGTCGATGAGCTCCTGCATCCGCTCAAAGGCCTTTTCGGCGTTGTCGCGACGGCCCTTGGCGAGCCATTTCGTGGCACGATAAGTTTCGCTCCCAATATTGGCCATCTGTTTTGGAAAGGGCATATCGGCCCACGCTCCGTTACTGAGTGTCTCGTGCTGCATTATTCAACGAATTTTGAAACGATGGATTTTATTTGTTCCCTGACTTCTGGATTCTCAACATCACGGCTGCGGTTGCCTTGCCAAGAACGGATATTGATTAAGGAGTCGAATTCAATGAAGTCATCCCCTGTTTCTTCTGGATACAGGTTGAAACCCCAAAGATTTTCCTGCTCCGAACCGTTCTCGAGTAACATCGACTCCAAGTCAGCATGGAGCTCTGCGTCCACAGCAAGAAGACCTTTTCTCACATCGGCCACACACTTAATCATATCAATGAAAGTATTGGATGCCAATTCTTTAAGTTGTTCTCTTGATATTTTTTCAGTAAGTACCTGCATAAATCATTTTTTCGGCAAAAATAATAAAATATCATATTATGCGAATCATCCAAAAATCCAAAACCGAGATGGTCTCCGCCATCCTCAACATCGTCGGGCTGGCCGCCGCTTTCGCCGCCCTCTATATTATCCTCGTGCAGGTGCATCACGACCTCACCTACAACAAGGCACTCAAGGACAGCGACCGGATCTACTGTCTCTCTATGCCGGACTGGTCGTCGGGGGGCGATGCGTATATGACCTTCGTCAACCGCCCGATGTCGGAGGCCATCATTAAAGCCGTGCCCAGCGTTGAAGCGGGCGGATGCGCTTCCATCAAGGGTGGCGATGTCGTCTCAGCACGCACAAGCGAAGGAGAGTCGCCCGTCGAGTTGAGGGTCACCAGCTTCTCCAAGCCCGCCATCGATGTGTTTGGCTTTGAGCTCGTTGCCGGCAGCTTGGACAATTGGATTAGTAATAAGGATGCGGTGATGTCCGAGTCGACAGCCAAACGCATGGGCTTGCAAGTGGGCGACCATTTCCAATATGGTTACTGGAATTGGGCGGATGTCACGGTGGTGGCCATCTACAAGGATATGCCCGTCAACAGCGACCTCTCCTCCTTCGACTTTATTCTGAACGTGGGTGAGGCGGGTATGGACGACTGGAGCCAATGGGGTTGGAACTATTTCATCAAACTTAAGGAAGATGCTGATTTGAAGGATTTTGAGACGGCGGCTAAAGCAGTTGCCATCGATAATTGGGTGAAAGCGCAAGGAATCAAACTGGAGGGCATGAATGAAAAGGAGAAAGAAGAGTTTGACAAGGGCTGGAGTCCTCATTTAGTGAAACTGACGGACACCTATTTTGCCGACAATGTCGGGCATCCGGGCAAATCGGGCAACCGCAACACAACGATTACGCTGCTGGTCATCGCCATCTTCGTCATCGTTATCGCCTTCATCAACTACATCAACTTCTTCTTGGCGTTGGTGCCGCTGCGGTTACGAGGTCTCAATACACGCAAGATTTTAGGCAGCAGTCGGTTACAGTTGGTGATGTCGTCGGTGGGCGAGTCGGTGCTGATGGTGGCGGTCGCCTTGGGGTTGGCCATAGCTATAGTCACGCTGTTCCGGCAATCCTCCTTGGCCGCGCTCATCGACACCCCGTTGTCGTTCAGCCAAAACTGGGGCATCGTGGCGTTGACTGTCGGCTTGGCGTTGCTCATTTCGGTGGCCGCCTCCATCTATCCCGCCTTGTTCGCCACCTCGTTCAACCCGGCCTTCGCCCTGCGAGGTTCGCTTGGAAGCAACCAGAAGGGTGAAGCGTTCCGCATCGGGTTGATCGGTTTGCAGTTCACTGTCTCTATCGTGCTGATTATCTGCTCGATATTCGTCCACGAGCAGCATCGTTTTATGATGAAGCACGATATGGGGTTCAATCAGGAATGTTTGCTGCAGTCGCACTTGACGTTTGAACTTGCCAGCGACCGCAACGCCGTGGAGAGCCAGCTGAAATCGGATCCCGCCATCAAGGAGATTGCCTGGGGCGACGGCCCGTTTGTGGCTGACGGTCGCATGACGTGGAACCGTCCGTTCAAAGGCGAGCAGGTGCATTGGCAGGTCTATCCCGTCTCATGGAACTTCCTGCGCTTCATGGGAATAGACATCGTGGAGGGCCGCGACTTCACCCTGGCCGACGAGCAGTCGGAAAACGGGGTCTATATCATCAACGAAACGGCGCAGAAAATGTACGGAATCACCACCGAAGACCGTATCCAAGGGCACAGCGGCAACCCGGCTGAGGTTGCGGGCATCTGCAAAGACTTCAACTTCTCCTCGCTGCGCAACGAAATCGGGCCGTTCGCCTTCTACATCTACGGCAAGGAGCCGTGGAGCCCTTGCTGCCGACTCTTCATCCGCACCGAAGCGGGCGTTGACACTGCGGCCGTAATGGCACGCACGTTGAAAGCCCTCAACGATCTGGACCCTGTGATGGACGATGGCTTCTCGGTTTGGGTGAGACCGTTTGGGAAATCCATTGTGAACCAATACAAAAAAGAAACCAACCTCTCGACTTTGGTCACGTTGTTCACCGTCTTGGCCATCGTCATCTCGCTCATGGGCGTGTTCGGATTGGTGATGTTCGAGACGGAGCACCGCCGCAAAGAGATTGGCATCCGTCGCGTACACGGGGCCACGGTGAAGCAGATATTGGCGATGTTCAGCTCCCGCTTCGTGAAAATCGTGCTGGTTTGCTTCGTCATTGCCGTGCCCGTCAGTGTGTTCGTGATGCGCCGCTACTTGGAAGGTTTCGCCTACCGCGTGCCGCTGCACGTCTGGGTGTTCGCGGTGGCTTTGGTTGCGGTGTTGGCTGTTACCATAGCGGTGGTCACTTTAAGGAGTTTGCGGGCCGCCACGGTAAACCCGGTGAAGTCGTTGAGGACGGAATGATGTTATCCCGCCGAACTCGCAGAATAGAGCAGATGTTTTTTCTGCGTAAGTCTGCGAAATCTGCGGGAATACAGAAATCCACCAACCAAATTGTTTTTTTTTCGGTAATTTTATTTTTGTAAAATGGAAAAATCATTATCTTTGCAATTATTATAATTATAATAATCATTCGGATGATAATTTTGCAAAAGTATGATATACAATAACTTGAAGAATCCATTCGTGGTTGTGAGGATCATTCCTGAAGCCCTTTTTTGCGACAGAAATGCGGAGACTGACTTCTTGATTAAGCAGATTGAAAATGGGAGGAATACGGTTCTGGTATCGCCGCGCCGCATGGGTAAGACCGGGCTGATACAACATTTGTTTCGCCAACAAAAGTTAGTTGACGATTATGAGACCTTTTTTATAGATCTCTATGCCGTGACATCTTTGCAAGAAATGAGCTACCTGTTGGGCAAGACTGTTTTTGAGCGGCTCAAGTCGCAAAAAGAGAAACGTATTGAATCTTTCTTTCAAATTATCAAGTCGTTACGAGCAGGTTTCAAGATAGATTCTTTGACGGGTGAGCCAAAGTTTGAATTGGGGATCGGTGCTGTGGAAAATCCGGCCACAACCCTTGAGGAGGTTTTTGCCTATCTGGAGTCTGCGGAGAATCCTTGTGTTCTTGCATTGGACGAATTCCAGCAGGTGGCGGAATTTCGTGAAAAACGTGTTGAAGCGTTGTTGCGAGGATTGATTCAGCAATGCTCCAAAACATCGTTTATTTTTAGTGGAAGTAAGCAACACACGATTTCTCAAATGTTTCAGTCAAAAGCCAAGCCTTTCTATCAAAGCGCACAACTGATGGACTTGCGTCCTTTAGAATTGGAGGTCTATACGGATTTTGTGACACGATTGTTCACTGAATATGGCAAATCTATTGAAAAAGATGTAGTTGAGCAAGTGTACGAGAATTACGACGGCGTTACATGGTATATGCAAATGATGATGAACGAACTGTTTTCAATGACGGAAGATGGAGGGAACTGTTCTATAGAAGATATAGAAAAGGCGAGACAAAATATCACAGAAGTACAGGAAGGGGGATATAAATCTCAACTTAACAACCTGTCAGACAAACAGAAAAGAGTCCTTCAAGCCATTTCCAAAGAGGGTGTGGTGGATTCCGTCACGTCGGGGAACTTTGTACGTCGGCATGCCTTGGAGTCTGCCAGCTCCGTCCAATCTGCGATAAAAGGGTTGCGCGACAAGGAAATAATTTCTCATACCGACGGCCATTATCGTATTAATGACTATTTCTTTAGCGAATGGCTTCGTGAGAACTATTGACCCAAAGTTATAATGATTATGCCCAAACTAAAATCCAAAATATTAGTTGTGGATGACAACGCGGGAGTGCGCGCCACGCTGAACATCCTGCTGCCGCCACGCTTCGAGGCGGTGGAAACCGTTGGCACACCCAAAGTGCTGATTTCCACCGTGCGCAGTTTCCGCCCCGATGTGGTGCTGCTCGACATGAACTTCGAGACCGACATCAACACCGGCAACGAAGGCCTCTACTGGCTCTCCGAGCTGCGACGGCAATTCCCCGACATCCAGGTGGTGCTGATGACCGCCTACGCGGATGTGCCGCTCGCCGTGGAGGGCATGAAACGCGGTGCGTTCGACTTCATCGTGAAACCGTGGGAGAACGAACGTCTCATGGCCGTGCTGGAGGCCGCCTGCCGACAAGGGAAAGCCGACAGCCAGCCGGTAGCAAAGCGCCATC
>CACXUB010000001.1:69946-86983 GCA_902770735.1 uncultured Bacteroidota bacterium | reverse complement strand
AGGACATCGTGACACCGCTGCTACCACGCACGCGCATACCATCGACGATAGTCTGCTGACCGTCGGAACGGTTACCACGGACACTCGTCATGGCACCATCCACAGAGGAGACACCCTCCATGTTGGCCAAAGCGCTTGTCACAGAACGACCAGGCGTCGTACGGATGCTTTCACCGGACATACGGTTTCCCGAAGTCGTAGCATCTTGCGAGAACACAGGCGGTTCCCATTCGATCACGACTTCAACGAGGTCGTTTGTGAGGTCAAAAACGAAGTCTTCGAACACGACTTGGCTGGAACCCACCGAGATGTTCGTCTTCGTCATCTTCTTGCCGACCATCACTGCATCTGCCTCCAGATCGTACGTTCCGGCGTCAAGATTCGAAATCGAGTACTCACCGTTCGCATCTGCTTGACCCATGCCCACGACACGGTCACCAACCTTTAGCATCACACGGGTATAACCCAGTGCCGCACCGGTCTGGTCCGTCACCTTACCTTTAATCTGGCTCTGTGAGAATGCCGCAGTTGCGAAAAGGATGATTACTCCTAACGTTGCGAGTAATTTTTTAATCATAGCCATTAATTTATATTAAACATAAAACTTTTTATCCACTCTATAATAAGCTTGCAAAAATATAAAATTTTTCAATACGGATTTGATGAAAAAAAAAATGTGCAAAAAAAAACTGCACATTGTTATATATATATACTATAATTAAATTGTTTGCCCCTACACCGCAAACCTAAGTCATCTCCCAACAGCCAACAGCTAACAGCCAACAGCCAACAGCCAACAGCCAATAGCTAACAGCTAACTATACACCCTAAGGCGCACTCCGTCGTAGCGGGTGTTGTACTCGCGCAACGGCCACCGGGCAGGACCCGAAATCACCGTGCCGTCGAGAATGTTGTAAACAGAACCACAAAGCGAGTCCACCAACATGATGCCGCTCGGGTGCATCCAGATCCAGGAACCCGTCTCCTCCCAATCGTAAGAACAGGATCGGTCGTAGGCTTTGAACGTCCACTCGTCTAAACGGAAAACGATAATCCCGCCTATACCGCCGGTGAAATACTCGTATCCGCCGTAAGTATTTAGTCTATAATACATTACATCATTCGGATAAATCGTGAAATCCACCTTCCGATAGGGAATGGTCGGATGATTCGTGGTGTTGCACGAGGAGAGGAACGCGAACAGCAGTACGATGAAAAAGACTATTTTTCGCATATGATTAGAAAGCAGGTGTGACGGTTTTGGTTGTCTTTTTCTTCAAAGGTTTGATCGCTTCATTACCGAAGGAATAGGTAATACCCACAATGGCATTGATGCCGAAGTTATTGAAGCCGTAATATTTGGTGGCATACTGGCAACCGATATTGTTGATCTGCGCAAACGCCGTGAACTGCTTGGTAATCAAGTATTCAAAGCCAACACCAAAGTTCAGCACCGGCTTGACACTGCTTTTCTCCCCGTTTTCCAAGCGATGGATGTCGTTCTCCAACGAATATTCGAACTGAAGCATCGGATTCCCATCCCAATCCAGCATCGGATTCCCGTATTCGTCAAACATCGGCACACCTTTCGGCACCACAGCCCAGCGGTTGAAGCCCATCTTGGCGTTAGCCGTGATGATATAGCGGCTCTTCAGGATGTACTTGCCCTCAAAACCGATTTCCCAACGCGGGATGTAAAGCGGTTTGCCGCCCGTGATCTGATCGGAATTGAACCAGTCGTAGTTTTCGAGGAAGAAAAAGTCGTGGTAACGTCCCGTCAGACTCAAATACAGATGGTTGATGGCCTCCCAGCTCAGATTGGCGGTCACGTCCAGCTCCGTTCCCTTCTTCGCATATACCACGTCGAACTGGTTCTTGAGCAGACTGGCCGTGTCGAGCATGAAGAACGGCAGGTCGCGACAATAGGAGTAGCGGGCGGAGACATGGTAGTTCAGTTTGGAGGTGATTTTGCCCTTCACGCCACCATAGATGCTGATCTGCGACTTCATGAAACGCAACGTGTCCAAATTCGGCTTCACGTACGGGTTCTCGTACAGCAGATTCTTAAACGAGGTGTATTTGCTTCGGCCGTCCACCCCGACATACAAGTTCAGCACCTCGCGGATCAATCCCATCTGCAACTCGGCAATCGGATAGATCGGGCACTGGGTTTTGTTGTACTGGTTCAGCACCGGCACCCCGACACCCAACATCAGGTGGTACTCGCGGATACTGAACCTCATCGTTGGCTTCAGCTCGAACATGAGGCTGTTCTCGGCACGACGCGCCATCCGGCTGCCGTCCGTGCCCATCGGGATGCTGTCGCTCCAGGTGTTGTTAAAATAGTCAAAGCCCAAGTCCAACTGATAGTGCTGATATCCAGATATTTTCAAAAACTTTTCATCGTAGGCCAAAACACCGTGCAGGCCGACCCCATGCTCCATGTTCTTCCAACTGGTGTGGATGAAGTCGTAATTCACCCGCACATCTTCTTTCAGCCGTTTCTCCTCGGCGGTGTAGTTGGAGCGGAACCCGACTTCCGCACGCACGTGGTTGAAATTGTTCTTGATACTGTCGCGGTATTCTTTGCTGTAATAGTGCTCGGGATTCGGATAGAACTCCGGCCGCACCCAATCCGTGGAATAACCGTACAGGTTGGCGAGTTCGTGGTTGTAGCCGACGGACGAGTAAAAGGTGTAGTTCTTGAAAATGCGGTTGAAGAACAAATGTATGCGCGTGTCGCTCGAGGGCGCGTAGGCGTATTTCTTCTGCTCCTTGCCGATGGGTTCAGCCCATGACGAGAAGTGATGGAAGTTCAGTCCATAGGAGTATTTGGGGCTCTGGCAGTTATGCATCGACAGCTCCGCCAACGGCGTGATGGGATACCCGAAACCGAGTTTCAGGTAGTTGCGGTAATACCGTTCCTTCACCTCGGGGTTGAGCTTGCCCACCTGCATGTCGCCGGGCGCGAAATCTAACTCCGGCTTGTTCGGGGCGATCACGTAGTTGAAATCCAACTGTTCGCTCACCACCGTGTCCTTCAGCACGGCCTGCTGGTTGATTTTGTTGGAATTGGCCAGTTTCGGCACATACCGGATCAGCAACTGCGCCGAATCCACCACCTGCGCCCGCAAACCAATTCCTACAAGCAATATCGTTAATAAAATCGTTATCTTTTTCATCTTTCTGTATCTATTTTCGATTGCTAACTACTAAATACTAACTGCTAACTACTTATTGTCCAGCGCATCGACCTCCGCAATTTTCTCTTTCGCCATCTTCACCAAATCCGCGCCGCCGTAATTATCGACAATGCTTTGGTAAGTGTGACGGGCCTGGAAATAGTTGCCTTTGGCCTTGTAGAGGTCTCCGTAGAGGATGAAGGTGCGGGCATACCAATATTCGGAGGAGTAGTCGCTGCCGAGGATGGCCTTGATGCGCGCCTCGCAGTCGTCGAGGTTCTTGTCGTGGTTGAGGGCGATGTCGGCCAGATGGTAGGCGGCCTCGGCGCACAAATCGTTACTGCCCTTCGGCATCAACTGGCTGTAGTAGCCCTTGGCCGTCGCCACCTCGTTGAGCTCCATCGCCGAGTTACCGGCAATCAGCAATGCCTCCGACAGCAGATCCTGGTCGGGCTGGTTGGCACGGATGATGTTCTCCGCACTCGTCAGCGCCGAACGGTATTCCTTCAGGAAGTAAGCACAACGCATGGCGCCGTTGTTCGCGTAGAGGATTTCCTCCTCCGCCGTGGTATTCTCCATCAGCTTGTTGAAATAGGTCAGCGCCTTCGCATACTTCTTGTCATTATATAATATAGAAGCAGCCTTGTGCAAAGCGGTAACATTGTATTCCGTCTTGTAGTTCTTGATAATGGCCTCGTAATCAACCAAGGCATCGTCATAACGCCTCATGCCGTACTCGCACTCGCCCTTGTAGAAATGGGCCTTGGCCACGAACGAGCCGTTCGGGAACTGACGGATATAGTCCTGACAAGCGGCGATGGAAGCCTCGCAGTCCCCCCGGTTGTATTTGGTTTCCGCCGCCTTGAAGGAGATGGAGTCCTGACGGTCGGCGGAGATGTTCATGTTCTTGGAACGCACATAGTCGAAGAACTCGCTGGTGTTGCCGTTTTCCGTATAGATGGTCTCCAAATTGGCAAGGGCATCCTTGGCCTCCTGCGACCCGGGGTAGGTCTCCACCACATATTTGTAAGTGGAGATGGCCATCTGCGGGTTGTCGCTGTTCAGGTACGCCTGCGCCAAACGAGTGTGCGCCTGACGGATGTACTGGCTCTTCGGATGGTTTTTGATGAACGATTTGTAAGCGGAAATGGCGCTCGTGTAGTCGTTCTGCGTGTGGTAGGTCACCGCCAGGTCATACTCCGCATCGTCTTTGTAACTTGTTGATGAATAGTTATTTAACAACCTCTCCAATGTCTGGATCTTCTTGTTGTTGTTCTTCTGGTAACCATAGCATTTGGCTAATTGATAGACGGCGTAGTCCGCATTCGACTGCCCGAGACGCTCGCACTGGTCGTAGTATTTGATGGCGTTCGGAAGATCAAGCTGCATAAAGTAGCAATCGGCCAAGCGGGCGGATGCATCTGCTTGGAGATCAATATCTTCCGATTTGTTGGTTTTGTTCAGATATGTCTTGAAATTATTACCGGCATCTTTGTAACGTTTCAGCTTCAAAGCCGCGTAACCCAATGAGTAATAGGACGGTACGTAATATTCGTTGGAAGAAGCACCTGAAGCGTTTTGATAAGTCTGGAAGGAGTAGTAGGAATCCTTGTACTGCTCGTTGCGGTACTGCGCCTCGGCTTTCCAGTAGAGGGCGTCCAAGTGGGTTTTCTTGTCGGACGGGGACGAAATCGTCTTGTTCAGCAAGGCGATGGCCTCCTTGTTGTTCTTGTTGTTGAGCTGTTCGAGCGCGCGGTTGTAGGTGCAGCGCTGGTATGCCTTGAGGATGGCAGGGCTCTTGGACTTCAGTTTCTCGATGGAGGTGATGGCCGCCTGATAGTTCTTGGTGGAAAGATAAATCCGAGAGAGGTAGTCGGAGGCCTCCTCGCTGTGCTGCGCATGAGGGTATTGGTTGAGGTAATCCTGCAGAGCCTCGATACCGTTGTTGAACGGGCTGGTGGAGGTTTCGCACTGCAGTTTGGCATAGTTGAACAACGCTTCCTCCTTGATGGCAGGGTCGAAGTCGTACTTGGAAGCTTCCTTGAAGCTCTGCGCCGCGAGGGTGCGTTGACCGGTCTTCATGTAGCAGTCGGCGATGAGGAAATAACACTGTTGGGTCATCGCATCGGGTTCCTTGTCGTTGGCGGCACGGGAAAAGTCGGGGATGGCCTCGTTGTACTTCCGCACGCGGTAGTTCGTGAAGCCCATCGCGAACCAGTCGTTCCGGTCCATCGTGATCTGGGTGTTGTCCTGCAACTTGGCGAACCCTTCGGCGGCCTCCTCATATTGGTTGAGGTTATAGTGCGAAAGGGCGGTGCAACGTACCACCTGCGACTGGTTTTGATCCTTCGGGATGTTGACCTCGGGCGCCACCTGCAGCACTTTTTCATACTGCTTTTCTTTGAAGTATATCTGGGTGAGGAAGTACGGCACCTCGTTCTTGAACTCGGGGTTGTCCTTCAAGGTGAGGAAATCCTCCAATGCGGCATCGTACTGCTCATTCTGGTAGGCCATGTAGGCGAGATAGTAGGTGCTGCGGTCCTTGTAAGGTCCCTCTTCCTCGCGCGACTTGAGGAACATCATCTTCGCATTGTCGTAGTCCTTGGTCATGAAATAGGCGTACCCTTTCTTGAAATGGTACTCCTGCACATTTTCAGGCTGAATCTGCGACTCGTAGATTTCGTCAAAGTGCTCGATGGTTTTCTTGTAGTTTTTCCGTGCAAAATAGAATCGGCCGAGATAGAACCGGGCCTCGGGCACGGAAGTGTGCACGGGATAACGGTCAATAAAGGTCTGCAACAGATAACCGGCGTCCTGATTGTCGAGCTTGGCCGCGCACACGCCTTGATAGAACAACGAATTGGTTCTCAAGTCGTGCTGCTTGTCATCGGTGCTCTCATACACATATTTGAAATACTGCTGCGCCGAGCCGTATTTCTCCTTGTTGAACAGATCCACCGCCGTCTGATACTCATACAGCGGCGATTTGAAATTCTCCGTCCGCTGTGCGGATGCCGTCTGGACGGCCAACACTCCTGCCATCAAAAAAAGCAGGGAAAGCTTGAATATCTTCATATATCTCACTGATTATAACCTGATTTTACAAACGAACAAAGATACAACTTTCAAAAAGCAGATTCCTGTCCGCTGTAATTACTTATAAACAGCAGATTTTTAATTTTATTGTGCGTGTTGGCTGTTGGCTATTGGCTGTTGGCTGTTGGCTAAAGCTAAAGGCTAATAGCTAAAAGCTAAAAGCTAAAAGCTAATAAATATACGGGAAGATCTTATACCGCTTCAGCGAGGTGAACTCTTCGCCGAAGAATTGGGTGTAGCGGGCATAGACCGCCTTGGAGCGCGGGATGATGTTGGCCATGCACCACAGGAGGAACACCGCGCCCGACACCGACCAGGTGAGGATGGCGAAACCGGCCCACTCCAGAATCTCCCCGAAATAGTTGGCGGAACTGATCTTCTTAAACATCCAGCCGTGGGGGATATAGTAGTTGTTGTCGGTGATATCGCTGCGCAAATCGCGTATCACCCTGTCGGAATGGAGGTTGACCACCATGCCGAAAAGGAACAACGCCGTGCCGAAGAGGAACTGCGGCGACCAGAACCAAGAAATCGGGTACGCATCCGCCGGCGAGAAGAAAAAGAGCCAGCCACCCTGCATGATGGCGTTGAACGTGTTGAACGTTGCACCCGTGATAATGATGGACAACGGCATCTTGCTCTGCCCCTTCATCAGCAGCGGGAATATGAACGACCGCTGAAAATAATGGAATTCAAAGAAGATGAACATCACGCACGTCACCACATTGAAGGGTTTCACGTTGAGTCCCAATGAGATGAAATATAGCACCAACATGGTGAAAAAAACCGGGCACTCCATCATGAACCACCCTAAATTGCTGCGCACCGAGACACCCCAGCGGTTGTTGAAGGTCATACCGTAGGCAGGCGTCACGAACTGCAATGTGATGAACACCAACACACCCAAAACGGTCATCACAGGCAGCAGATAATGGTAAAACTGGGCAAAAATCTCCATTTCAGACAGTTTTATGAAAATGACTTTCCGTCAAATTTTTTCTTACGTTTCAAATAATGCAGCTTCACCACCGACTCGGGATAGCAATCCTGGAAAGCGAGCTTGGGAAGCGTACTCCGTTTGGCATAGTACTTCTTGTACGTACGGGCGAAGGTGAATATCGCCTTGTACACCGCGGCGAAATCCTTGAAATGTCCTTGCGCGAGAAAGGAAAACGCCGCCACCTGATCCAAGAAGAACCTCAGTATCAATGTTTTGGCAAGACGTTCATCGGGCAAGTTCTTGATGAGCAGGTAGAGACTGTTCCGGAAATTCAGGAACGTCTTCATGGGATTGTTCTTGGGAAGCGTGCCGCCGCCGATATGATAGACCACCGAGGCGGGGTTCACCTTGATCTTAAATCCCATGTTCTTGATGCGCCAGCAGAAGTCAATCTCCTCCATGTGGGCGAAAAAGTCGTCGTCGAGACCGCCCATCGTGCGATAGATGTCGCTGCGCACGAACATGGCCGCGCCGGTCGCCCAGAAAATGTCCTCCACCGTGTCATACTGCCCGTGGTCTTTCTCCACATTCGAGAACACACGGCCGCGACAGAAAGGATAGCCGTACTTGTCGATGAAACCGCCGCTCGCGCCGGCATACTCGAACTCGTCGCGGCGGGCATAGGAGAGCAGTTTGGGCTGCACCGCGGCGATCTTCTCGTTCGCATCCATCTGCTCGATCACCGGCTCAATCCAACCGTCTGTCACCTCAATGTCGGAATTCAACAGACAGTAATAAGTCGCCTCAACTTGCTGCAAGGCAATATTATAACCTCTTGCGAAACCTTCATTGCGATCGTTCTGGAGCAACCGCACCTGCGGGAACCGCTCCTTCATGAACGAAACGGAGTCGTCACTGGAGGCATTGTCGCAGACCACCGCCTCCGCATAGTCGGGCAGCGTTTTCAGCAACGTCGGCAGGAACTGCTCCAAGAATTTCCTCCCGTTCCAATTGAGTATGACAACTGCTAATTTCGCCATCTTTTCGTTCGATTCAATGAAACTGCAAAAATATAAAAAACATTGACAACCTAAACCCCTAAACTTCTAAACCCCTAAACTGGCTACGTACAAAGCACATACAGATCGTCCCGCTGGTTGATGCACAGCACCGGCATCCCTGTCTTGCCGATGATTTTGCGCTCGCGGGGACCCGTCAGCACATCGGCGAGCGTGTAGTAGCGCGTCATCATGATGACCAAGGCACCGGACTCGTGCGTGTCCGTCAAAGCGTATGCATCCAAGTGGCTGTGCGATGGCACTTGATACTTATCGTATGTTATCTCCAGATTATCGTATAGCTTCTCCACGAAATCCACGTTGTCGCGCACTAACTTGACCAACCCTTCGTCTTTGTATTTCGGATAGAGAATATGGATGACAGATCCGTAGAACCGGCTGAAATAGCCCGCCCACAGCGCCTTTTCTTTGTTCTGGCGCTCGATGTCCAAAGTAAGCAGGATGTTTTTGTAGTCGGTGACACTTTCAAGATACGCCGTAACGGTCATCACGGGAAATCGCGACTGGCGGATGAACTTGAGCGCTTTCTTCGCAGTAAAAAAACACTCCGCACGGTCTTCCGGAAAGTAGGCCACCCCGATGACGAACATGGCCGTGTTGTGCTCCTCCGCATACTTGAACAGGGTTTCAGGGAAGATGTAGTCCGTGACAACCAGACTGTTTCTCGTCTCCGAAACCATATCCCGGATTTCTTTCAGATAGCCACTGTCGTCGGGAATATGGCGGGATTCCGGCAATCCGAACCCGAACCCGAAATTCGCCATGACCGTCAGCGAGGCTTGGAACACCTCGGCCAGCATTACACCATGGTCCACCGCGACCCTGCCGACGCGGGAATCGTCGGCAACGACCGTGATGTTCAGGTTCCGGTCTCGCTTTATCGGTTCGTGTATGTCCATCACCGCAATCCTTTCACGACAGGTTTGGCCGCCACGTATTCCTTCAGGTAAAACGGTTCGAAATAGGCAACATTCTCAAAATCACTGTTTTGCCACTTTCGTAAAGCGGCGGGCAGCATGTTTTTTGCCGAAACGGGTACCTCGGTGAAGAATGCGTTAGAATTGGCGGAGAGAATCTCGCGGCACTTGGGCATCCCGTTGCCACAGAACAGCATTTTGTGTTCCGAAAGCAACTCCGCAAAGGTGTTTTCATCCACGATCTTGGCAGAAACCTCCTCCAACGACTGCATGTCGAAGCTGTATCGGGTGGTGAAGACCTCCATCCGGCGGGCATCGAGCATCGGGACAATCTGCAACGGCTCCGCGGAGGCGTCCGTCCATGACTCTCTCGCTCCCTGCGCGATACTTTCCAGCGTACCGACAGCCATCACAGGGATTCCGGCGGTGTAGGCGATGCCCTTCGCGGTGGAGACACCGATGCGCAGACCCGTGTAGGAGCCGGGACCGACGCTCACCGCCACCCCGTTGAGGTCACTGACCGTGCAACCGCCCTGCTTCAACACCTCGTCAACGAAAGGCAACAGATGCTTGGCGTGGTTGTTGCCACCGGCCTCCTCTTTCAACCCGATGACCTCCGCGCCCCGCGACAACGCCACTGAACACACATCCGTGGCGGTTTCTATATATAATATTGTAGGATTCATATTTCTCATCTTTCATTCCGATTCTTCGACCGGTATCTAATATCTATTTTTCTTTCTACCAAGCTCTTGCCCCTATCGAGGCCGCTCAAGGAAACTACTCACTATTCACCATTCACTAATCACTATTCACTAATCACTATTCCCTATTCCCTATTCCCTTATAAATCAACTCATGCGCTTTCAATCGTATTCCGCTCTTGGCCAGATTGTTAGGTTCCGCGTCAGGACAGACACGGTTGGAGAGGAACACGAAAATCAACTCCTCCTTCGGGTCGCACCAAACCACCGTGCCGGTGAAGCCTTGGTGACCGAAAATGTGCGTGGATGCGGCTGCCGGCACAATGGAAGACGTTCCGGTTGCCTTCGGAGTGTGGAATCCGAAACCACGCACCTGGCATCCGTGCAGATGGTGCATCTTGGTGAACTCCGCCACCGTGCTCTCCGACAAATAACGCTCTCCGTCATACATGCCGCCGTTCTGCAACATCAGGAAGATGGCACCGATTTCTTCCGCCGTGGAGAACAAACCCGCGTTACCGGCGTTGCCGTTCATCAGCGCGGAGGTCTGGTCGTGGACATAACCATGGACCAGCTGCTTGCGGAACGTCCCGTCCTTTTCCGTCGGGGCGATCTCCTTCTTGTGGAATCCATGCTGCAACGGTTTGAACGACGTGTGCGACAATCCCATCGGCTGATAGAACGTTTCGGCTAAGAACTGCTCGATTGGCATCATCGTGACATTCTCCACCATATCTTTGAGCAACAGGAAGTTAAGATCGCTATATTCGTACTTTTTCTCTTTCAGTTTGCAATGCGCCACCTTGTATCGGATGGTGTCGGGGTAATCATTGCGCAGGTAAAGGTTGTCCGCCACTTGGATACTGAAGTTCTCGCTTTTACTGGCACGAAGGTACTTCTCATTGCCTTGGATGGACTTGTAAAACGGGATGAACGCGGGCATTCCCGACGTGTGCGTCAGCAGTTCCTCAAGGGTGAGGTTCGCTTTGTCGGTGCCGGCCAGGTAGGGCACATACTTGCCGATTCTGTCCGTCAGATGGATTTCCCCGTTATCGTACAACTTCATGACAGCCAGGGTGGTAGCCGCCACTTTTGTCAACGAAGCGATGTCGTACATGGTCTGCGGGGTCACCTTTTCCTGCCGGTTGTAGTCGAGGTAGCCGAAAGCCTTGTGGTAAATGGGTTGTCCGTGATGCAGGGCGATGACCTCGCAACCTGGGTAAATATGATTCTGAATACCGTCTTGCAGCATTTTGTCGAGCTGCTGCGTGATATTTTCAGGTAAAACAGAGAAGTTTTCAACGGACTTGCTCATCAGGATGCCGCTGCCGGCGGGGTACTCGTTGATGCTGACCGGCAGTGTGCCTTCGCAGACAATCTGTCCGAAGCAAGCTTTCATCGCCGCCGCCACGGTGGAAGGCGTGAACTGGTAGGCGTCGATGACGGCGCGGTAGTTCGTCAGTGAATCGAAATAGTTGAGCGCGTATGGATTTCCTAAATGGATGAGAATCACCTGTTTCTCCTTGGCCAATCGGTTGAGTAGCTTCACCGACGACATGTCGATGCCGTAGCCGGAACCACCCAACTGGTTGGAGCCGCCGAAAGCCACGATGATCTGCTTGTAAGGAGCGAGCTTCGTGATGATATTCGCCTGCTCTTTGGTGGAAATCTTCTTGTCCATATAAAAGTACGGCAGGTTGTACTCGCCCACAATCCGCTTGTATTCGCTCTGGTAAGCCTTGCGATCGACACACAAGAACGCTATGTTTCCGGCAGTTTTGGCATTCAAGGGCAGCATGTCGTCGTCGTTCTTCAGCAGCGTGAGGGCTTTTTCCTCAATCTGCCGATTCACCCAGACGGCTTCCGAACGGTTCAGCCACTTGATGATTTCCTTGCTGTTGGTGGAAGTATAGTTCGTGATGCCGTGACTCTCCTTGAACTGCAGCACACGCAGACACCGCTCGTTGATGAGATCTTCGGAAATGACACCCTCTTCCACCGCCCGTTTGATGGCGGAAATGACAGAGTCGGTTTCGCCGGGGAGCAGCAGGATGTCGGCACCGGCGAGCAAGGCGCGGATCTCCACATCGCCCTCGAAGCGGTTCTGGTTACGCACGCCTTTCATTTCCATTCCATCGGTGATAATCAGACCGTTATAGCCTAATTCTTTCTTAAGAAGCTGGGATACAATGGTATATGACAACGAGGAAACAGACTTCTTGGTGGTGTCCAAGGCAGGGATGTTGAGATGGCCGACCATCACCATGTCGGGGTTCTCCTTGATGAGCTGACGGTAGGGGTAGAGTTCCATCTCGTCGAGATCGATGCGGCTTTTGCGGATGGTGGGCAGGGCAAGATGCGAATCGCTCTCGGTGTCGCCGTGGCCGGGGAAGTGCTTGAGGGAGGTGACGATGCCGCCGTCCTGCATCCCGTGCATGTAAAGAGCGGCCTTGCGGCACACCTTGTCGCGGTTCTCGCCGAAGGAGCGGCTGTTGATCACGGGGTTGCGGCTGTTATTGTTGATGTCGATACAGGGGGCGAAGTTGAGGTTGATGCCGACGGCCTTGCACTGTTCGGCCACCTCAAGACCCATCTGGTAAATCAAGGAGTCGTTTTCCTCGGAAAGCGCGCCGAGGGTCATCTGGCGCGGGAAGGCCACGCAGCTGTCGAGGCGCATGGCGGGACCCCATTCGCCATCGATGGAGACGAACAGGGGAACGTTGCTGACTGCCTGCAACCGTCTGGTGAGCGAGGCTTCCGCGGTGGGATTGCCCTTGAAGAAACAAACACCTCCGGGCTGCACACGCGCCACCAATTTCACGAATTCCTTGTTATACTGTTCGTTATCTGTGCTATTCACGCGGAGAATCAGCAATTGCGCGATCTTTTCCTCCAACGTCATCCGGTCAAGGACACTGACGTTGGGGTCGGGTTTCTGCACACCCGTACCGAAAAGCAACAACAACGAAGCAAAAAGTACCAACTTACAATGAATCAGCTTTTTCATACCCTCTGACAACCAAAGTCTAAGTCTATGTTTATGTTTTAAGTCTAAGTCTAAGTCTTAAGTCTCAAGTCTTAAGTCTCAAGTCTTAAGTCTTAAGTCTAAGTCCAAGTCTCAACGCACCCTCAGAACGTGTACCCCACCTTAGCTTCAATACCACCGTTGAAGCCTTTCTCACTCGGGAACGTCCTGAAGAAAAAGCCGCCGGTGAAAGAAAGGGCCTTGACGCGGAAACCACCGGCAATAGTGGCATAGAGACCTACCCCTTTGCGGGATTCCGTGTCCCAATACGTGGACTGATAACCGTAATCATTCGTGTAAGGAACGAGGACATCCTGATCCCAAAAATGCAGACCGATACCGGCAGCCGCATTGATGAGCGGTTTCAGCTTTCTGCCACGGTCGAAGTAGTGGCGATAGTTCAGGAAAATCGGAACTTCCTGGAAAGTGGCATTGTTGAGTCCGTAACCGACGCCCAATCCTATTGCATCGTTCCCCTTGATGGTGATTCCATTGATGAAAACGCCTGTCCAACCCACTCTCTTTCCCACAAAAAATCCGTATTCATTGATGAAATTATACGCGACCTTTTTCTCCTGCTGTTCCTGCGCGGAAAGGGATCCCAAACCGCAGATGATAGCGAAGCATAACACCGCTAACGTTTTTAATGCATTGTTTTTCATATTCTTACTATTTTAAGGTGAAAATGAATGATAGTGCAAAAATACATTTTTTTCAAAACAGGAAAAATCATACTTTTGCGCGTTGAATTTAAAATGAAAAAACGTCTGAAAATACCATTTTTACTGGCTGTTCTGCTGATAAACTGTCTTTGTGCGCTGGCGCAGGGCGGACGTGACAGCATACGCACGCAAAAAATAGGGGAAGTCAGAATCAACGCCGACGAGCCACAGAAGGTTTTTTCCGGACCGGCAGCCGTACAACAGATTACCGCTCAACAGATTAAGCAACTTCCGACCCTGCAACTCTCTGATGCACTGAAGTATATGTCGGGAGTGGTGGTGCGCGACTACGGCGGCACCGGCGGCATGAAGACCGTCTCCGTGCGCGGCCTCGGCACCCAACACACCGGCGTGGCTTACGACGACCTGGCCATCACCGACTGCCAGACCGGCCAAATCGACCTCGGCAAACTCTCCCTCGAAAACGTCGCCTCGCTCTCGTTGGTGGTCGGACTGGACGACCGGATTTTCGTTCCCGCACGCCTCTTTTCCTACAGCAGTCTTCTGAAAATCAATACGATAAACGCTATTCCCGACAAGCCTTTCCGATTCCGGATCGGAGGAACCGTGGGCATGTACGGACTCTACGGACTGCAGGCCGGCGTCACCCACAAGGTGCGCTCGAAAAAACGCGACGACCGGCTCTTTTTCTGGAACCTGTCGGCCGACGCCATGCGTTCAAAAGGCAACTATCCCTACACCCTGCACTATGGCGGAGCAACCGACAGCGTGTCGCACGAACGGCGCGAAAACGCTGAGACAAGGACACTTAACACCGAGTTTAACGCCGTCTGGCAACTCGACCGGACACAACGGCTCAACGTCAAGCTCTATTACTACAATTCCGCCCGCGAACTGCCCTCCGCCACCATCTTCTACAACGCCGTGTCACACCAGAAACTGTGGAACCAGAACGCCTTCGGGCAAATCCATTACCACAAGTACTTCAACGACCGCTGGGCGTACCAGGCCAACGCCAAATTCAACTACGACTACACTCGCTACTACGACCCCGACTACCTCAATTTAGACGGATTCTTAGACAACCGCTACCATCAGCACGAAAGTTATCTCTCTAATACCGTGTTGTTTACACCGATTGCAGAGAAAGACTCGATCCGACATCTCCGCAACCTGCAATTCGCCCTCGCGCAAGACGTTTTCTACCAGCAGATGAAGGCCAACTCCCTCGAATACGCGCACCCCGGACGACTTACGTCGCTGACCTCCTTGTCCGCGCTCTTGGAGGGAAACCGGTGGAAACTCAACGCCAACCTGTTGCTGACCTACGTCAACAACATCATCATTGAAAACCCTGATATGCAAGACTATATACACTTGTCACCGGCCATCGGCGGGTCCGCGGAACTGACCAGAGACCTGCACCTGCGCTTCTTCTACAAGAACATTTTCCGGATGCCGACGTTCAACGATTTGTACTATCGCGAAGTGGGAAACGTCAACCTCAACCCAGAAAAGACGCACCAATGGAATCTCGGACTGGTGCTGAAGGAGGCGCACATCGCCGCCGGCAGAGTCACCGTTTCCAGCACGTTAGACGGCTACTTCAACATCGTGAAAGACAAGATTGTGGCGTTTCCGTCGCACAACCTCTTCTCCTGGACAATGCTGAACTACGGCAAAGTGTATGTGGCGGGCGCGGAATTGAACACGTTCTGGCAGTACCGCATCACCGGCAAATACATTCTAAGGCTGAACGGCAACGTCACCTACCAAAAAGCGGTTGACCGCACCGACTCGACGAGCAAAACTTACAATCACCAGATTCCCTACACCCCGCTGTGGTCCGGTTCGGCGAGTTTGAGCCTGCAAACGCCCTGGATCACGGTCTCTTACGCACTCATCGGTTGCGACAAACGGTACGCCCTCTCGCAGAACATCCCCGCCAACGAGGTGGCCGGCTACGTTGACCAAAGCATCACGCTGAGCCACGATTTCGACTTCCGCAAATCCACCCTCGGCCTCAAACTCGAACTGCTCAACATCGCCAACAAACACTACGAAATCATCCGCAACTACCCGATGCAAGGCTTCGGCCTCCGCTTCAAGATCGTGTTTAGCTGTTAGCAAAAAAAATGTACCTTTGCGCCCAAATTAAACGAGTATGAAAGACATTTCCTCCGAAAGCATCCAGAAGGCCGTCAACATATTGACAAAACATACTGACAGCAAGCTCCTTACGCACCTCAACGCCTGCGTGCACTGCGGGTTGTGCGAGACCAGCTGCCTCTTCTTCAAGACATTTCAAGAACCGAAATACATCCCCGGCAAGAAGGTCGATATGGTGTCGTCCATCTATCGCCGCTACTGCACTTTCTTAGGCAAAACCGCGCCCAAGTTGACGAATGCCAAGGAGTTGACGGAAGAATATGTCGCGGAGATGGTGGATTCGCTGTTCGGTGCGTGCACGATGTGCGGCCGTTGCGTGAAGCACTGCTCCATCGGGGTTGACATCCCGTTCGTGGTGCGCACGGGCCGCCGGATGTTAGCCACCATGGGCTGCGTGCCCGACTCGCTGCAGGCCACCGTCGATGCCGCCCTCAAAACCAAAAACAACATGGCCATCCCGAAGGAGGACTTTGTCGATACGATCGATTGGATGCAGGAGGAACTGCAGGACGAGTTGGAAACGGAGGAGACGTTGATCCCGATGAACAAAGAAAATGCGGAGATTCTCTACACGCTGAACCCGCGCGAGCCGAAATTCTTCCCGCTTTCCATCGCCGCCGCCGCCAAGATTTTCCACGTGGCCGGCGCCGACTGGACACTCTCCGACGAGATGTACGATGTGACCAACTACGGCTATTTCTCCGGCAACGACGCGCACGCCAAGCAGATCGCGCAGCACATGTACGATGAGATGGCGAAACTGAAATGCAAAACGTTGGTGTTGGGCGAGTGCGGCCACGGCACGCGCGCCCTCCGTTGGGAAGCCCCCAACTATATGGGGCAACATCCTGATTTCAAGATGATTTCGCTTGTGGAACTGATTGAAGAATACATCAAATCCGGAAAAATAAAACTGGACAAAACCTTAAACACGAAAAAATACACGATTCACGACCCGTGCAACATCGTGCGTAACGGAGGGTTGTTCAATTCGTTGCGTTATGTGGTGAAGCAGGCCGTGCCGGAGCTGATCGAGATGGATCCGTTCGGCAGCGACAACTTCTGCTGCGGCGGTGGCGGCGGCATGTTGGCCATGAGCGAATACAATGAGCGCCGCCTGAAGATCGGCAAAATCAAAGCCGACCAGATCAAGGCGACGGGTGCTTCTGTGGTGATTACGCCGTGCCACAACTGTGCCGACCAACTGACACAAATCAACCACGAATATAAGCTCGGTGTCGA
>CACXUB010000001.1:0-69936 GCA_902770735.1 uncultured Bacteroidota bacterium | reverse complement strand
CCGATTTTCTGCTACGTCTATTTAGGTTGGACTTTGGAGCTTGGATTCGGCTGTTTGGATTCAACAGGTCTTAGTTTGCCCTTGTACTTCTCATCAAGAGCTTTCTCATCTGCCTTGTACTCAATCTTTAGAACATCTGGAATCTGGATGAACACTTGTGCTTTCCATTCTTTGTTTCGCTTTACCATATCCAGTTTGCCTTCTTGCACTTGTGCGGGGGTCGTTTTTACATAGGTGACTTCAGCAGTAGTATCGCCAACAATGGTCACGTCCGTTATCTTAATTGTTGCCGGTGTGTTTTCTTTGACCACGTTAGGGTCCAGATTCGGCATAATGTATTTTTCAATGGCATGAAGGGTGTTTTCAATGGTCTCTTCTGTTGCATAGGCTTCCGCCTCAGAGATCCGGTAATTGCCCATTGCCGTGAGATAGCCCATAGCGGACTGCTCAATCAAAGATTTCTCACTTTTGCAGCTCACCCATAGTAAGGGCATTGCCAGGAGGAGTATGATTATTTTTTTCATCTTTCCAGCTATTTAAAAATAATGCTCACGTGAAAACGTGAGCATTATTTTTAACTTATAGGGTTAATTACTTAACGGCAACCAGGTTTTTGGCACCGTGTTTGAGGGCAACATTGCTTTTGGAAGTCGTAAGGGTGACATTGGAGATAGCATCCTTCATGGCAGCCGTGGGAGAAGCAGCAACACCAGATTGGTTGACAAAAGCCTCTCTAGCATCGAACATGGTAGCGTCGACATTAGCAGACATTTTGAGAGAAGTGGCGTCGAAAGCCGTGACATTCACCGTGGCGGTCTTAGCCCACCAGTCGCCATAATTGTAAGTACCATCGGTCAAAGCACCGGTTTCATAGTACTCAATATAGTTGAAGCTGTTGCTCTGAGGAAGGCCACCGTTGGATTCATCAGCCGTGCCGGTGAAAGTACCAGTGTTCTTGCCTGACAGCATGGCAACGTCACAAGTAGGATAGTCACTACCTGCGGTTTGGGCGGCAGAAACAACCCATCCGGAATAAGGAGTACCATCTTGCATAGTGCCAGAGTAGAAGCTACCTGCGTAATCACCAGCATCCCAGCTGCTTCCCTTGAAAGTCACTTTCACACCAGGGGTGACAGCTTTGAAGTAAGCAGTGTAGGTTTCGTCAGCAGAGACGGTGATGGTACGAGGATTCTCGGTGTTACCATCCTGCCATTTTTCGAATTCATAACCAGCATTAGGAGTAGCGGTCAGAGTGGCTGTTGCACCGTCAGCATAGGTGCCAGTACCCGTCACAGTACCCCAAGCATCGTTGTTGGAATTTACCGTAATGGTAAAGTTTTTCGTACAAGAGGTGAAAATCATACCTCCGGCCAGAAGGGCCATGCATAATACGCTTAATACTTTCTTCATAATACTTTTTTTTAATTTAGGTGAATAATTAAGTTCAAAAACAGCGTGTTAGACACTAATTGCAAAATAACGTTTAAATTCGTCAATTATTGTGCATCGTTTTCGTGTTCGCGCACCAACTTGTCATCGATGAAGATACGGCCGCAAGCCTCGCACACGATGATTTTCTTGTGCAGGCAGATGTCGAGTTGGCGTTGCGGGGGAATCTTGCTGAAGCAGCCGCCGCACGCGTCACGCTCGATTTTCACGATGGCGAGACCGTTGTGGGCGTTTTTGCGGATGCGCTCGAAAGCGGTGAGCAGACGGTCATCGACCTTGGCGCGGAGCTCCTCGGCCTTGACCAACAGTTCGTCTTCCTCCTTTTGGGTGTCGGCGACAATGACTTCCAACTCGGCCTTCTTCTGCTCCAGAATCTCCTGGATTTCCTTCACGCGGTCGTTGGTCTCGGCGATTTTACCCTGTTTCTCGAGAATCTCGGCTTCGTGTTTCTCCTTGTGCTTCTCAGCAATCTGAATCTGGCACTGCTGGAACGTGATCTCTTTGCTCAATGCCTCGTACTCACGATTGTTGCGCACGGAATTCTGCTGATCCTCATATTTCTTGATGGAAGCCTTCGCCTCTTCAATGTTGGTGTTTTCCGATTCGATTTTCAGTTTCAAGTTCTTGATGTCATCCGTGAACTTGGCGATACGGGTCTTCAAACCTTCGCATTCGTCCTCGTTGTCGCGGATTTCCTCGGGAAGCTCGCCGCGGACCATCCGAATGTCGTCAATCTTCGTGCAGATTTGCTGAAGGTTGTAGAGCGACAGCAGCTTCTGCTCGATGGACAACTCCTCGGCGGTGCTTTGGTTGGTCTCGTGTTTCTTCACTTCCACCACGCCGTCGGAGGTTTTCTCCACCGTCACTTCGTCATCCTGCATGATGGTCTCCACCACGGGCTTCTTGGCCGCCTTCTGTTTCGGTTTCGGCTCTTCTTTCACCACTTCAACGGGTTCCACCACTTCAACGGGTTCTTCCTCTTTTACTTCCTCAACTTGAGGAACTTTCACTCTTTTCGGGGTGATTTTCTTCATTTTGGGAACCACCTTCACTTTTTTCGCGCCACTTTCAACCTCTTCGTCGGCAACTTTTTTCTTGGCCATATTTGCTTAAATATTTGATTATCAGTTTGTTAAAAATATTTGACTTCCACTTTTTCCATTTTAGAAATCAAAGTTGCAAAATTAACAAAATTTTCTTTGAGTAGATTGAAAATTATGTTTTTTATGAAAAATTCTCCCTCGTAATGTCCAATGTCCACCAACAGCGTGCCGGAATGCGACTTGAAAAAGTCGTGATATTTGAAATCGCCGGAAACGTAGGCGTCGGCACCCGATGCAATGGCCAAGTCGATGAAACCGGCACCGCCACCGCCGCAGACCGCCACCTTCCGGACAAAACAATCTTTCTGACCACTGTAACGAAGATGTTCAATCCCGAGTTTCCGCTTCAGGAAATCCATGAAATCGTAGCCGAACATGCCACCAGGCAGATCCCCGATCCGTCCAAGTCCGATGTTACGGCTTTCGTTTTCCAACGGCAACAGGTCAAAGGCGGGTTCTTCATAAGGATGGTTGTCGTAAATCGCCTGAACCACAGCGCGTTGCAAACCAGTCGGGTAAATCACTTCGATTCGTTCCTCCTTCACGTGCTCCAACCGATGCTTCAAGCCGAGATAGGGTTGCGCACCTTCGAGCGGACGAAACTGACCGGAACCCTCTGTTGTGTAGGCGCAGCTGTCGTACAGACCCTGGACTCCGCACCCGACGGCGAACAGCGCGGACTTGAGCTTTTCGGCATGGTCGGCGGGGACAAACACCACCAATTTGCGATAAAGTCCTTTGTGCGGTTCCAAAACCTTCACATTCTTCAGTCCGAGTTTCTCCGCGAAAACGTCGTTGCCGCCACCTTCGCCACTGTCGATGTTCGTATGCATGGCGTAAAGCACCATGTTGTGCGCCAATGCTTTGCATATCATCGCCCCTACCCTGTCGGTGGGCACAATCTTGTTGATGCCGCGCTTCAGCATCAGCGGATGGTGCGAAATCACGAGGTTGCAGTCGTTCCGGATGGCTTCTTCAATCACCAATTCGGACATCTCGAAGCAAACCATCGCGCCAGTGATTTCCTGTCGCACGTCGCCGCACTGCACCCCGCAGTTATCGAAATCCTCCTGCAAATACAAGGGGAATTTTTGTTCTAAAAATTGGGTTACTTGTTTGATTGTCATTGGTTTCGGCTATTAGCTTTTGGCTTTTAGCTATTAGCTTTCAGCTGTCGGCTTTCCGATCGTGAGATCATGGCCAATAGCCAATGGCTAACAGCTAATAGCTGTTGGTTTATGTCAAAAAAGGTGCCGTAGTCTCCTGCGGCACCTTTATAATAATTTAATCCTTAGTCCATATCAGGGAAGTCGGGCAATTCGCGGCGTTCTTGACGGTGACGTTGGCCGTCGTGCTGGTTGCTGTTGCCGCGACGGGGGTTGCCGCCGCCGTTGTTGTTTCGGTTGCGGTCACGGTCGCCGCCGCCCAGGCGGGGTCCGCGGTCGCCGCGGTTGTCACGGCCGCCGTTGCGGTTGCCGTTACGGCCGCCGTTGCCGCGCGGTCTCTCCTCCTCGTAACCTTCCGGCTTCGGGAGCAGAACCTTGTGCGACAGTCTGTATTTGCCAGTCTTCTCGTCAATCTCGATGAGCTTCACCTTGATCTTGTCGCCCACGCTCAAGACGTCGTTCACGTCCTCGATGCGACGGTAGGCGATCTCCGACACGTGCAGCAGACCGTCGGTGTTGGGCAGGAATTCCACAAACGCACCGAATTCAGTGATGGTCTTGACCGTGCCTTCGTAAATTTCACCCACCTCGGGTTCCGTGGTGATGAGTTTGATGCGCTCCACAGCGGCGTTGATGTCGTCCACATTGGCAGCTGCGATGTCGATGACACCGAATTCGCCGACCTCTTCAATATTAATAACCGTGTTGGTCTCACGCTGCATCTCTTGGATGATCTTGCCTCCAGGTCCGATGACGGCGCCGATGAATTCGCGCGGGATTTGCATTTGGACGATGCGCGGCACGAACGGACGATAGTCCTCTCTCGGAGCCGGCATGGCCTCTTTGATCTTACCCAAGATGAACATTCTGCCACGGTGTGCCTGGGCCAGAGCCTCGGCCATCACTTCGGAGGAGAGTCCCTTCACCTTGATATCCATCTGACAAGCGGTGATACCGTCTTCGGTACCGCAGACCTTAAAGTCCATATCGCCGAGGTGGTCCTCATCGCCGAGGATATCGGACAAGATGGCGTAACGGCCGGTGGCCTCGTCGGTGATCAAACCCATGGCGATACCGGAAACGGGCTTTTTCATCTTCACGCCGCAGTCGAGCAGGGCGAGAGTGCCGGCGCAAACCGTTGCCATAGAAGAACTACCGTTGGACTCGAGAATGTCGGAAACCAAACGGACAGTATAGGGGAATGACGGATCGTCGAACGGGATCATCGGTTTGAGGGCGCGTTTGGCCAAGTTGCCGTGACCGACCTCGCGACGGGAGGTGCTGCCGATACGTTTCACCTCACCCACGCTGTAGGGCGGGAAGTTGTAGTGCAGCAGGAAACGGCTGGTACCATCCACCACGGCGCCGTCGATGATCTGCTCGTCGAGCTTGGTGCCGAGCGTGCAGGTGGTCAGCGACTGCGTTTCGCCGCGGGTGAAGATGGCGGAACCATGTGCGGACGGCAGATAGCCGGTCTCAATCCAGATGGGACGGATGTCCTCGGTATGGCGGCCGTCGAGACGGATACGCTCGTCGAGGATCATGTTGCGCATGGCGTGCCAGAGGATTTCGTCGTAGTAGCGTTTCACCATGACGGCCTTCTCGTCGCGCTCCTCTTCGGGAATGGTCTCGATGAAGTCGGCGAGGATCTGGTCGAAGTCGGCGTTGCGCTCCTGTTTGCCCTTGAAGGACTTGGCGACGGCATAGACTTTGTCGTAGAGCTCGCTGTTCATGCGGTCACGGATGGCTTCGTCGTCGGTCTCGTGGCAGTATTCGCGTTTCGGGTTGGCGGAGGGCACCTGAGCGGCGAGGTCAAGCTGGGCTTGGCACTGCACCTTGATGGCTTCCTTCGCGAAATTCAAAGCGGCGACCATGTCGTCCTCGGAAATCTCCTTCATTTCGCCTTCCACCATCATGATGTTGTCCATGGAGGCGGCCACGATCATGTCGATGTCGGAGCGTTCCATGTCCTCGACGGTGGGGTTCACCACGAGCTGTCCATCCACGCGGCCCACGCGCACCTCTGAAATCGGGCACTCGAAGGGGATGTTGGAGACAGCGATGGCGGAAGAAGCGGCCAGACAAGCAAGGCAATCGGGCAGGAAGTTCTTGTCGCCGGAAATCAGGGTCACAACGACCTGAGTTTCAGCGTGGAAGTTCTTGGGGAAGAGCGGACGGATGGCGCGGTCCACCAGACGAGCGATGAGGATTTCATACTCGGAGGGACGGGCCTCGCGTTTGAAGAAGCCGCCGGGGAAACGACCCACAGCGCCGTATTTTTCTTGATATTCAACCTGCAGAGGCATGAAATCGGTGCCTTCCACAGCTTCTTTTTTGCAACACACCGTTGCGAGGAGCATGGTGTTGCCCATGGTGACGACAGCGGCGCCGTCGGCCTGCTTCGCCAATTTGCCGGTTTCAATCGTAACCATACGACCGTCACCGATATCGAATGTTGTTCTTACTCCTAAATTCATAATGCTGTTTTTTTAGATTGTACGAGTTTGGGCAATAACAAATATTCAAAAAGGCAATTTTCATCAAAATTGCCTTTTTGAATACTGAAATCGCCTGTAAAAATTATTTTCTTAAGCCTAATTCCTTGATCAACGCTCTGTAGCGTTCGATGTCTTGTTGCTTGAGGTACTCGAGCATTTTTTTGCGCTTGCCGACCAGGGTGATGAGGGCGCGTTTGGTCACGCGGTCGCCTTGGTTTTGCTTCACATGCTCGGTCAGGTGTTTGATGCGGTGCGTAAACAGGGCAACTTGAGCCTCGGGAGATCCGGTGTCTTTCTCGTTCTTGCCGTATTTCGCGAAAATTTCTTTCTTAACGTCGTTTGTCAAATACATACTTCTAACTGCTTTTAATTTATCTTTTTACCTATTTTTAAATCGGCGGCAAAGATACACTTTTTTCATATATCTCTGCCACCCATTTTTTTTAATTATTTTTTTGGCCGAAACACGCCCCCGAACACGCTCCCGAATCATGTCCGTTTTTCACTAAATCACGCGAAATTTTGCGAAAGTGTGTCAAAATATTTACTATTAATTGTTAAAAAATTTTCGGAAAAAAGCCCGAAAAGGCTTGTATCAGTTTGATTTTTAGGTAAATACAAAAAATATTCCAAAACACTTGACAAAGGCTTTTCTGTGTTGTATCTTTGCCACGACAAACAAACAAAATTTAACCTAAAACTAAAGAAGCAAAATGAAAAAGAACACACAACCCCTAAAGCGGGAAAATGAAAAAATCGCCGACGGCAGACATTTGTTTGCATCGAAAATGGACATTCACCAGGTGTATGTGGTCAATCCGGCCTACAAATTCAAAAGCGATTGGAACAATGTCGTCCTCACGAACAACAACCCCGCGCGCTACAGCGCCGCCCGGCAACGGAACGACATCACGGAAGGATTTGTCTGGCGCATTCACCCCAACCTGGCCGTCCTTTTCGACTCTTTTAAAGGAATCTATACGCTGGAGGAGGTGGCGGAGATCTTCTGCGGTCAATATGGGATGGACAAAACCCAATTCATCGATACCGTGAAGCCCTGCATCTGTAACGAGGAACCGATCATGATTCCGGCCGACGACGGCCAGTGGTGCCCGATTCCGAAAAACTTCCTGATTCCCAACACGGCTGGGTTCACCCGCGAATATATGCTTGTGGACATTGACATCCCTTTCGCCCGCCAGCACTTCGACCTGTCGGAAGTCCGACTGCGCGTGCCCAACAGCATGACCCTGATGCTCAACACCACATGCGCGACCGACTGCATCTATTGCTACGCCGACAGACCGGTAATCCGGAAACCCATTCCGTTTCCCCGTCTTTTGGAACTGCTGAAAGAGGCTTACCTGCTGGGAATGCCCAACGTGGACGTGGACGGCGGCGATTTTTTTCTCTACCCGCATTGGCAGAATCTGCTTGCCGAAATGCGAAACTATGACTTTGTTCCGCTCATCTCCACCAAATATCCCTTGTCCGAAAAGACAGTTGAAGAACTGAAATATCTGAATATCAAGAATATACAGCTATCTATCGACAGCGTGGACAATGACGAGCTGCAGCAGATGCTCCGCGTGGACAACAGTTACCTCGAAAGGGTGCTGGACGGGTTGCGGCTGTTGGACGAGGCCGGCATCGAAGTCGCCGTGAGGTCTGTAATTACCCGGTACAACGACACCGAGCAATCGCTGAACAACACGATAGACGTGCTGACATCCTTCCGGAACGTCACGCACATCGGTTTCACGCCGGCCGAGTTCAGCCGTTTCAAGCCGAGCGACAGCTACTTCAGCAACCGATCACAGTTGGCGCGGTTGAGAGCCGTCGCGGAGGAGCGGAACCGGGACAGCGTGGCGGAAATCTCTTTCGCAGAGTGTGAAGAGCCCTTGTCGGTGGCGCAGCGGGTGGAGGGTTTCCCGAACCGCCGGATATGCGCCGGCAACGTCCACGGTTTTTTCGTGCTCCCCGACGGCAAGGCGACCTACTGTGAGCGGATGTACTGGCATCCGTTCTTCATCCTCGGCGACCTCACACGGCAGTCGATCATGGAAATGTGGGACTCGAAAAGGGCGCTCACGCGGTGGAATTTCTCACAAAAAGAGGTCCGCGACGAAAGTCCATGCAAAACTTGCGACGAATTCGAAAAATGCCGACGAGGGTTGGGAAACTGCTGGCGGTTAGCCGTTGACGCCTACGGGGACGAAAACTACGACTACCCCGCGCCCAACTGCCCGAAAGCCCTTTCCCCAAGCACAGACTACTATATCCCCTAACTCTAAACTTTAAACCTTAAACTCTGAACTAAAAAAAATGTATCTTTGCGCCTCTAAAAAATTTCATCATTATGGCAAATATCGAATTCAATAACAAAACCTACGAGATGGACGGAGACGGCTTCATGATCCATCCCGAAGAATGGAACAAGGAGCTGGCTGCGGAGATCGCCAAAGCCGATGGTATCACGGAGATGACGGAGAATCACTGGAAAGTGGTGGATTGCATCCGCGCCAACTACGAGGAAAAGGGCATCGCCCCGATGGTCCGCACCATCTGCAAGACCGCCAATCTGAAACTGAAGGACATCTACGAGCTGTTCCCGCTCGGTCCCGCGAGAGGCGCCTGCCGCGTCGCCGGTCTCCCGAAACCTGAAGGTTGCGTGTAGGCTATTGGCTGTTAGCCATTGGCTATTGGCTTTTGGTTACAAATGATTCGTTAACTCCAACAGCCAGAAATCTATAAACCTTAAACCTTAAACTCTAAACTTACAATTATGAGTATAATGCAATATCTCGCAATAGCTGCAGCAGTTTATTGCGCTGTTAGTTTATTGGCACATTTGGTCAAGGTCATCCGTTTGGGTGCCCCGAAAGACAAGTCGGAGCCGAGCGGTAGTGTGAAGGAGGGCGTGGTTTATGCCAACACCATAGCCATGATGCCCAACCAGAAGGAGTCGGCCTACCTGCACATCCCGTCCTACGCCACGGGCATGCTGTTCCACGTCGGCGCCTTCTGCTGCCTGCTCTTCTTCGTGCTCTCCTTCTTCCCCTTCTTCAACAACTGGATCGGCAGCGGCTGCAATTGGCATCTGCTTTTAGCGATTCCCACCGCTTTGGGCACTATCTGCGGCATCATACTGTTCGTCAGAAGACTGGTTTCCAAGGATTTGAAGCCCTTCACTATGCCGGATGACTACATCTCTTGTGGACTGGTGACCCTCTTCCAGCTGATGACAACGCTCTACCTGTGCTGCTCGACCTGTTGCGGGTCTGTTACAATATTATATTATATAAGCAGCATCCTGCTGTTCCTTTACATGCCGTTGGGCAAACTCCGCCACGCGGTCTATTATTTCGCCGCGCGGTATCATCTGGGGTTCTTCTATGGCTGGCGGAATGTGTGGCCGAATAGAGAGAAGTGAGAAACAACGATATTCAGGGATGTAGGGGCGAATAATCATTCGCCCCTACAACGTCTCGGATCTCAATTCTCAATTCGCATAATTCGCAAAATTCGCAGACTTGCAATTCGCAAAATTCGCCGACCGAAAATCGAAAAAACGTATTTTTGCCGAATCAAATAATCCAATTTAATCCCCAAAACAATGGGAAAGATGATATTACAATTAGCGAAAAGAGGAAGCCGTATCCTTGGCGTGTTTTGCGTCGCGGCGTTGGCTTTCTCCGCCCTGTTCGCCGCGTGCGAGCGGCCGGAACCGGAACCCGAACCGGATCCCACCCCGCCAGTGGTGGACACGGACACCCTGCCTGCCAACAAATTCATAGGCACGTGGGTGCTGTGCGGGCAATCTTCCTCAGATGAGGAGCCCCCATGCGCCTGTACTAATAATCTGACATCTATTGATACCATTGTTTTTACGGCTGACAATGTGCTGACCATTCGGCACGGTTCGGAATCTGTGACTTTTGTGTATGATTGCACGCCCTCTTTCCTGATTTTTTACGAAACAAATCAACAATTAAGGCCCAACAGGGTGGTTTACAGCTTCCGTATGGATGATACAGAGTTAAAAATTACAGGAACTCTGGCGAATATCCCAGGAAGCAATCCAACAACAACATCTTGTTTCGTTAGGATTGACACCTCTACAGAAGCACATGCAGTTGATCCAGAAGTGCCAGCCGTTAATCGTTACTTGGGGACATGGGTGTCTCGTTGCTGGACTTTAGACATGAACGAAGATCCCGATTATAATTGTACAGATTCATGGCCTGGAGACACATTGGTTTTCACAGAAAACACGATGATTCAAAAGAAACAGGGAGGAGGGGTCATGGAAAACGGCTATGAATACACAAACACCTGCTCCTATCTTGTCTATTTCCGCGAAAATCTCGGTTATCATATGCCGAATTACATAAACAAAACAAAATTCATAAATGATACCGTTTTCTTTATTTATTCGTGGGAGTATCCTGCATACGCTCCTACGGAAGGACAATTTTATAACGTAAGTTTTAGGAAAATTCAATAGTCACCCTTATATTAGTGTCAAAAAAATCGACTGATTATGAAAACGAAAGTTTTTTTATTGGTTTGTTTTGTATCACTTCTCGGATGTTGTTGTCTTTCCGCACCTGTTGCGCGTGACGGACACGGAGGGACGTGAATATCACCAAAAAATTGTGAAAAAATAAAATACAATAGTATGACATTAGACTTTTTAGGCGCGACCGAAGAGGTCACCGGCAGCAAGTTCCTGCTGACCACCAAAGACGGTATCAAGATACTGTTAGACTGCGGAATGTATCAGGGTAAAGGTTTGGAGACCGATGCCATGAACCGCGACTTGGGCTTCGACCCGACCAAGATTGACATCGTGCTGCTCTCGCACGCGCATATCGACCATGCCGGGCTTATACCATATATATATAAGTTGGGATTCCGCGGCAAGGTGTTCTGCACCCCCGCCACCCGCGACCTCTGCGCCATCATGCTCGCCGACTCGGGCAGAATCCAGGAGGCCGATGCGCGGCAGTTCAACAAGAAGACCGAGCGCGTGGGCAAGACCCCCATCGAGCCGATCTACAACGAGAAGGACGCGGTGGAGTGCATGCGGCTCTTCATCAGCATCCCGCGCGGGCTGCACTTCAACATCACCCCGACGGTGGCCATCGACTTCATCGACAGCGGCCACATGCTCGGCAGCAGCGCCATCTACATCACCTTCAAGGAGGGACGCAAGACCCGCACGCTCTGCTACACCGGTGACGTGGGCCGCTACGACAAGCGCATCCTCCCCGACCCGCAGCCGTTCCCCTACGCCGACTACATCATCACCGAGTCCACCTACGGCGACCGGCTGCACTCCACCTTGGACGAGGCCGACAAGGAACTGATGCTCGTGGTGCGCGACGCCTGCGCGAAACGCAAGGGCAAACTGCTGATCCCCTCGTTCGCCATCGGCAGAACGCAAGAGATTGTCTATACACTGCACCGCCTGGAACTCGCCGGCGACCTGCCCGACATCGAATGCTTCGTGGACAGTCCGTTAGCCTGCTCCGCCACCAACATCTTCCGGTTGCACGACGACTGCTTCAACGAGGAGATGCGTGCCTTCATGCAGGCGAATCCGGACCCGTTCGGTTTCGACAAACTCTCCTACGTGCGCACCATCGATGACTCCAAGGCGCTGAACGAGCACAACCGTCCCTGCATCATCATCTCCGCCTCCGGCATGATGGAGGCCGGGCGCATCAAACACCACCTGGCCAACAATATCGAGAGCCCGAAAACCACCATTCTGTGCGTGGGCTACTGCGCCCCGACCACGTTGGGCGCGAAAATCATGCGCGGCGACGAAACCGTCTCCATCTTCGGCAACGAGTACAAAGTGCGCGCCACGCTCGCCCGCATCGACGCTTTCTCCGGTCACGGCGACTACAGCGAGCTCATCCGCTACCTCTCCTGCCAGAAGGGGAACAAGAAGCTGAAGAAAATCTTCGTCGTACACGGCGAGGACGACGCCCGCCACGCGTATGCGAAACATCTGAAAGACGCCGGTTTCAAGCAGGCGTATGTGCCGAAGTTCCGGGAAACCATTGAGTTAAGTTAAGAGTTAGGAGTTAAGAGTTAAGAGTTAAAAGTTATGGCGAGGCAGAGCATAGTTGGAGATAAAAGTTTGGCTTTCGCAAAAAGAATAGCAAAGCTTTATCGTTTTTTAGTTGACAAAAAGAAAGAAACAATTATGTCTAAACAAATTCTTCGATCAGGAACTAGCATAGGTGCTAACATAAGGGAAGGATTGTTTGCCCAAAGTCGTAAGGATTTCATCAGCAAAATGAATATCGCATTAAAAGAAGCAGGAGAAACAGATTACTGGATTGAAATTCTTTATTCAGCAGACTACTTAACAGAAATGGAATACAAATCATTAAAGAATGACAATGACGAACTCATCAGAATGTTATCATCTATAGTTAAAACGACTAAGGAAAATACTCCGAAATAACTCTTATCTATAATCTATCAACTATTAACTTATGAAGAACATCCTCATCACCGGGGCCAACGGGCAACTTGGCAATTGTCTGCGCGACCTCGCAAAGGAATATCAGGATAAATACCGCTTTTTCTACACGGATGTCGCGGAATTGGATATCACCGATGCAGCCGCGATAGACCAATATATTATAGAACACCGCATCGACATCATCATCAACGCGGCGGCCTACACGGCGGTTGACAAGGCCGAGGACGACGAAGGGAACGCCTACCGGATCAACTGCACGGCGGTCGGGAACCTGGCAAACGCGGCGAGGAAGCACGATTTGCGCCTTTTCCACATCTCCACGGACTACGTTTTCCCGGGCAACGCGTGTATTCCGTACAAGGAGGACGACCCGACGGGCCCGCTTTCCGTTTACGGGAGCACAAAACTATCCGGCGAAAAAGCGGTTTTGGAGAGCGGATGCCGGGCGACAATCATCCGCACCTCGTGGCTCTATTCCGAATACGGCAACAATTTCGTGAAGACGATGCTGCGGCTGGGCGCGGAGCGGGAAAGTCTGCGCGTGGTGTGCGACCAAATCGGCGGCCCGACCTACGCCGGCGACCTGGCCCGCGTCATTTACCGACTGATGGAGAACGGAGAGGAAACTCAAGGAACAGAAATTTACCACTTCGCCAACGAAGGAGTTTGCAGCTGGTTTGACTTCGCCAAAACGATCATGGACATCGCCGGATTACCATGCCGCGTGGAGGCCATTCCCTCGTCGGAATATCCCGCAAAAGCACACAGACCTGCCTTTTCCGTCTTCAATTTGCGCAAAATCAAGGTGGCCACTGGCACCTCCATACCCTATTGGAGAGATAGTTTGATACTGACTATCAATAAGTTAAAACAAAAATAAAAAAAATTACGGAAGATGGTGTAGAATCAAAAAAAAATGTATTTTTGCGCACCTTATTTCCCAATGCGGGAAACGTTCTTTTTTTAGCAAAAAAAAAGCCGTTGTAGCTCAGTGGTAGAGTACATCCTTGGTAAGGATGGGGTCATGAGTTCAACTCTCATCAACGGCTCTTTTTTTTTTGAAATGAACATAAGGATTTTAGTTAAAAACATAAATTTATAAAAAATGGCAAAAGAAAAATTTGAACGTACTAAACCCCACGTGAATGTGGGTACTATCGGTCACATTGACCACGGTAAAACTACTCTTACCGCTGCCATCACCACCGTGCTGGCTGAAAAAGGTCTCTCTGAACTCAGATCTTTCGATTCTATCGATAACGCTCCTGAGGAAAAAGAGCGTGGTATCACCATCAACACCGCTCACATCGAGTATCAAACCGCTAACCGTCACTATGCACACGTTGACTGTCCCGGTCACGCCGACTATGTGAAGAACATGGTTACTGGTGCTGCCCAGATGGACGGCGCTATCCTCGTTGTGGCTGCTACCGATGGTCCTATGCCTCAAACTCGTGAGCACATCCTGTTGGCTAAGCAGGTTGGCGTGCCGAGAATGGTTGTCTTCATGAACAAGGTTGACCTTGTTGACGACCCCGAGCTTCTCGACCTCGTTGAAATGGAAATCCGCGACCTCCTCACGTTCTACGGTTTCGACGGCGACAACACCCCCGTCATCCGCGGTTCTGCCCTCGGCGGCCTGAACCTCGAGCCCAAGTGGGTTGAGAAGATCGTTGAACTGATGGATGCCGTTGACACTTGGATTCCGCTGCCTCCTCGTGATATCGATAAAGACTTCCTCATGCCTGTTGAGGACGTGTTCTCCATCACCGGCCGTGGTACCGTGGCTACCGGTCGTATCGAGACTGGTGTCATCCACACTGGCGATCCCGTTGATATCATCGGTATGGGCGCTGAGAAACTGAAATCCACCGTTACCGGCGTGGAAATGTTCCGCAAGATCCTCGACGAAGGTGAAGCTGGTGATAACGTGGGTCTTCTGCTCCGCGGTATCGACAAAGACGAAATCCGTCGTGGTATGGTCATCGCGAAACCCGGTTCCATCCATCCTCACAAAAAATTCAAGGCTTCTGTCTACGTGCTGAAGAAAGAAGAAGGCGGTCGTCACACCCCGTTTGGCAACAACTATCGCCCGCAATTCTACTTCCGTACCACGGACGTGACCGGCGCCATCACCCTGCCCGCTGGCGTGGAAATGGTTATGCCTGGTGATAACGTCGAAATCACCGTTGAATTGCTCTCTGAAATCGCTCTGAACCAAAACCTCCGCTTCGCTATCCGCGAGGGTGGCCGTACGGTCGGCGCTGGTCAGGTTACCGAAATCTTAGACTAATTTAACACCAAAAATAATGAAATCGGGGTACTAAATGTGCCCCGATTTTACAGGGGAATAGTTTAAGGGCAGAATAGTGGTCTCCAAAACCATTGATGGGAGTTCGAATCTCTCTTCCCCTGCAAAAAAAGTCAGGTTACCGGAAACCTGACTTTTTCTTTTATCTTAACCCGAATTTTTGTACCTTTGCGCCTCAAATCAAAATCGAAATGACGAACCTGACTCCCATGGTGGATCTGAAAAAACAATACCTCCGCATCAAACCGGAAATCGATGCGGCCATCCAACGTGTGCTGGATTCCACCGCCTTCATCCAAGGGGAAGAGGTTGCCAATTTCGAACAAAACTTTGCACAATACAATGGTACTAAGCATGTTATAAGCTGCGGAAACGGCACCGACGCGCTGACCGCTGCCCTGCTCGCCCTCGGGATCGGCCCCGGAGACGAAGTCATTACCGTGCCCTTCACTTTCATCGCCACCGTGGAAGCCATCGCCCTGGTCGGAGCCAAACCCGTCTTTGTGGATGTATGCAAAGATACCTTCAACATGGACATCCAAGCCGTCGAAAGTGCCATAACCCCGAAAACCAAAGCCATCATCCCGGTCCATCTTTACGGACAATGCGCCGACATGGAACCGCTGCTATGCATTGCCAAAACAAACCATATCAGCGTGATAGAGGATGCTTGCCAGTCCGTGGGCACGGAATACACTTTCCCCGACGGCTCCGTGAAAAAAGCCGGTTCCATCGGCCAAATCGGATGCACCTCCTTCTTCCCTTCCAAGACCCTCGGCGGATTCGGCGACGGCGGCGCACTGATGACAGACGACGATGCACTGGCGGAAAAACTACGCGCCATCTGCCGACACGGCTCTATAGAACGCTATCATCATCAGTATGTGGGACTTAACTCCCGACTGGACACCCTGCAGGCAGCTATCCTGAACGTCAAACTGAAACATTTAGACGAATTTATCACGGCACGACGAAACGCCGCAACCTACTACTACAAAGCACTATCTGAAGTGGATTGGCTGGAACTTCCGGCAAAAGTCCCCTACTCTACCCACACCTTCCACCAATTCACCCTGAAAGTGAAAAATGGAAAAAGAGATGCCGTGAAATCACATCTTGCGAAAAACAGCATCCCGTCGATGATTTACTACCCGGTTCCAGTTCATCTACAACCGGCTTATCGCTCGTTAGGCTGTCAAGAAGGAGATTTTCCGGTTTCTGAACAACTCTGCAAAGACGTTTTGTCACTGCCCATGCACACCGAACTGACCGAAGAACAGCTGCAATATATTTGCCAAACTATCGTTAACTTTCCGTTATGAAGGATTTTTACGCTCACGAAACAGCCGTTTTAGACGAAGGATGCCGGATTGGTGCGGGCACCAAAATCTGGCATTTCACCCATTTGATGCCGGAAGCCGTCGTCGGCGAAAACTGCATCCTCGGACAAAACGTGATGATTGCCAACCGCGCCACGTTGGGCAACAACGTGAAAGTGCAGAATAATGTGTCTGTCTATGAAGGGGTTACGTGCGAAGACGAAGTCTTTTTAGGTCCATCGGTGGTATTCACGAACGTCATCAATCCGAGAGCCTTTATCGAACGGAAACAGGAGTTCCGACCGACTTTGGTGCAGCGTGGTGCCTCCATCGGCGCAAACGCCACCATCCTGTGCGGCCACACTATCGGCAAATTCGCGCTCGTGGGCGCAGGCGCGGTGGTGACACACGATGTGCCCGATTACGCGGTGGTGACAGGGAATCCGGCCAAACAGACAGGATGGGTCAGCGAATACGGGCATCCGCTACACTTTGACGAAACGAATATGGCTGTCTGTCAGGAAAGCGGCCAAAAATACATATTAACCGACAACCAAGTCAAAAGAATCGAGTGAAATGGGACAGAAATTCTTACGTATTCTGCTGACTGTCATTGTTTTAACGGCATTTATCCCGTTGACACGCGCCACGCACCAACGCGCTGGCGAGATCAGCTATACGTACATTTCCGGTTTAACCTACGAATTCACCATCGTCACCTACACCTACACGCCAAGTCCCGCCGACCGACCCGAAATAGAGGTTTTCTGGGGCGACGGAACCTCCTCGGAAATCCCCCGTGTCAACAAGATCAACCTGGACAACAACATCAGTCGGAACATCTATATCGCGCAGCACACCTTTTCCGCTGCGGGCACGTTCCACATCACCTTTGAGGATCCGAACCGCAACGCCGGCATCATCAATATCCCAAGCTCGGTGGAAATCCCGTTTTTCATCGAAACAATCCTGATTATCAACCCGTTCATAGGTGGAAACTCGTCCCCGCAACTGCTGAATCCGCCATTGGACAATGCTTGCACAAACGTGCCCTTCTATCACAATCCCGGCGCCTACGATCCCGAGGGAGACAGTCTGTCGTACCGGCTGATCAACTGCCGCGGATACAACGGGGAGGACATTCCAGGCTACACGCTACCCTACGCGTCCAACTTCATCGCCATAGACCCGGTTACCGGTGACCTGACATGGGATTCTCCCGCCATGGCTGGGGAATACAACATCGCCATTCTTATCGAAGAATGGCGAAACGGAATACAAATCGGCAGCATGGTTCGCGATATGCAAATCACCGTGGCGCCATGCAACAACCAACCTCCCACAGTGGAAGTGAACGACACATGCGTGATCGCAGGCAGCAAAATAGACCAATTAGTTTGGGTCAGCGACAACACATCCACCCACGTCAGATTGACAGCCACTGGCGAACCTTTTCTCGTCAGCACCTCCCCTGCACAGTTCGCGGAAATCTACGACAGCGTTCCGTATGCAACCCATTTTGTGTGGAATACAACGTGCAACCACATAAAACTGAACCCGTACGAAGCCGTTTTCAAAGCGAAAGACAACGGTCCCCATGTGGAACTGGTCTCTTTTAAAACACTTCGTATCCGCATCATCGGTCCAGCTCCGAAAAACTTGAATGCATTTCCGGAAGGCAATGTAATTCATTTGGATTGGCAGCCCGATTCCTGCTCCAATGCAATCGGATACGATATCTATCGTCGGGACGGAGAGGACAATTTCGAGCCGGACTCCTGCCAGACAGGGTTACCGTCCGAAGCGGGATACACGAAAATCGGCACCACAACCGACTGGTCGGACACGACCTTCACAGACGACGGAACCGCCCTTCCGCTTTACCACGGTCACGAATATTGTTACCGCGTAGTTGCCTTGTTCCCAGATGGTTCCGAAAGCATCGTGTCCGAAAAAGTGTGCGCCCACATCGCCAACGATGCGCCAATTATCATCAATGCGGATGTCGTGACCACCGATCCCGGCAACGGCACGCTGCAAGTGCGTTGGCTTTTCCCACCCGAGGTTGATTCCGCCGCTTTCCCGCCTCCGTATCAATTCCAATTGTTCAGAAAAAACGGATTAAACGAAGAAATCTTGATTCATACAGTCGAAACTTCCGTAAATCCGAACGATACACTTTCCTATCTGGATCATGATTTAAATACTTTGGATTCTGATTACACTTACAAAGTGGCCATTCTTAACTCCGACACTACAATCGAAAATTCCGATCCGGCCACATCCATCTACCTCAACATCGCATCGGCCGACAAGCGGTTAACTCTCACATGGACAAACAGCCAACCGTGGAATAACGTGCAATACACCGTTTTCAGACAGAACGAGCACACCTTGGACTGGGATTCCATCGCGACGGTCACGGAGACCCGCTACACGGATTACAACCTCGCAAACGGCAAAATTTACTGCTATTACGTGAAAGCGGAGGGCTACTACTGGTTGCCCGACACCATCGGTCCGTTGTGGAACCGGTCGCAGCGGAATTGCGGATCGCCCTACGACAACGAGCCGCCCGAGCTGCCCGAAATCACTATCAGCACCGACTGCCAAAACGTGGAGTTCAACTGGTTGTTCAGCTCCGACTCTGCCGCCACCGATGCCGTGCACTATTACATCTATTACAAACCGACGCTGCAAGGAGCCTTCACCTGCATCGACTCGTTCGACAACGAGCAGATTTGCTATCCGGAGCCGTGTACTTACACCATCAGCGCGAGCGGATCGGAAGTGCTGGTCGGCTGCTACGCCATGCGCGTGGCCGACAGCAACCGCAACATCACCGAACTCACTGATTCCGTGTGCATTGACGTGTTCGAATGTTTAGACTACCAACTGCCGAACGTCTTCACCCCGAACGGCGACGGCATCAACGAACTCTTCACGCCGTTCATGCCCTACTCGGGAGTCACGAAGATCGAGATGGAGATTTACGACCGCTGGGGCAAACGCGTCTTCCGAACCACCGACCCCGACATCTTGTGGGACGGCAGTGACGAAACCACCCACCTGCCCTCTTCCGACGGGGTTTACTTCTACGGGTGCAAGCTGTATGTCAACACGTTAGCGGGAGAAATCCATTATCTCTTGAACGGGTCAATCACATTGATTCGGTAAGTTATTGTGTATGTTATTCAAAAAGACAACCATAAACGGCACGATACTGCTCCAAAACAAACCCGATGCAGGCACCGCTTTAGGGCATTGCGTTGCTCTTGGCATTTTGGCCATTTTTGGCCTTCCCTTCATCCTGTTTATGCTGGAGGACAACTACTTCACAATTAACGACCTCCTGCCTATTTTGGTGCTTTTCACTCCGATTTTTTGGTTTTTCATCGTGTTGCTCATCGAAATCTACTGGGGATTTTTAGGGATTGAGATCGTATATTACTCTGACACAGTGCTTTACATTCAACAAAAACAGTCATTCCGTCGAGATGTGGTGATTCCTTGGAGCAGCATTTCCCATATTGAACCCTACGACGAACCTATCCTGTATTTCGGGCTGCCCACGCATGATCCAACCATTTGTCTTCACTACAAAACGGAAAAAGGGAAAACAAGAAAAGTCCGTTTTGGCTACCATTTGAGTCCAAGACAGCGGGAATCCATCATAGAGCGAATCAAAGAACTATGCGTTCAGAAATTCCCTTCCGATGGACTATAAATATCACGGATACAGTTTATTACATTAAAAAAGCCTGCCACTTTTCATCTAATGGCAGGCTTTTTCGTTTCGGAAATCTGGTTTTTACCGAATTACTTTTTGAATATCTTTCCCAACAGGCCGCCGAGCACCTTGCCTGCAGTGTTGCCATTGCCGGTATTGCCGCCGCCGCCAAGGATGGAGCCCAACAGATTGACGACATTGCCGCCGGCATTCTGCTTGCCCAACATGGAGAGCAGGTTCGGGGCGACAGAAGCCAAGATGTTGGAAACCTGATCGTTCGGGGTGTTGGTCTGGCCGCTCAATCCGGAAATAACGGATCCCAAATTGCCGCCGAAGATCTTTTGCAGAATCTTCAAACCATCCTCGATATTAATGCTGAAACCTTGTCCAGCGTGGTTGCTCAAAGCTTGAGCCAGAGAAGCGGCCCCCGCTGAAGTGCCCACATTCTTCTGCATGGCAGCCAGAATCTTAGGGATGGCGGCCTTGATCACATTGACAATCTTGGTCGGGTCAATGTTGAATTTTTTTGCAATTTCACCGATCATATTGTTACCGGTAAGCGAGCTGATAATGCTGTTTAGATCCATAACGATAAATTTTAAAGGTTTAATTTTTTCTGAAGGCAAAAGTACATTTTATTCTAATACATTGTTCATTTAAAGCGAAGATACTCTAAAAAAACGTACTTTTGCGCCGCTTAAAAAAACAAGGATATGAATATGTTTTTCAACACTTTGGCAACGGTGACATGGAAGGTTAATCCGGTGGCTTTCCGTCTTGGCTCCATGGAAGTCCGTTGGTATGGCATCTTACTGGCTTTAGGTTTTTTGCTGGCTTATTACACGTTGCAGCGGATTTTCAAAACGGAACATCTTTCGCAAAAATTGCTCGACAAAATCTCCATCTGGACTATCGTATGGACTATCATAGGCTTGCGATTGGGGCATTTCCTCTTCTATGAACCGGAAATGTTCATCAAGGCGCCCCTGCAAATTCTTCTTCCCATTGACGAAAACTGGAAATTCATTGGTTATCAAGGACTTGCAAGTCATGGCGGAGTTATCGGCATCTTCGGGTTCCTTATTTATTATTGCTGGCGGCATAAAATCAACTTCCTTTGGATTCTCGACCGCTTGGGCATTGCAGTGCCGGCGGCGGCGGCATTTGTACGCATCGGAAACCTGATGAACCACGAGATTGTGGGCCGCATCACCGATGTGCCGTGGGCCTTTGACTTCCTCTATGGCGGTTTCGGTGTGGCCGGCACATTCCGCCATCCCGCACAACTTTACGAATCCATTGTCTATCTGCTGGTTTTCATAGGGATGTGCATCTACTATTTCAAATTCGCGAAAGGGAAAGTGGCCGCCGGTCGCACCTCCGGCATCACCCTGACCGTGATCTTCACCGCGCGATTCATCATCGAATTTTTCAAAGAAGTGCAGGTGGCAGGAGAAATCGGACACGTGCTCAACAACGGTCAATGGCTCAGCATCCCGCTGATAATCATGGGATTAAGCCTTTTGATATATTCGTTTGTGAAACCGAATTATCTTGAATGCCCCTACAAAGAGGAACCTGCCAAGTAGAAACGCGGCATGCTACGTTTCAATAGAAGGATTTATTCGTAACATCCGATAAAGTCCACATTCACCGTTTTGTCGGTGTTGGTGGTGAAGACGAGTTTGGTTTTCACGGAGTTGCCTTTGAATTCAGCTTCGACAGCCATGTTTGTGATGGCTTCCGTGGAGTCGCAGACCTGGATGCTGTCAATGGCGGGCATGGTCTTCAGGAGGTCGTTGAGCAACGCACCCTCCGCGACACCGGTAAACTGGCACTTGCCGGCCTGCATCATGGACATGAGGTCGTTCATCTGGAAATAAACCCCGTCGCCGTTGTTGTTGTATGTGAAGCTCAAGCCGCCGGCCTCCAGCATGTTGTTGTTGGTGTTGTGGAAAGTGCCGAAATAGCGGCCGCCGATGATGTCGCCGCTGTCGCAGGACATGAAAACAAGAGCTAATGTGGCAATAATGACGAATATTTTTTTCATTGTTTCAAAATTTTCTGCAAAGGTACAAAATTATTGGAATGAATGGGAATCTACCCTCAAAACTCGTCCTTCACCCAAATCCAACGATACACTTGGTCGCCGCGGCGCACTAACTCCTTGACTTTCACGGAACAATACACGCCCTTCGACACGGTTTCCACGGATTGGTCCTCCACGCGGATTTCCTGCACGGAGTCCTCATACACCCCCGTGGTGGGGCCGATAATCAGCAAATCGTCGCCAACGGACAAGGTGTCTTCCTCCATGCAGATCTCCGCCACGCCGAGTTTGCCGAAATAGTTGGTGATCTTGCCAATGCGCCGTTTCATGCGCGTGGCTTGCGAACCGTATTTGTCAGCCCACTCGCCTGCGGTACGGCCGAGGTAGTAGCCACCCCAAAAATCACGATTATAGACACTGCGCAACCGAACCATCCAGCCGTCGATTTTTTCAACGCTAAAAGTTTGGTTCTCAATTGATTCCAAAGCCTCGTGATAGCATTCCGTAACCATCTTGACGTACTCGGCGGAGCGACCGCGACCTTCGATTTTCAGGATGGAAACCCCAGCACGCACAATCTTGTCGAGGTAACCGATGGTGCATAAGTCCTTGGGAGAGAAGATGTAGGGATTCTCGACCTTCAATTCAAGCCCGTCCTCGATGTCGCGCACCTCGTAGGCGCGGCGACAGGGTTGCAGGCACGCGCCGCGGTTGGCGGGCGAGTTGTAGTTGTCGAGACTGAGGTAGCATTGACCGGAAACTGCCATGCAGAGGGCTCCGTGGATGAAAATCTCGATTTTCAAAAGTTCGCCCCGAGGGCCGGTAATATGCTGTTTTTCAATTTCTTGACAGATATTCGCGATTTGTTGCAGCGTGCATTCACGACCCAACACCACTACATCGGCGAACTGCGAATAGTAGCGCACCGCTTCCACATTAGTGACGTTGCACTGCGTGGAAAGGTGGATTTCGATGCCGATCTCGCGGGCATATTGGATGACGGCCATATCGGAGGCGATGATGGCGGTGGCCCCGCACGCTTTGGCCGCGTCCAACAGTTCGTGCATCCTACCGATTTCGTCGTTATAGATGATAGTGTTGACGGTGAGATAGCTGTTCACGTGATGCTCTTGGCAAATGCTGACGATGTTGGCGAGGTCGTCAAGAGAGAAGTTGGCGGCGGAGCGGGAGCGCATGTTCATCGCGCCCACCCCAAAATAGACGGAGCCGGCACCGGCAGCGATGGCGGCGGAAAGCGACTCGTAAGAGCCGACCGGAGACATAATCTCAACGGGGGTCATCAGCGGATTTTTTCTTCGGATTCAGAATTTTCCTTGGGTTTGGCCAGCATTTTCAGGAAACTGACCTCGTTTTTGGTGAGGAAACGCCAGCGGCCGCGCTGCAGGTCTTTTTTCGTCAGACCGGCGAAGATCACGCGGTCGAGCTTAACCACCTCATAACCAAGAGATTCGAAAATACGGCGAACAATGCGGTTCTTGCCGGAATGGATGGTGATGCCAACCTCTTTTTTGCCTTCACCGACATATTCCACCTCATCGGGGGTGATTTTGCCGTCGTGGAGTTCCACACCTTTGCGCAGCATGTCCATATCGACGGAGGCGAAGGGCTTGTCGAGTTCCACGTCGTAGGTTTTCTCGACTTCGGAACTCGGGTGAGTGAGTTTTTTGGTGAGGTCGCCGTCGTTGGTGAAGAGCAGCAGACCCGTGGTGTCGCGGTCGAGGCGGCCGACGGGATAGATGCGTTCTTCGCAAGCGTCGCGCACGAGCTCCATCACGTTGGCGCGTCCGCGCTCGTCATCGGTGGTGGTGATGTAGTCTTTCGGCTTGTTGAGCAGCACGTAAACAGGTTTCTCCTTTTGCAGCACTTTGTCGCCGTAGCGCACCTCATCGGTGGGCATCACCTTGTGGCCCATCTCGGTGACCACTTCCCCGTTGACGGTGATGGCGCCGGTGGCAATGAGCACGTCGGCCTCGCGGCGCGAGCAGATGCCGGCATTGGCGATGTATTTGTTGAGCCGGACAGGACCATGCTTCTCCTCGAATTCCAGCGAAAGCACGCGCTGCTTTCTCGGAAGGGAACGGCCTTCGCTCCTGCGACGCTCGATGATTTCGGACAAAATCTCAGATTCAGCGACCACATTGCGGCGGCGCGGCTTGGAATCGTCGTTGTCCTTGCGGAATCCGCGCTTGAAGGAACGGTCGCGACCTTTCTGGCGGTCACGTTTGAAGTCGCGATCCTGCCCGTCTTCGCGGTCGAAGCCGCGATCGCGGTCGAATTTCCGGTCACGTCCGAATTTCCGGTCGCGCCCGAACTTTCGTTCCCCGCCGTTGTCACGCGGATAGCGTTTTTTGGTGAACTTCCGTTCGCCGTCTTCGGAATCCTCATTGCCGAAGCGTTCCCGACGCGGTTTTCCTCCCGCACCGGGGCGTTTTTTATCGTTGAAAGAAGGCTTCCGCGGCGCACGCCTCGGAGTGAAATCCTCCTCAGAATTGTCTTTGTTGAAATGTCTTGCCATTGAAATTATCCCTATTTGAAAAAACCTGCAAAAATACGATTTTTTGCGATTGGTAGATAGTGTTTTGTGAACAGAGATCGTCAGGGCTATTTTTCGCAAATCTCGCGGATATAGTCCACCGCCTGCATGTTACGCAGGGAGACGACATCGATCCAGCCGCTTTCAATGGGATAGACCTTGCCGTTTTTCACGGCGTCGAGCTGGGTGTAGGGGTGCCGCGACACAAAAGCGTCCCTGTCCTCCCGGCGCACCACGATAATGTCGGGGTTCACCTTGAAGAGGTATTCGCGGCTGATGTTCCAGCCCGTGAGCGAGTCACCGGCGTTGCGTCCCCCGGCGAGCTCAATAATTTCTTGAATATGAGTGTTTTTCGGAGCGGTAAAGTCGCCGCCGTCACCGAAGCCGACCACGTAATAGACACATTTCCGGTCGGCGGGATTGGGCGCGTTGCCGCGCAGTTCCGCAATTCGCTCCCGCCACTTCGCCGCCTCCGCGTTCCCCTTCCCCTCGCACTGCGTGATCTTTCCGACCACCTCCATCATCTCGGCCATGCCCTCCAGCGACGACTCCTCGACAATGCAGATCACCGGGATGCCCATCTTCTCGATGGCATCGACATCCTTCTGCGAAATCATGGAACCGATGAGCACCACGTCGGGGTGCAGCGACAACAGCTGCTCGAAGTTGATGTTGTGCATCCCTCCGATTTTCGTAATTTTCTCTGTCTCAGGTGGATAGTTGCAGAAATCGGACACGCCGACCAGCTTGTCCTGCGCCCCTACAAGGAACATCACCTCGGTGATGGCAGGTGAGATGGAGACGATGCGCTGCGGGGCAGTGTCCAGCTGCACGTGCCGATGGTAGGAGTCCTCCCACGTGAAAAACGCCTCCTTGGAATTGGATTTCGGGGAGTTGCAGGCCGTGAAAAACAGCACTGCCCCCAATATCATGACAAAGAAAAACCTTAAAAACTTCATTTTTGAAATAATCTCCTACACTTTAAAACCGATATCCTCGTCTCAGCTAAAAATCTGACGCACCTTTTTGAAAAAGCTTTTTTCGCTCTTACCGGGCTTCGGCACGAAATTCTCGTGAGTGCTCAGCTGTTCCAGCATTGCTTTTTCCTCGCGGGTCAGCGATTTCGGGGTCCACACGTTGACGTTGACGATGAGGTCGCCGACAATGCGCGAGTTGACCTGCGGAAGACCCTTGCCTTGCAGTCGCAGAATCTGTCCGCTCTGGGTGCCCGCGGCAATCTTGATTTTCGCCTTGCCGGCAAGGGTGGGGATTTCCACCGACGCGCCGAGAGCCGCCTGCGGAATGCTGACGTAGTAGTTGAGGTACAGGTTGTTGCCGTCGCGCTCGAAGATCTCGTGGTCGGTGATTTCGAAGACGACGAACAAGTCGCCGTTGATTCCGCCGCGTTGCGCCGCGTGTCCCTTTTGCGACAATGTCATCTGCATGCCGTTATCGACACCTGCCGGGATGTTGATGGTGATGATCTCTTCGCCGGACACCGTGCCGTTGCCGTGGCAGTGCGGACAAGGATCCTTGATGATCTCGCCCGTGCCGCCGCATTTCGGGCAGACGCTGGCTTGCTGGATGATGCCGAACATGCTGCGCTGCTGGCGCACCACCTGGCCGCTGCCGTGACAGTCGGGACAGGTCGTGATGCTTTTGTCGTCCTTGGCTCCGGTGCCGTGGCAATGCGGGCAGACCACCTGCTTGGTGATTTTGACTTTTTTCTCCACAGGCGCGGCCACCTCCTCCAAGGTCAGTTTCACCTTGATGCGGATGTCGCCGCCCCGACGCACGCGCCGCTGCTGTCCACCGCCGCCGCCAAAGCCGCCGAATCCGCTGAATCCACTAAAACCGCCGCCAAAGCCTCCGCTAAAACCACCACCGAACACATCTGCAAAATGGCTGAAAATATCGCTGAAGTTCATGCCGGAGAAGTCGCTAGCTTCACCGCCCATGCCGGCGTGACCGAACTTGTCGTAACGGGCCTTCTTGTCAGGGTTGCTGAGCACATCGTAAGCCTCGGCAGCCTCCTTGAATTTCTCCTCAGCCTCTTTGTCGCCAGGATTGCGGTCAGGGTGGTACTGCATAGCCTTCTTGCGGTATGCCTTCTTTATCTCGTCGGCTGAGGCTTCTTTCGAAACCCCGAGCACCTCGTAATAGTCTCTTTTTTCCATACTTATCTTATTATTTTACTTTGGCTTTAAGCCAAAAACTACTGCCCCACCACCACTTTGGCGTAGCGTATCACTTTGTCTTTCAATTTATAGCCCTTCTCGGTCACATCGATGACCTTGCCTTTGTCCTCCTCTTTCTGGGCCGGGAAATGGGTGACGGCCTCGTGGAAATCGGTGTTGAACTCCTCGCCCTTGGCCTGAATCTCTTCCACGTCAAAGCGTTTCATCATCTGTATCAACTTATTGTAAATCAGAGTAAAGCCCTCTTTGATGGAATCAATGTTCTCGGCTTTTTCGTTGGCGGCGATGGCACGCTCGAAATCGTCGATGACAGGCAGCAGGCTTACCAACACCTTTTCGGAAGCGGTGGCAATCAGGTCCAGCTTCTCCTTGCTGACACGTTTCTTATAGTTATCGAACTCGGAGAAAAGGCGCAGAAAACGGTCGTTCAGTTCGGCTTTCTCAGCTTTCATCCGTTCGATTTCCGCTTCCAACTCCTGAATCTTTTCCTTGCCCTTGTCACGTTTTCTTGAAAAAATACTTTTTTTACTTTTGTCAGTATCTTCTTCTTTTTCCGACAAATTGTCAGTATTTTCTTGCTTTTCCTCATTCACTTCAGGATTCTGCACTTGTTCTTCCTGAACTTGTTCTTCGTTCTTTTCTTCCATATTATACTTATTTTCAATTATTTACACACACAATTAAACAGCGGAACCGAATGCTGTATTCAGCCCGCGGTATTCTTACAGCAAAAAATTTGCCAAAAAAGTGGAAATGTGATAAAAAGGCACGTTTCGAGGGGAAAAAACCTGTCTGTCTGTATTCGAAATTTCCGTATCTTTGCCGCCTTAAATTATCAAGATATTTCAAATCAAAAAAATATGGAGAGAATTTCAAAGAGAGTGCTGGGAATGCCCGCATCGGAAACGTTAGCCATGACCGCATTGGCTCGCGAATTAAAGGAAAAAGGTCAGGATGTCATCAGTTTGAGTATCGGCGAACCCGATTTCAACACGCCCGAGACAGTGAAGGAATATGCCAAGCAGGCTATTGACGACAACTTCACCCATTATCCGCCGGTGCCCGGTTATGCTGATTTGTTGAAAGCCATCAGCAATAAGTTCAAGAGAGACAACGGGTTGGATTACACGCCGCAGCAGATTGTGGTTTCCACTGGCGGCAAACAATCCATCTATCAGGCTGTTATGGCTTTGGTAAACCCCGGCGACGAGGTGATTATCCCCACGCCTTACTGGGTTTCCTACCGCGCCATCGCGCAAATGGCGGAGGCCGACATCAAATACGTCCCCTGCAAAATCGAGAACAACTTCAAAATCACGCCCGAGCAGCTGGAAGCGGCCATCACGCCGAAAACCAAACTGATGATGTTCAGTAGCCCGTCGAACCCTACCGGCATGATCTATTCGAAGGACGAACTCCGCGCCATCGCCGAGATCGTCGCCAAACACCCGCAGATGATGATTCTGTCGGACGAGATTTACGAGCACATCAACTTCGTGGGCGGTCACGAAAGCATCGCGCAGTTCGATTTCATTAAGGATCAAGTGGTTACGGTGAACGGCGTCGCGAAAGGTTTCGCCATGACCGGCTGGCGTATCGGTTTCATCGGCGCTCCCGTGGACGTCGCCAAAGCCTGCAACAAGCTGCAGGGACAGATCACGTCCGCCACGGGTTCCATCTCGCAACGCGCCGCACTGCGTGCCATGGAGATGGATCCGAAAACTTCCGAGGACATCCTCAACATGCGCGACACCTTCCTGAAACGCCGCGACCTGGTCTATGGCCTGCTGAAGGAAATCCCCGGCTTCGAAGTGAGCCTGCCGCAGGGCGCCTTCTACTTCTTCCCGAAAGTGAGCAGCCTGTTCGGCAAACACGTCCCCGCCGACTCCAAATTCGCCGCCCAGTACAACAAGACGGTCATTGAAAACTCCACCGACCTCGCCTTCTACTTCCTGCTCGACGGCAGCGTTTCCACCGTGCAAGGCACCGCTTTCGGCGACGACGACTGCATCCGCCTCTCCTACGCCACCTCCGAGGCCAACCTCGTGGAAGCCTGCAAGCGCATCAAGGCCGCAGTCATTGCCCTAAATTAAATATCCTTCCAAAAGGGCTGCAAGCCCGACACGTGTCAACCCAGGGTGAGCGATAGCGAGCCCTGGGATAATCAGAGAGAATAAGCCAACCCAGTATAGCGACAGCGAGCCCTGGGATAATCAGAAAAATAATGTCAACCCAGTGTAAACGATAGTAAGCCCTGGATAAAAACAGAAAAAATGAAAAAACTCACAACAATCATCTTCATCCTGCTTGGAATCTCACTCATCCAGGCGCAAAACATCAACTACACCCTGCTCAGTTCCAACCAGAACGAAGCGGTGGTGCGTGTCGATTTCGGCACCTACCACACTGAAACAGTGACCGTTAACGGGGAAGAAATGCAGAAATTGCACATGTCGGAAGCCTATCCCGTGCTGAAAGCGGGCAGTCCCGAAATGCTGCTGACCGCCTTCTCCCTCATCATTCCGGAGGGCAGTCAACCGGAAGCAGAACTGATTGACGCTCAGTTCGTTGAAATCCCGAATTTCGCACTTGCGCCCTCTAAGGGAAAACTCTACCGCAACGTGAATCCGGACAACGTCCCATATACGAAAAGCGCTGATTATCAGACTTCCCAGTATCTGTTGGACGGTCATGCGGCGGAAATCGGCGGCACGTACCAGTTGCGCGACTTCCACGGGGTCAGCGTCAAGGTTTATCCCTTCGACTACAACCCTGTCGCCAAGATGCTGAAAGCCTACTCATCCGTGACCGTCAAGGTGCGCTTCAACAGCGGCCGCTCGTTTGTCGCCGCCCAGAAGAACAACCGCACTTTCGATGCCGTATATGCTTATCAATTCCTGAACTACAATCAGTTGCGCAGCACTCCTGTGGTCGAGGAAGGTGAGATTCTCATCATCGCCCCCGAAAACTTCATGGAAACGTTGCAACCCTACGCCGATTGGAAAACCCGCAACGGCTTCAAGGTGGAGATGGTCACTGTGGCCGCCGCCGGAAACAACGCTAACTCTATAAAGACTTATATTTCAAACTATTACAACGAGCATAACTTGGCTTTTGTGCTCATCGTGGGCGACAACTCCCAATTCCCCACCCCCACTGTCAGCGGCAACAAATCCGACAACTATTTCACGGAAATCGCCGGCAACGACTCCTATCCTGACATCATTTTGGGCAAACTTTCTGCCGAAACGGTGACGCAATTGGAGACACAGGTCCGTCGTTTCATCGAATATGAGCAAAATCCGTCGGAAACCTCCCATTTCCCGTCGTTCTTAGGCATCGCCTCCAACCAGGGTCCTGGTGACAACAACGAATACGACTACCAGCATATCCGCAACATTGACAACAAGTTGCAGAATTACACCTATACATCTGGTTATGAGTTGTTTGAGGGCAGCCAAGGCGGTCTGGACGCTTCCGGCAACCCGACAGCGTCTATGGTGAGCACCGCAGTGAACAGCGGCGTGGGCATCATCAGCTATTGCGGCCACGGCGACGTGCAGATGTGGGTGACGACCAGCTTCAACAACTCCAATGTCAATTCGTTGACAAATGTCGGGAAGCTGCCGTTTATCCTTTCCGTCGCCTGTGTGAACGGAGAATACCACACGGGCACCTGCTTCGCGGAAGCTTGGCTGCGGGCCACACATCAGGGCAACCCGACCGGTGCCGTCGGCATGACCGGTTCCACCATCAACCAGCCGTGGAACTCGCCGATGTGCGCCCAAGACGCTATGATCGACCTGCTCGTCGGCACCAATCCGGCACAGAAAAAATTCACCTTCGGCGGCATTTTCTTCAACGGAATGATCAAAATGCTGGACAACTACAACGATGTGGAAGTCTTCCGCACCTGGATTCTCTTCGGCGACCCGACGCTTCAGGTGCGCACCGCAGTTCCCGAGCAGCTTGAGGTAACCTATAACGACATTGTCCCTGTCGGCGTGCCGTCCATCACCTTCTCCTCAGCTGTGGAGGGCGCGAAAATCACCGTCACCCACGGTGGCGAAATTTTGGCGTCGGGACAAATCACGAACGGCGAGTTCACGATCACGTTTGACAACACCTACCTCCCGACCGACACGCTCCGGGTTCTTGCCACGGCCCCCAACTACCTGCCTTACGATGGCACGATTGCGTTCATCCCCAACAATGGACCTTACGTGATTGTCGGTGACATCGCCTTGACCGACCAGGTTGTGCCTTTCGTGAACAACCGCACCAACAATCTGCCCGAGTTCGGAAAGACTATGAAGGTCACCCCGACAATCGTCAATATCGGCAACCAGGCCGCTTCCAACATCAAAATCAATCTTTTCACGGATGATGAATATATCACGCTGAACAACAGTGTTTTGACAATTCCCTCGCTGGCTTCGCACGACACGTTGGCCGCACCTCCTACTTTCGCCTTCAAGGTGGCCGATGTGGTGCCCGCCAATCACAACGCGATCATCAAGATGGAAATCATCTTAAACAACGACACCATCGTGCAGAAAAAATCGTTGAAACTGTATGCACCGATTTTGAAAATCACCTCCATGACGATTGACGACACCCAGTCGGGCAACGGCAACCACCGCGCCGACTACAACGAGTCCTTCGACTGCAAGATCACCATCACCAACACGGGCAATATGCCGATTATCGGCGGAAACATCTTCTTCTTCAATCCCGGCGAAGAACTGATTCTGCAAACCGACTCCATCCTTTTCGCACCCATCGATGTCAACGGTTCCGTGACGGTCACTGTTCCGGTCTCCGCTCCCAGCTACATCCAAACGCCGACCATCACGTTCCTGAAAGCCAGTCTCTGGGTGAATTTCTTCCATGCCTCCGCTGTGTTCCCCATCAAGATCGGGGCTGTGGTGGAAGACTGGGAAACCGGGAATTTCACCAACATGGACTGGCAGAACAACTCCTCCATTCCCTGGACCGCTGTCAGCCAATCACCGCATTCAGGTGCATTTTGCGTGAAGTCGGGACATATCGGCGGCAACGCCAACACCATGCTGCGTATAACCACGCTTGCCACGGTTAACGACAGTATCTCCTTCTTCTACAAAGTCTCCAGTGAGGAGGGTTATGACAAACTGACCTTCAAGATTGACAACCAAAATATGGGTGAATGGAGCGGCAGTATCCCGTGGACCTGCGCCTCCTTCCCCGTGGATTCGGGCATGCATACCTACACCTGGACCTATTCCAAGGACTACTGGGGCAGCGACGGCAGCGACTGCGCTTACCTTGACGACATCTCCTTCCCCAGTGGCCAAATCAACAATCCCGTGGGCATCGAAGAGATTTCGCAAGAGGCCGCCATGTTCCGGGTATGGCCGAATCCCGCCACGGATGTACTGCATGTGCAACTTGGCGACGGCACGGAAAACCAAGATTACACCTACCAGCTGTTCACGCTGAACGGCAAGTTGCTGCAAGGCGGCCGTCTGACGGACAATCTTGCAGAAATTGATGTAAGAAATTATGTATCAGGTGTTTACATTCTGAAAATTGAAAACCGCGAACATCAAGTTCAGGTTGCCAAGATCATCAAGAAATAATTATGGCAGAGAGCAGACCGTTAATTCTGATTGTCAACGACGACGGCTACGAAGCCAAAGGTTTGGAGGCGATGGTGTCGATTGCCAAACCGTTGGGTGAAGTGGCGGTGGTGGTCCCCGACCGCACGCGTTCCGGTATGGGACACGCGATCACGATGGGCGAGCCGCTGCGGCTGACCAACTACAAGAACGAGGACGGGGTCGCCTACTACAAGACCAACGGCACGCCGGTGGATTGCGTGAAATTGGGCGAGAAGGTGGTGTTGCGCGACCGCAAAATCGATTTGGTGTTGTCGGGCATCAACCACGGGTCCAACTCTTCAGTGAGCCTGATCTATTCCGGCACGATGGCCGCGGCCATCGAAGCTGCTTTCGACAACATTCCCGCCGTGGGACTTTCGCTGCTGGACTATATGCCCGACGCGGACTTCACCGCTGCGGTCCACTACGGCCGTCCGATTGTGGAAAAGGTGCTGGAAAAGGGTCTTCCGCCCCATATCTGCCTGAACGTCAACTTTCCGAAAGTACCGGTGGAAGAAATCAAGGGCATCCGCATCACGCGGCAGTGCCACGCTACCTGGCATGAGGATCTGCAGGAGCGCACCGACCCCTACGGGCGCAAATACTACTGGCTGACTGGCTGGTTAGAGCGGCTGGAACAGGAGGACGACACCTGCGAATGGGCGCTGCAACACAACTACGTCTCCATTCAGCCGGTGCAATACGACTTGACAGCCTATCAATATATGGAATCACTAAAACATTTGGAATTATGATGGAGAAACTCAGAAGGGACTCCTATGCGGTAGGAGTGATTATGGGAATTGTTATCCCCGTGGTGATTTTCGGCATCATCTACGGGATTTATGCGCTGGTTTTGAACGGCAACCCGCAAATGCTGGTCAATAATCCCAAACTCACGAAAGTTTTGGTTCCGAAGTTCATCCTTCTTGCGATGATTCCCAACCTTTTCATCCTGCGCTATTATCTGCTGAAGCTGAAATTTGACAAGACAGGCCGCGGTATCATTATCGCCTGCTTCGTCTGTGCCATTGTCTTCTTGGCGGCGCAATTCCTGCTGTAGGAAGTTCATTCATCGCAAAAAAAAGCAGCCGACTTGGAAATCAGGTCGGCTGCTTTTTTATTTGCAATTATTTGTTTTACAGCAGATTATACGTATCCGTTGCAATCACTAATTCTTCGTTGGTGGTCACGACCACGAGTTTCGTGGTGGAGTCAGGCGTGGAGATGATGCCGTCTTCGCCGCAGTATTTCTGGTTGGCCTCGGGGTCGAGTTTCGCGCCGAGCCATTCGAGGTTCTCACAAATCTTCTCGCGCTGGAACCAAGCGTTCTCGCCGATGCCGCCGGTGAAAAGGATGACGTCCACACCGCCCATGGCTGCCGCATACGCGCCGATGTACTTGCGCACGCGATAGGCAAACATGTTGAAGGCGTCGGTGCTGCGCTCGTCGCCGGCATCGCGGCCCGCGCGGATGTCACGCATATCAACGCTCTTGCCGGAAATGCCCAACAGACCGCTCTTCTTGTTGATGAGGGTGTTCATCTCCTTGGTATTCAAGCCTTCGTTATCCATGATGTAAAGCAGCGCGCCGGCGTCGATGTCGCCCACGCGGGTACCCATCACGAGACCCTCGACCGGGGTGAAGCCCATGGAGGTGTCGATGGATTTACCGTTCTTGATAGCGCAGATGGAAGCGCCGTTGCCGAGGTGACAGCTCACGATCTTGGAGTTCTCGTAGGGGACACCGGCCAGTTCAGCGGCTTTCGGACCCACATACTTGTGGCTCGTGCCGTGGAAGCCGTATCTGCGGATTTTCTTTTCGGTATAATATTCGTAAGGCAGTGCGTAGAGGAATGCTTCCGAAGGCATGGTCTGGTGGAAGGAAGTGTCGAACACGCCGACGTGCTTCACGTTGGGAAGCAGTTTCTTCATCGCGTCGATGCCGGTGAGGCTGGCGGGGTTGTGCAGCGGAGCCAAGGCGCACAGTTTGGCGATTTCCTCGCGCTCTTTGTCGCCGATGACACAGCTCTTCTTGAAATATTCACCGCCGTGGGCCACACGGTGACCGACCGCGCCGATTTCGTCAAGGGATTTGATGACGCCGTGCTCGGGATCGGTCAACATGTTAAGAACCAACTTGATACCTTCCTCATGGGTGGGGATAGGGGTCTGCACGTAGCATTTTTCCTTGCCGACGGGCTTGTGGGTGAACTCGCCCATTTCCAAGCCGACACGCTCGACCAAACCTTTTGCCAACAATTCAGGTTGCGGCTCCATCTCCAACAATTGGTATTTGATGGAGGAACTTCCGCAGTTAAGTACTAATATCTTCATATTCTTATTTTTTATTTGTGACTCTATTGTTTATTAGTGATTAGTGATCAGTGATTAGTGATTAGTGATCAGTATCATTAATTCTTCATTCTTAATTCTTAATTCTTAATTCTTAATTGTACATCATCATTCGCCGCGGAGAATATCAGCGATGTGGATGATGTCGATATCCACGCCGTGCTGCTGCTTATAGGCGTCCATGAGCTGAAGACAGTGAATGTCGGTGGAAGTGATGTATTCCGCCCCCTTTTCGTAGGCGCGGGCCATAATGGAACCCGTCATCTTTTCCGCCGTGTCAGGATTGAGCATGGCAAAACGCCCGTTGGCGCCGCAACAACAGTTTTTTTCTTCCGTGTCTTCAATTAAATCCAGCCCTTTCGTGTTTCGAAGCAATGTCTCAGGAGCATTGTTTTCGGGATAGAGATGTTTGGCCGCACACGATTTGAAATAGAAGACGCGGTGAGGGAAAACATTATTTAAATAATTCACATTCAAAACATTGACGATGAAATCGCAAAGTTCGTACAAGTTCCCGACGAAATTGTTCAGTTCGCTGGGCAACGTGGCGTTCTTCAGAATCATGTCGAAATGGCTGCGCATGAAGCCCGCGCAGGCCGCGTCAGGGACGACCACCGGGAACTTCTTGCTGTGAAGATCGCAATATTCCGTATAGGAGTGGATGACCTGATAGCCAAGATCTTTGGCATATTGTATTTCCCCTTCCATGAAGAAACGGCGGCCGCAACAGGTACTCTCCGGGTCATAATGGCAAAACAGCCCCAGCCGGTCCAGCACCGTGATCACACTGGTGACCGTCTCCGCCTGGAACAGGTCCATTTGGCATGGAACGTATAAAAAAACCTTCTGTTGCTCTTCTGACATTTTAAAGGTTAAGGGTTAAAGGTTAATTTTCACGTCTTAATTCCCGCACTTGGCATAACCGCAGTTCGAGCAGGTCAGGCAGCCTTCCTTGAACTCCATGGTGTCTTTCTGGTGACAGTTGGGACATTCCACGCCTTTCTGCTTGGTGCCGTCCTGGATGAATTTCTTGAGGGCGCGGCAGACGCCGTTGCGCCACGAGTTGATGCTCTCCTGACGGAAGTTGAGGCCGGAGATGATGTTCACGATGTGATTCACGGGGATGCCGTTGCGCAGCAGCGCGGAGGTCATCTTGGCGTAGTTCCAGAACTCCTGGTCGAAACAGCGGTCCAGACCGCGCAGGATCACTTCGTAGCCGGCTTTGTCCTGATAGATGAAATCGTAAGACTTGGTGCCGTCCTCGTGGCGGTTCTTCACGATGGTGCCGTGATCGACCCACTTGGGCAGCAGGAAACTCTCGTCGCCGGTCTTGCCGGTGAAGATCTCGTATGGCTTGCCGTCATAGATTCCGATGTAGGCCACCCAGTCCTCGTTGTTGTTCTTGAAATGGATGACATCGGCATGCAGTTCTTTCGGACGTTTGAAATTCTTGGGTTTCTCCTTCTGCTCTTCCGGCTTTTTATCGATGGAGTTGAGCACGCCGTCGCGGGAGCCCTCGCGATAGACGGTGAGGCCCTTGCAACCCACCTCCCAAGCTTTCATGTAGAGGTCGCCGACCACCTCTTCAGTGATGGTGGACGGCAGGTTGACGGTGACGGAGATGCTGTGATCGACCCACTTCTGCACAGAACCCTGCAGCTCCACCTTCTTGATGTAGTCGGTGTCAGCGGCGGTGGCTTTGTAGTAGGGCGACTGTTCCACGAGCGCGAAGATTTCCTTCTCGCTCATCTGTTTCATTTGCTCCAACGTGTAGCCCTTGGTTTCGGCCCACACCACGAATTTGTGATGGAAGACCATGTATTCCTCGAACATGTCGCCCACCGCGTCTTTCACGACGGTTTTCTTGGCGGCCATGTCGTTGGGATTGATTTTGCGGCGGCGTTTATAGACTACGTTGAAGGCCGGTTCAATGCCAGAAGTGGTTTGCGTACAAATACTTACGCTTCCCGTCGGGGCGATGGTGAGCAGGGCGATGTTGCGGCGGCCGTAACGGATCATGTCGTCGTAAAGTTTCGGGTCGGCGTCGCGAAGGCGCTGGATGAAGGGGTTGTGACCCTCCTTGATGCAGCTGTAGATGGGGAAGGCGCCGCGCTCCTTGGCCATGGTGACGGAGGAGCGGTAGGCGGCGAGGGCGAGTTGTTTGTGCACTTCAGTGGAGAAGGCGTTGGCCTCGTCGGTGCCGTAGGTGAGCCCGAGGGCGGCGAGCATGTCGCCTTCGGCGGTGATGCCCAGTCCGGTGCGGCGGCCCTTCAGCGACTGCTTGCGGATCTTGAGCCACAGCTCTTTTTCCACGCGTTTCACGGACTCGCTTTCGGGGTCGCTCTCAATCTTGGCGAGGATGGCGTCGATCTTCTCGAGTTCCAGGTCGATGATGTCGTCCATCAGCCGTTGCGCGTACTGCACATGCTGGCGGAAGCGCGGCATGTTGAAGACGGCTTGGTCGGTGAACGGGTTGTCGACGTAGCTGTAGAGGTTCATGGAGATGAGGCGGCAGCTGTCGTACGGACAGAGCGGGATTTCGCCGCAAGGGTTGGTGGAAACCGTCTCGAAGCCCTCGTCCTTGTAACAGTCGGGGATAGACTCTCTGCGGATGTTGTCCCAGAAAAGGACGCCGGGTTCGGCGGATTTCCACGCGTTGTGGATGATCTTGTCCCACAATTTCTTGGCGTCAATCTCCTTGGAAACCTTGGGGTCGGCGCTGTCGATGGGATATTGTTGGGTATAAGAGGTATGGTTTTGGACGCTTTGCATGAATTCATCATCCACTTTGACGGAGACATTGGCTCCGGTGACTTTGCCTTGCGTCATTTTTGCATCTATAAACTGTTCTGCATCAGGATGTTTGATGGAGATGGAGAGCATGAGGGCGCCTCTGCGACCGTCCTGCGCCACCTCGCGGGTGGAGTTGGAGAAGCGTTCCATGAAGGGAACGATGCCGGTGGAGGTCTGCGCGCAGTTCTGCACGTGGCTGCCGGAGGGACGGATGTCGGACATGTCATGGCCGACGCCGCCGCGGCGTTTCATCAGCTGCACCTGTTCCTCGTCCATTTTCATGATTCCGCCGTAGGAATCCGCGCTGCCGCTGTTGCCGATGACGAAGCAGTTGGAAAGGGAGACCACCTGGTACTTGTTGCCGATGCCGGCCATGGGGCTGCCTTGCGGGATCACGTACTTGAAATGGTCAAAAAGGTTGAAGATCTGCTCCTCGCTCATGGGGTTGGCGTATCTCCGTTCGATGCGGGCGAACTCGCGGGCCATGCGACGGTGCATGTCTTCCGGCGTGCGTTCTACCAGCTGACCATCGGCATTCTTCAGCGCGTATTTGTCAATCCAGACGCCCGCCGCCAGCTCGTCGCCGCCGAAATAGCGGGCCACGTCCTGGAATATTTCCTCCTTGGTGTAGGTCACAGGTTCCTGCACGGGGTCTTCATGGTGTTGCTCTGGCATGACGGCGGCTGTCTCATGCGCATATTTCTGCAAGGCCGAACTGCGGTTGGCAATCAGTTCGCTCATGGACTGCTGCAACTGCTGGTCTGTCAGCTCCTGCTCTACGTTATCTTCATTCACTGCACTGAAAAGAGATAAATCTTCGTTCATATTTACGGCGGTTTTTGGTTTGGCAAATTCAATGCGGGTTTTCACCCGTTTTTCTGAAAACATGAGCAGCGTTCCCTTTTTCATCCATCATCATTTTTGTTATATAATTGAGAATCAGAGTTCTAAAAAGAAAACGAAACTTCTGTTTCAAGGTTGCTAAAATAGAAATTTGTAACGGATTTTCACTCTTCCCGATGACGATATTTATTAACAAAAAGCCGTTAATATTTTTTTCGAATTGATTATTAGCGACTTATTCTTGAAGAAAAAAATTTGCCGAAAAAAATAGGTTCAGTTCAGGCTCACCCTCGGGTCTAACCAACCGTAGATAATATCACATACAATATTGATAATCACCAAAATAATGGAAACATACAGCAGCGAGCCCATCACCACGGGAAAGTCGTATTTGTCGAGGCCGTCGAGGATGACCACGCCCATGCCCTTCCAGTCGAAAATGTACTCCACGAAGACTGCGCCGGCCAACAATCCGGCCAACCAACCCGAGATGGCCGTCACCACTGGGTTCAGAGCATTTTTCAGCGCGTGCTTCACGATGATGGTCTTCCGTGCCAAGCCTTTCGCCTTCGCCGTGCGGATGTAGTCCTGCGACAGCACGTCCAGCAGCGAGTTTTTCGTCAGCTCGATGACCACCGCCAACGGTCGGATGCCCAACGTCAGCGCAGGCAAAATCAGGTTCTTGAGGTTGACGTATTGTCCTGAACCATAGTCATCTACGGTGTATAAACTGCCGAACATGTTGAGTCCGGTGTAGTCGGCCAACAGGAAGGCGAAGACCCACGCGAAGAGGATGGCCGCGAAGAACGACGGCACCGACATGCCCAACACCGAGACCACCAAGGCGCTTTTGTCGAACCAGGTTCCCTTCTTCAGGGCGCAGAAGATGCCGATGATAATGCCCACGATGAGGGCGAAGACGATGGAGACCACCGCCAACAACACGGTTTTCGGAAACGCCTCGCCGATGATTTCCGTCACGGGACGCTTGCTCTGGTACGATCTTCGTAAGTATGGCGCTTTCAGCACGATAGCCGACTTTTTCATCGGTATCAGCTTGACATAGTGGTAGTTGTCGTCATTGAGGTAGAAAAAAGAGCTCGCGTCGTCGGTTTTGTGCCAGGAAATCGGCGACACATCGTTGAGGTAGGCGAGATACTGCACCCCGAGGGGCAGGTTGAGGCCCATCTCCTTGCGGATGGCCTCTTCGGTCTCCAAATCGCTGCGCTGACCCATGATCATGCGTGCCGGGTCGGACGGCAGCACCGTGAACAGGAAGAACACGAGTGTCGTCACCCCGAGCATCAGCAGCAGCCCGTAACCGATCTTTTTGACGATGTATCTCAGCATACCGTTGTAAATTGGCGGCAAAAGTACGATTTTTTAGTGAACAGTGAATAGTGAGCAGTGAACAGTGATTTGTAAGGGTTCCATTCACAAATCACTCATCACTAATCACCACTCAACATTTCCAAAGAAAGTGTATCTTTGCGGTCTTAAATAGAAAAGACAGAAAGGCTTATATATGAACGATTTACTGGATAAATTAGAGCTCATTTACCAACGCTGGCTGCAGATCGGCGAGGAAATCACCAAGCCGGACATCATGTCCGACATGAAAAACTATGTCAAGCTGAGCAAGGACTACAAGGAGTTGCAAGCGGTGGTGGATGCTTACAAGAGATACAAGGATGTCATCGACAATATCGCCAGCGCGAAGGATATTCTCGCCAACGAAAAGGACGAGGAGTTCCGCGAGATGGCGAAAGCGGAGTTGGATGCCTATCAATCTGAGAAAGAGACACTTGAGGAGGAAATTCGATTGCTGTTGCTGCCTTCCGACCCGCAGGACAGCAAGAACGCGCAGATGGAGATCCGCGCGGGCACGGGCGGCGACGAGGCCAGCATCTTCGCCGGCGACCTCTTCCGCATGTACCAGCATTTCTGCGACAAGAAGGGCTGGAAGATTGAGGTGCTCTCCATGACTGAAGGCACTGTGGGCGGCTACAAGGAGATCGACTTCTCCGTGACCGGCGACGGTGTCTATGGCATCATGAAGTACGAGTCGGGCGTGCACCGCGTGCAGCGCGTGCCGCAGACCGAGTCGCAGGGCCGCGTGCACACCTCCGCCGCCTCCGTGGTGGTGCTGCCCGAAGCCGACGAGTTCGACGTGGAGCTCAAGCAGAGCGACATCAAGAAGGAGACCTTCTGCGCCTCCGGTCCCGGCGGCCAGTGCGTGAACACCACCTATTCCGCCGTGCGCCTCACCCACATCCCCACGGGCATCGTGGTCTCCATCCAGGACGAGAAATCGCAGATCAAGAACCTCGAAAAGGCCATGCGCGTGCTGCGTACCCGCCTCTTCGAGCGCGAATACCAGAAATATTTGGACGAAATCGCCTCCAAACGCCGCACGATGGTCTCCACCGGCGACCGCTCCGCGAAGATCCGCACCTACAACTATCCGCAGAACCGTGTCACCGACCACCGCATCAACTACACGATGTACAACCTCGCCAATTTCATGAACGGCGACATCGAGGAGGTGATGCAGGCCCTGCAGGTGGCTGAAAACGCCGAGAGATTGAAAGAAGCGGTGGAATAACAGGTTTCCCTGATATGGAACGTGAAATGGAATAAAAAAAGAAAGCATCGATATCGATGCTTTCTTTTTTTGCGCTCCCTCAAGGACTTGAACCTTGGACCCTCTGATTAACAGTCAGATGCTCTAACCAACTGAGCTAAGGAAGCGTTCCGTTTTTGATGGCGCAAAAATACACTTTTTTTGATATCGTACACCACTCCGGCATTTTTTTTCAAATTATTTTCCGTCAGACACCTTTTTCTCTTGTAAACAACTGGTTGTCAATGTTATATACTTTTCTTTTTCGTTGTGAATCAATGTCGTTTCTAAGGATTTTGAGAAACGGCATACCCTTTTGTGGCCGCTTTTTAGGAAGAAAACACGCCATCCGCCGCTTTTTCAATTCATAATTCAGCATTCAGCATTCATAATTAAATCGTACTTTTGCCGCCGAAAATTGACAAACGATATGGCAATACCCTTCATCCGACAAATCCTCCCCAACGGGTTGCACGTGCTGGTACACGAAGACCGCACCACCCCGCTGGCCTCCTGCACCATCGTCTATCGCGTGGGCTCGCGCGACGAAAATCCCGATTGCACCGGTCTCGCCCATCTGATGGAACACTTCATGTTCAGCGGTTCCGACCACGCGCCCGACTTCGACCTCGCTCTCCAAAAGGTGGGGGGCATCAACAACGCTTATACCTCGCAGGACCTCACTTGCTATTATATCGTGTTGCCGGCCAACAACATAGAGACCGCTCTTTGGCTCGAGTCCGACCGCATGGCCGCCCTCTCCTTCAACCAGCAGGGCCTCGACGTGCAGAAGCAGGTGGTGATGGAAGAGTTCAAGGAGACCTGCCTCAACCAACCCTACGGCGACCTGATGATGCAAATGTACGGACTGAGCTATCAGTACCATCCCTACCAGTGGCTTTCCATCGGCAAGGAACTGTCTCATATCGAGCAAGTTGACATGAACATCATCCGCCGTTTCCACGACACGTTCTACTGTCCGGCCAACGCCATCCTCGTGGTGGCGGGCAACGTCCATGCCGAGGAGATTTTCGCGATGGCGGACAAGTGGTTCGGGGACATTCTGCCTGGAAGGCAGAACCCCCACCGCTACCCTCAGGAGTCCCCCTCAAAGGAAAACCGTTTGAAGGTGGTGGAAAAGCCCGTCCCCGACGACATGCTCTTCAAGAGTTGGCTGATGCCCGCCCGCACCGACGCCGACTACTGCGCCTACGACCTGCTCTCCGACATCCTCGGCACCGGACAAAGTTCTTACCTCTACCGGAAATTCGTGGTAGAAGAGCGCCTCTTCACCGACATTTCCGCCTCGGTGTCCGGCTCTGCCGACAAGGGCCTGTTTTTCATCAACGGTCGCCCCGCCGAAGGAATCACCATCGAACAAGCCGACGAACAATTAACAAAATATCTCGTTGATTTTCAGTTTGATAATAAGCTATCCTACGATTTACAGAAGGTAAAGAACAATGCCGAGTCCATCATTTTGGAACGGAATCTGAAAGTGGAGGATCGCGCCAACACCCTCGCCACGGGCGAGTTCTACAGTCGTGCGGAGGATTTCGCCGACGAGCGCACAGGCTATTTCGCCGTGACCGAGAATGATATACGACGGATTACGGAGACGATGTTCAAGAGGGAGTGCGGGAATACCTTGTATTATAGACGTAAGACGTAAGACGTGTGACGTGTGACGTGAGAAATTGTTGTAAAACGAAGGGTGAAAAACGAAGGATGGTAAAACGATCCGCAAATAACAGACGTAAAATCCCAACGTCTTACGTCAAACGTCTTACGTCTATTTTAATAATGTTTTGATTTCCAACAATTTATCCCTAATCTGCGTCAGCGTGGTGACGATGGCGGCGGTTTCGGCCTCTTTCATGAAGTTGTTCTTGATGGCGGTTTTCGCGCCTTGGAGGGTAAAGCCTTTCACCTTGGTGAGATACTGGATGGTGCGCAGGATGGCGATGTCGTTTTTGGAATAGAAACGGTCACCTTTTCTGTTCTTGCGCGGCTTGATCATGTCGAACTCCTTCTCCCAAAACCTCAGCGTGGAGGCGGGAACACCCAATGCCTCAGCGGTTTCGCCGATGCCGTACCAGATTTTCTCCTGGGACGCGATGGACTCGGGCAACGTGTCGGTGATGGGCAGGTTCTCTTCCATGGCGGTTATTCTTCGTCGGTGCGGCGACGCTGGTCGCGCTCCTTGATGGTTTCGCGTTTGTCGTACATTTTCTTACCCTTGGCCAAGCAGATGTCGAGCTTGGCGTACCCGTTCTCGTTGATCCACAGCAAAGTGGGGATGATGGTGAAGCCGCGTTCGTTGAGCTTGGTCATCAGCTTGCGCATCTCCCTGCGCTGGAGCAGCAACTTGCGGTCGCGCTTGGGCTGGTGGTTGTTGTAGCTGCCCTGCGCATACTCGCTGATGTGCATGTTGTGAACCCATAACTCGTTGTTAATGAACGAACAATAAGCATCGGTAATGTTGGCGCGCCCCGCCCGGATGGATTTGATCTCCGTGCCGGTCAGCACAATGCCCGCCGTGTAGGAAGTATGCAGATAGTAGAGGAATTCCGCCTTCCTGTTCTTGATCGCGATCTGAGTGTCCTGTTTTCTCTTGCCCATAGTGTTTTAATCGGCGGCAAAGATACGTTTTTTTGGTGAACTGTGAGTAGTGAATAGTGAGCAGTTCGCGCGACCGGACCAAAATTCCACTACGACTTAGACTTAGACATAGACTTAAGACTTAAGACTTAGACTTAAGACTTAGACTTAAGACTTAGACATAGACTTTGGCTGTTGGCTGTTAGCTTTCCTCCTTCCACCATAGCTCAGACGGACAGCCTTATCCTTTGATGACGGCGATGGGGTGCAGCTTGGTCAGGATTTTCACGAGGTCGGACTCCTGCGCCAGCACCTCGTCGATGTTTTTGTACGCTGAAGGTGCCTCGTCGAGGTCGCTGCGGGTTCGGATGCCGTGGACGATGTTCTGCGCGTCGAGGAAGGCGATTTCCGCCTGCAAGTCGATGGTGTTCTGTGCTTCCGTACGGCTCATCAGTCGTCCGGCACCGTGCGAACAACTCAGGAAACTGTTCTCGTTGCCCAAGCCCTCCACAATGTAGGAGCAAGTTCCCTGCGACCCGGGGATGATGCCCACCTCGCCGACTCGGGCACGGGTGGCTCCCTTGCGGTGCACGATCACATTCTCCCCGAAATGGTTCTCCCACGCGGCGTAGTTGTGCGCGATGTTGATCATCGGCTCGAACGTGATGTCCGGATAAGCATCTTGCAAAATTTCCATAATGCGCTGCATCATCAGCGAACGGTTGGCTAACGCGAATGCCACGCAATACTGCATTTCCGCCCAATATTGGTGGAACTCGGGGCTCCTCACCGGCAGGAACGAAAGCTCCATCGCTGGATCGACGGTGGAAAACCATCGCTCGTTCAGCTGGCGGGCGAGCTTGTCGTAGTAGTCGCACACCTGCTTGCCCAAATTTCGGGATCCGGAATGCAGCATAATCCAGACAAAGCCCTCCTCGTCGCGCTGTAATTCGATGAAATGGTTGCCACCGCCCAGCGTGCCGATCTGCTTGGTGGCGGCCACATACTGACGTTTCACCACTGTCGTCTGCTCGATGTCGAAATCTTGCGGCATAAGTGCTTCATCCTGAGCGGTTTTGTGATGCTCCATACCCACTGGGATGCGCTTGCGGATATTGCGCATGATGACCTTGCGCAGCGTCTCCTGCGGAAGATCCTCCACACGGAGCGAACTCTTCACCGCGCACATTCCGCAACCGATGTCAACCCCGACCGCATTGGGGATGACCACCCCTTTCGTGGCCAACACTGCCCCGATGGGCATCCCCACACCGCCGTGTACATCCGGCATCAGCGCGAGATGATGGAAAAGAAACGGCAGACTGCACAAGTTCGAAATCTCTCTCCAGGCCTTCACGTCACATACGGACGCCCACATCTTGACCGGTGTGTTTTCAATCATAAATTCTTTCATAATTCCGATAATTTTTAGACTTAGACTTAAACTTAAACTTAGACTTAGACCTAGACTAAGCTCATTTTTGTTTTTGAATTTAGGTGGAAACGTTTCACTTTTAAATTCGGCGGCAAAAATAAAACCCCACTACGCAATCTTTTTGCGTAGTAAAAAAATTATTTTTGCAAAAGTGATTTTTTTCTTTGACGAAGTTTATAACATTCTGAATATTAGTAATATGCCTTTAACAAAAAATGCACTGATCCGATATAAGACCATAGACAACTGTTTGCGCAACCGGTGCAAGCGGTGGACTTTGGACATGCTGGTAGATGCCTGCTCCGAAGCGCTGTACGACTATGAAGGGGTCGGGAACATCTCCAAACGGACGGTTCAACTGGATTTGCAGATGATGCGCAGCGACCGCTATGGATACAACGCCCCGATTGAGGTTTATGAACAGAAGTACTACCGTTATGCCGATCCCGACTACTCCATCACCAATTTGCCGTTGTCACAGCGGGATTACGAGATGATGCAGGAGGCTGTGGGCATGTTGCGGCAGTTTCAGGATTTCGACTTCTTCACGGAGATGAGCGATGTGGTCAACCGAATGCAGGACCAGTTGGCCGTTTCCAAGTCGAATCGCAAGCCCATAGTGGATTTCGAGCGGAACAGCAACCTCATCGGACTGAAATACCTCAACCCTTTGTACAACTATATTTCCAGAAAGCAAGTCATAAATGTTCATTATCAGTCTTTTACGTCCCTGGAAACCAAAACATGGACGGTTTCGCCCTACTTGCTGAAAGAGTATCGGAACCGTTGGTTTTTGCTCGGCATGCGGCATCGCGACGGAAAATTGCTGACGATGGCTTTGGACCGAATCAAAGGAATTGAACCAGCCGATAATGAGCAATTTGTCGAAAAGAAAGGCTTTGACAGCCGCACTTTTTTCAAGGATGTGATTGGGGTGACCAAGACGCGCAAAACCCCTTTGGCGACGGTTCGTTTCGAGGCCGACAAAGATCAGGCGCCTTACGTGGAAACCAAGCCGTTACATGCATCGCAGATGGTTTTGGAACGCGACGAGGACACGGGGAAGGTGATTTTCGAAATCAAAGTGGTGTTGAATGTGGAATTTTACGCGCAGATCCTCTCTTTCGGGCCGGGTGTCAAAATCCTCGCGCCCGAGGCCGCCGTCAAAACGATGCGGGACATGGTACGGAAAATGTATGTGTTGTATCCGTGACGTAGATGTAGGGACACGCCATGGCACGTCTCTACGAACAACGTCGCGTTAATAAAATTCTCCGAAAGCGAATGGTTGTCCCCGCGACAATCGTATCTTTGCGCAAAATTACGTATTATGAGTATAAGTATGATTGCGGCTGTGGGTCAACGGTTGGAGCTGGGTTACCAGAACCAGCTGCTGTGCCATCTGCCCGTGGATTTGAAACATTTCAAGGAAATCACCTCCGGACACACGGTGCTGATGGGCGACCGCACGTGGGACTCGCTGCCCAAGAAGCCCCTGCCGAACCGCCGGAACATCGTCATCACCCTCGAAGACATCGAGTTCGAAGGGGTCGAAACGGTGCACTCCATTGACGCCGCGCTCAAGCTCGTGGCCGACGACGAGGAAGCCTTCGTGATGGGCGGCGCCACCATGTACCGACTTTTCCTGCCCCACGCCGATAAACTTTACCTCACCCGCATAGTCTCTGAATTCACTGCCGACGTCTGGTTCCCCGAAATCGACGAAAAAGAGTGGAAGATTGTGGAATCCGAATTCGTGCCGAAAGACGAAAAAAACGCTTACGATTTATATTTCCAAACCTTAATAAGACAAAAATGAAAAAAATCATCATTATCCTGGCGGCCGTTTTCACCTGCATAGCCGCACTCGCCCAAAAAACCGAAACGATACCAGATCCTCCTTATCTTCCCATCGATGAACGCACCAACCTGGTGACATACCAAGATGTCGTGAAACAGGAAGGAACACCTAAAGTCCTGTACGACAGAGCCATGGAATGGGCAAAGAAATATTATAAGAACACGGGGGAGGTCATCAAGAGCGCCGATCCGGAGAAATGCGTCATCAACATGCGCTCCAGTGTCCGTATTTTCTACAAGGACAAAGAGGGCACCATGCGTTTCAAGAACATTGTCTATTACAACTTCAAGCTCGAGTGTCGCGACAACCGCTACCGCTACACCATCACCGATTTCAAGGAGAAGGCCACCGGCTCCGCACCTATCGAAGTCTGGTTCGACACCTCCGCCTCCGGCTGGACCCCCAGCATGTACGGCTACCTTTCCCAAATCGACGAGGAGATGCAGAAGCTCATCGAATCGCTGGAGGAGGGCATGCAGCCGGCTGAGGAGTTCGTGGACGAATGGTGATTTTCAATGTATAATGTATAATGTACAATGTACAATGTCGATAGACGAAATCTAAGCGTGAGCGGGCTTTCCCGAGTTAGCAGAAAGTTTTTGCATGCAGCGTTGGTTCTGCTGTGTTGTGCCTGCACGCGTACTCCAACAGGTCATCTCAAACTGAATTTTTCTTTTGTCGTTGATAATGATTCCCTGCGGTTGGATACTTGCATGTATCGGAATGCCGCAGGGAATTTGTATGAAGTCAACGACGTGCAGTTTTTCATTTCGCATGTGAAGTTGGAAACCACCTCCGGCGAGATAGTGGAAATTGCCGATAATCAAGGGATTCACTACACCGACATCCGTATTCCAAAAACGCTTTCGTGGAGCATCTCGGACCTCTTGCCCGCCGACGAGTACAAATCCATCACGTTTGTGTTCGGGTTGGAGGGGGCACAGAACGCCACCGGCTTTTTCCCGAATCCGCCGGAGAACAACATGAGCTGGCCCGACATCCTCGGCGGTGGCTACCATTACATGAAGATCAACGGTCGCTGGATCGATGGCTCCGGCGTGCGGCAGCCCTTCAACCTGCATTCGGGCAAAATCGCCACCGACAGTGGTTTCGCCGACAACAACTTTACCGTGACGCTGCCGTTGGAGCAGTTCGCGGTCATCCACAAAGAAACCGCCGAGCTCACCCTGCAGATGAACGTGAACGCCTGGTTCTCAAACCCTTACATTTTCGATTTCAATATCTTCGGCGGCAGCATCATGCAGAACCGCGAGGCGCAGGAGGTGCTGCGCGAAAACGGGAGGGATGTTTTCAGCGTGAAAAAACAGTAAGATAATACCGCGTTTGCCTATTTCGTCCCCCCGCCCAATGCGATATAGAGGGCGATGATGGCGCGGGCGCCGTTGTAGAGGTTCGTGGCTTCGCTAATCTGCGCGCTGAGGAGACCTTCCTGTGCGGTCAAAACCTCCAAATAGCTGGCCTTGCCGTTGTCCATCAACTCGTGCGTGCCCACGTAAGCATCCTGCAAAACCACAATCTGACGCTTGTAGTACACATCTTTATCGCGGGCGGCTTGGCAGTCGGCCAACGCCTCGTTCACCTGATTGCCAGCGTTGATGACGGTCTGCACATACTGCTGGGCGATGTCTTCTTGCGATAACTTGCTGATTTTGAGGTTGGCTTTCAATTTGCCTTGGGCGAAGACGGGCTGCATGAGGGAGAGCACGGCGTTGAGCAACATGGCACCGGGATTCACCGTCACACTGCCGCCATTGTTGGTCCAGCCGATGATGCCCTGCAATGAAACCTTCGGATAAAACGCGGCACGGGCGGCCTGCGTGTTATAAAACGCCTCTTCCAGCAGATGATCCGCCATCTGGATGTCGGGACGGTTCTCGAGCAATTGCGCCGGCACACCCGTGCTTAACCGCTGCGGCAACTCGTAGTTGTTCCAACGATTGCGGTTGATATGCTGAGGGGTAATGGCAAGTAACTGACAGATAGCGTTTTCCACGCTTCGGATGCTGCGTCTCACATCGATAATCTGCGTCTTGACATTCAGATAGGAGGATTCCATCTGATTGACTGAAGTGGAATATGCCTTGCCATTCTCCCAAAGTGCCCGCTGCGTCTCCAAAGAGGCGTTCCACAAGCTGTCGGTGGAGAGCAGAATTTCCAATTGGCGGTCTAAAAGCTGCAACATGCAATACTGTTGCGCCACGGCGGAGATGAGGTTGGCTTGAACCACCTGCTTCCGCGCCTCGGCTTGCGCAAGAACGGCCTGTGCCTTGCGCTTTTGGTTGGTGTTGACCGCGAAAAAGTCCAGATTCCAATCCAGCTGCAACGGTAAATTGTAGGTCCAGCTGGCAGAACTGAAGTTGAAACTCGACACCGAGCCGGATGGGCCAAACGTGACGGATGGCAGGTAGCCCAACTTCGTGGCTTTCAGGGAGGCCTGCGCCTGCTCCACGGCAATACGGGCTGAGTTGAAGTCGGTGTTGCGGGCCAGAACGGAGTCGATGAGCTGCTGCAACAGCGGGTCCGTGAAGAACTCACGCCATGACAGTTCCGCGATGGAATTCTCGCCCTGCGCAGCTTTCACATCTTCCGTCACCCCAAAAGCATCCGGGGAGATTTCCGATTTCGAAGTGTATTTGTTATATATGCCGCAGCCTGCGAACGCAAGACACAATACGCTGACGGCGATGAAAATGGTTACTCTTTTCATTGTTCTGACTTGTTTTCGTTATCCTTTCCTTCTATCTTTTCGCTCTCGCCGATCTCCTTCATTTCCGTTTTTTCTTCTGCTGCCATCTCAGGCATCGTCTCAGGAACCGCAACTTCACCGGACTCCACCGCTACCGGCACTCCGTGAACTTTCTCGTGCAGGTTCTGGAAGACGATGAAGAAGGCGGGGACGACGAAGACCAGTGCCAGCGTGCCGACGGCCATACCGGCGGTGACGCCGAGGGCGAGCACGCGGTTGCCGTTGGCGCCCGCACCGCCGGCGATGATAAGCGGAATCATACCCGCAATCATCGTGACGACAGTCATCAAGATAGGACGCAGACGCTCTTCGCAGGCGGCGAAGGCGGCATCGCGGATACTGAGGCCCTGTGCGCGGCGCTCCGAGGCAAACTCGGTGATGAGGATGGCGGTTTTCGCCAACAGACCGATGAGCATGATGACACCCGTCTGCAGGTAGATGTTGTTCTCCATGCCCGGCAGGTGCAGTCTTGAAACGAGCCACACGACACCGAACGAACCCAACAAACCGAAGGGTACGGAAAGCAACACGGCCCATGGCGTGAACCAGGAGTTGTAGAGCGAAGCTAAGATGAGGTAGATGAGAATGACACAGATGACGTAGATGAGAACGGTGGCGTTCGAGCCGGCGGCCTCCTCCACTTCGCGCGACATGCCGCCGTATTCGTAGCCATAGCCGGCGGGCATCTCCTCTTTGAACACCTCAGCAATGGCCTCGTGGGCATCGCCCTCCGAAAATCCGCTGGCGGTCATCACACCGCAAGTGATGCTTTGGTACAGGTTGAAATGATCGACGGAGGCGGAACCGACGATTTCTTTCAGCGTGACGAACTCCGAGATGGGAGCCATCTTGCCGCCACGCACGCGGACGAAGATGTTGTTCAGCGCGGACGGGTCGAGGCGATATTCCGGCGCAGCGTTCGCCATGATGCGATACACCTTGCCGAACTGGTTGAAGTTGCCCACATACGAGCCGCCGCAGTAGGCACCGAGCGTCTTGAGCACGGCCGCGGGCGACACACCGGCGCGGTCGCACTGCGCCGCATCGACGCTGACATCATACTTCGGGAAACGCTCGGAGTAGGTGGACATCGCCGCCATGATCTCCGGTCGCTCGTTCAGCTTGGCGAGGAACTTGGTGGCGTCGGCGTTGAATTCCGACATCGGGCGGTCCTGCATATCCTCCAACACCAGGTTCACGCTGCTGTTCGAACCGTAGCCTGGCACCTGCGGCATCTGGAAGGGGATGACCTTGGCGTTCTTGATGTCCTTGCAGTCCATGGCGAAACGACCATAGACGAGCATGATATTGTGGTTCATGCCCGGGCGGTCGTCCCAGTTTTTCAGGCGGATGATGAGCGTGGCGTAGCAACTGCCCGAACGGCCGGCCATCATACCGTAACCGTTGATCACAGCGTAACTTTCCAGCTCGGGAATTTTCTTCACCTTTTCCTCCACTTTCTTCACAATCTCCTCCGTCTCATGCAGGGTGCAGCCTTCCGGCGCACGGACCTCGGCGAAGAACACGCCTTGGTCTTCCTGCGGCACAAGACCTGACGGCAGACCGCGCATGGACAGGATGAGCAGCACGGCGGCACAGGCCAACAGCACGCCCGCAACCCACGGACGCTTGATGAACTTGGCGACACCTGATTTGTATTTGTTGAGGATGGCGTTATAACTGACCGTATAGGCCTTTTTCACATAGTAGTTCAGATTTTTCTTCTCCTGTTCATCCTTCGAGTAACGCATCATCAGGCCGCACAAGGCCGGACAGAGTGTCAGAGCAGAAACGCACGACAAACCTACGGCCGATGCCAGCGTGACACCGAACTGCAGGAAGAACGAACCCGAGGTGCCGGGCATAAAGGCCACGGGGATAAACACGGCCATGAAGACCAGCGTACACGAGATGACCGCTATGGAGACATCGCTCATGGCCTGGCGCGTGGCTTCTCGGGCGTCCGATATGCCGCCCTCCATCTTCGCCATCACCGCTTCGACCACGACGATGGCGTCATCCACCACCGTTCCGATGGCGAGCACCAAGGCGAATAGCGTCAAGATGTTCAGGGAGAAACCTGCCACCTTCACGACGGCGAAGGTGCCCAACAGCGACACGATAATCGAAACAGAGGGGATAATCGTCGCTTTGAAGCTTTGCAGGAAGAAGTAAACCACAAGGATGACGAGGAGGATGGCGATGATGAGCGTCTCCACCACATTGTGGATAGCGGCGAAGAGGAAGTCATCCGAAGTTTCCAATATCTCGAACTCCAGACCAGCGGGCATCGTCGGCTGCAGCTCTTCGTAAAGTTTGTTGATCCGGGCGTTCACTTCCGTGGCGTTGGCGCCAGGGGCCTGGAACACCATGTAGATGGTGCCAGGTTTGCCGTCGATATTGGAGGTAAAGTTATAGCTCACAGCGCCGATCTCCACATCCGCCACGTCGCTCAGATGCAGCAAGTGTCCGCCGTCGCTCGTGCGCAACACGATGTCGTTGAACTCCTCGACGGTTTTGAGCGTGCCCTTGTACTCCAACGAGTATTGGTAGGCGTTTTCGCTCTGTTCGCCCAACGAACCCGTGGCGGCGACGAAGCTCTGTCCGCCGATGGCCGCGAACACGTCGTTCGGTTCCAGCCCATATTGTGCCATCACATCGGGTTTCAGCCAAATGCGCAGGGCGTAGGTGTTACCGAGCGCCATCACGTCGCCCACGCCGGTGATACGCATCAGGTGGGGACGCACGTTGATGTCGATGTAGTTGGCGATGAAGTCGGCGTCGTACTTGCCGTCAACGCTCTTCAGCGCGCCGATGTGCAGGATGTTGCTCTGTTGCTTCATCACCTGCACGCCCACCTTCGTGACTTCCGCGGGCAGCAATGCCGTAGCCCTGCTGACACGGTTCTGCACGTTCACTGCGGCGAGGTCGGGATCGGTGCCCTGCTCGAAATAGACCTGGATGGAAACATCACCCGAGGAGGATGCCGAACTGGTGATGTAGGTCATACCGGGCACGCCGTTGATGTTCTCCTCCAACGGTTGCACCACCGACTTCATAATGGTGTTCGCGTCAGCACCGGTGTAGGATGTCGAGACGCGCACTGTCGGCGGGGCGATGTTCGGGTATTGCTCGATGGGCAGCGAGGTGATGCAGATAAAGCCCACCAGCATGATGACAATCGCAATAGCGCATGCCATCACATGTCTGTTGATGAAAATGTTTCCCTTCATGGCTTATTTTTCGGTTTTCGGTGCTGCGGAGAACAAAACTTGTTCGCCTTCTTGCACGTTATTCGCTCCAACGGTCACAATCTTGTCGCCGACTTCCAGGCCGCTCGTGATGATGAAGTCCTTACCGTTGCCGGCATCCGAATATGTCACGGCGACGGCGGTGGCGGTGCTGTCCGGCTTTACCTTATAGACCAGCGACTTGTCCTGCAGACGTACCACGGCGGTTTGCGGAATTACCATCACGTCCTTCTTGTCGGCAGGCAGAATGATAGTGCCCTGGATACCGCTGTACAGCTGGCCATCGGGGTTGGGGAAGGTGGCCTTGCAGGCGATGGTACCCGTAGAGGCGTTCACCACACCGGTGGCGCTGGAAACACGTCCCTTGTGCGGATATTCCGTGCCGTTCTTCATCACGAAGGTCACGTCCGGAAATTTTTTCAGCGCATCCTCTATCTTCCCCTCGTAGCCGCTGGCAACGGCCTGCTCCAGCACAGACTCAGGTATGGAGAAGAGGGCGTCCATCATCGTGTTGCCGCTGACAATGGTGAGTTGGGTGCCCGGTGTCACCTGAATGCCTTCCGTAACGGGGATCTCACCGATGACACCTTCCACGGGTGAGGTGATGGTACAGAAGCCCAGATTTACTTTGGCACGGCTCACGGCTGCACGTGCTTGGCTCACAGCCGCTTGCGCCTGATTGTAGGAATTTTCCGAATTGTCGAGCATGTAGCGGCTCACGATATTCTTTTCAAACAGGTTCTTGTTTGACTCGTACTCCAATTTCGCGCTTCTCGCCGATGCCTCGGCGGCCTGCAGGTTCGCCTGCGCGGCCTCCAGTTCCAGCTGTGCGTTGCGGGAGTCGATGACGAACAGCGTCGTGCCTTTCTTCACCTGCTGACCTTCGCTCACGCAGATTTTCATCAGCTGACCGCTCACCTGTGGCGAGATGGTCACGTCAGATTGCCCTTTCAGCTTCGCGCTGAACTTCACGGGCACCGAGATGTCCTGTTTTTCCACAACTATCGTCTCGTACGAAGTTTTCGTTTCCTTGGGCACATCCACCCCGCAAGACACCAATCCGGCCATGATGCCGAAAAAGCACAACCATTTTAACATTTTCATATTACTATGTTTTTGTACTGTTTTATTAGATTATCTTATTGTAAAATAACGCTGAAAATAAAAAAGCAAAAGTACAATTTTTTCCAAACATAAACGCATCGGCATTTTTGCATAGAAAGGAAAATGTTAAAAACGCAGAACTCGCGGATTTTCGCAGAAAAATAAAGCGGGGAGAACCTTCGTCCTCCCCGCTGTTCATTATCGTATCCAAAGAATCTCCTACTCGCTCAGCACGCAAACGAGATTTCTATCGCCGTAAGCGTCGTCGATCTTGCCGACGGTCGGCCAGTACTTCTCGGTGTGCGGCAGCGGGAAGGCAGCCTGCTGACGGGTGTAGGGACGATCCCACGTGTCGGCGCAGACCACGTTCATGCTGTGCGGGGCGTTCTTGATGAGGTTGTTGGCCTGGTCGGCCTTGCCTTCTTCGATGTCGCGGATCTCTTGACGGATGGCGATCATCGCGTCGCAGAAACGGTCGAGCTCGCTCAGCGGTTCGCTCTCAGTGGGTTCCACCATCAAGGTGCCGTGCACCGGGAAGGCCACCGTGGGAGCGTGGAAACCATAGTCCATCAGTCTCTTGGCGATGTCGCCGACTTGCACGCCCGCATGTTTGTCGAACTCGTTGCAGTCGAGGATCATCTCGTGGGCGCACATGCCGTTGGTGCCCGTGTAGAGGATCTTGTAATCCTTCTCCAATCTTGCACGCATGTAGTTGGCGTTCAGGATGGCCGTCTTGGTGACTTCCGTCAAACCCTTGCCGCCCAGCATCTTCAGATAACCGTAGGTGATCGGGATCAGGTAGGCGCTGCCGTAAGGAGCCGTGGCCACCTGGCTGCCCTGCTCACCGCCGACCTTCACGGTAGCGTGGTTCGGGAGGAACGGAACGAGCTTCTCGCACACGCCGATCGGGCCAACGCCAGGACCGCCACCGCCGTGAGGCATGGCGAAGGTCTTGTGCAGGTTGAGGTGACAGACATCGGCGCCCATGGTGCCCGGAGAGGTCAGACCCACCTGGGCGTTCATGTTGGCACCGTCCATATAGACTAGACCGCCGTTCTCGTGGATGATCTTGATGATTTCGAGGATGCCCTCCTCAAACACGCCGTGCGTGGAAGGATAGGTGATCATCAAGCAGGAGAGGTTGTCTTTGTATTGTTCAGCTTTCGCACGCAGGTCGTCGATATCGACCTCGCCGTGCTCCGTAGCCTTCACCACCACGATCTTGTTGCCGGCCTTGGCAGAAGATGCGGGGTTGGTGCCGTGTGCGGAAGACGGGATCAGGCAGATGTTGCGGTGACCCTCGCCACGGCTGAGGTGATAGTTGCGGATGACGGTCATGCCGGCATACTCACCCGCGGCGCCGGAGTTCGGCTGCAGGGAGATAGCGGCGAACCCGGTGATCTTGGCCAGCCAGTTGCAGACCTCATCCAACATCTCCTTGAAGCCCTCGGCCTGGTCGGCGGGAGCGTACGGGTGGATGTTGCAGACTTCTGCCCAGCTCAGCGGCAGCATCTCGGCGGCGGCGTTGAGCTTCATGGTGCAGGAACCCAGCGGAATCATGGCGCGGTTCAGCGACAAATCCTTGACTTCCAGCATCTTCATGTAACGCATCATCTCAGTTTCGGAGTGATACTGGTTGAAGATTTTGTGCTGCATGAACGGGCTCTTACGGGTCAGTTCGGCAGGAATGTGCAGGTCGGGGATGCCGCATCTGCCGTCGCACACGTGCGGGGTGAACGGCTTGCCGGCGGCGATGGCCAGCACTTCGAGGATGTCGTTGACATCGTCGTGGGTGACGGTCTCGTCCAACGAAATCGTGAAGCAACGCTCGCAGTGGTAGCAGAGGTTGATCTCCTTCGACAGGGCCACCTTCTTCACGTCCTCGCAGGTGATGCCTTCGGGCGTTTCGAGGCAGAGGGTGTCGAAGTAGTTTTCGTTATACTGTTTGAAGCCGTATTTGGCTGCTTCTTCGGCGAGAACGCCAGCCAACACGTTGATTTTCACGGCTTTGTTCTTCAAACCCTCGGCACCGTGCCACATGCCGTAGAAGCCGGCCATAATGGCGGTGAGGGCGCTGGCGGTGCAGATGTTGGAGGTTGCGCGCTCGCGTTTGATGTGCTGCTCGCGGGTCTGCAAGGCCATGCGGACGGCGCGGTTGCCCTGTGCATCGACGGTGACGCCGATGATACGGCCGGGCATCTGGCGCAGGAAACTCTCGCGGCAAGCGTAGAAGCCGGCGGCGGGGCTGCCGTAGCCCATCGGGATACCGAAACGCTGGGTGGAGCCGACCACGCAGTCAGCGCCCCACTCGCCCGGAGGCGTGAGCAGTGTCAGAGCCAGCAGGTCGGTGGCCACGCCCACGAAGATGTTCTTGGCGTGCGCTTTCTCGACCCATGCGCTGTAGTCGTGGATACCGCCCCAGTAGTTCGGGTACTGGATCATCGCGCCGAAGAAGGTCTCGTCGAGCTCCACCTGGTCGGGTTTGCCGATCACGATTTCGATGCCGTGAGGAGCCGCGTTGGTCTTCATCACACCGATGGAGTGCGGGAAAACACCTTCAGCGACGAAGTATTTCACCACGTTGTTCTTCTGTTGCTCGCGGCTGCGGCTGCGGAAGAACATCAGCATCATCTCACCGGCAGCGGTGGCGTCGTCCAGCATGGAAGCGTTGGCCAGCGGCATGGCGGTCAGGCTGCTGATCATCGTCTGGTAGTTCAGCAAAGCCTCGATACGGCCTTGGGAAATCTCCGCCTGGTACGGGGTGTAGGAGGTGTACCAACCCGGATTCTCGAAAATGTTGCGCAGGATCACCGCAGGGGTGTAGGTGTTGTAGGTACCCATACCGATGTAGGAGCGGTAGATTTTGTTCTTCGCCATCAGAGCGTGAATGTGGTTGAGGTATTCACCCTCGGTCATGCCGTCGGGAAGATCCAGCGGCTTCGGCAGGCGGATGGCGGCGGGAACCGTCTTCTCAATCAGTTCGTCCATCGTCTTGACGCCGATGACATCTAACATTTTCTGTTGTTCGCTCACGGCAGGACCGTTGTGTCTGCACGTAAAATCGTCTTTAATTATCATATTGATTATCAGTTTGTTATTAATACTTTTGTACAAATTTTAGGAAAGGCAAAGATACAATTTTTTGGTTTTAATGAACAGGGAATTGTGATTTGTGGCAAGTAATTTCTGCAAAGCCCTTCACTCTTTTTTCGGAGTCTCGCGAGCGAAAAAAACGCTATCAACACATTGCGACATTATGGGAGATGCTTCGGTCGCGAATCAGTCCAAAGAATTGAGGTTACAATACAGCCGCTGCCAACTTCATTTTCTTGCGAGGACGGACAACTTGGATAATATCCTGGCCAAGGGCAACAGATATCTTCGCGATGGTGGCGGTGGTTAAGTTGTGCGTTCCGGAAAGCCATCTGCTAACTTCGGTTTCTGTTTTGCCCAGTGCACGCGCCAAATCCTTCTGACTCATCCCTCTCTCATCTAAAATCTCATAAATACGATTGGCTATGCTCACCGACAACTCCATCTGCTTTTTCATTTCAGGAGTCATGGTCTGTCTAATTTCATCCATCAACTTATTGGTTTTCATATCATTATATTTAATCGTTAATTTCAAGCAATATAGGACCTATGATTTGGGTGCCCTTTATAGTAAGAATATTCTTCCTTTCAAGTTGTTTCAATTCGATATCGATTTTTTGCAATGTTTGCACACATCTATTCAAATGATTATCTTCTTGATACGTGGTAGTGGTTTTTAGCCCGCCATTTCCAAGTATTAGAATTTTAGACTGAATGTTAAGAAGATAGAGTCGCAAAGATGTCGTTTCTAAATGAGAAGGTAATGCCATCACTCGATCATGTAGAGTTCCCTCATATCTGAAGTGCCTATCCGCCGCTCCATCACGCTTAATGATATCTAAGCGATATACGAGCTGAGCCACGTCGTTAGGATAAGTATCCTTAAATCGGATCAAAAATTTCTCAAATTCTGTGAATTCTTCGCCTTCAAAACGTGGAGAATACAAGCTGACTTTTCCGCTATCTTCCAGTAATTCAATTAGTAAGTTTTTCTTCGTCATAGTTCATATTGGTTTGCAAAAATAAACATAAATGTTGATTTCTCAACAAAAAAAACAATATTTTTTTGTGATTATTATTTGCGACTTTTCACGATTGCATTTCTATAAAAACGCAAAAAAATCACCACGCAAACATACGAATAAATCTCACGAATATCAAGATTTTGGTGAGATTTTCTTTGTTGTTAAAAACCAACGAAATACCAACAATATTAACAATTTATTTTTTCAATAGTTAAATTATTTTGTTGGTTTTTAGCGGGATTTACGGCTGTTTCATGCAAAACTAACATCGATAGATACGAATGAGGCATAGGGTAGGCTCCCTTAAATCATGAAGCAAAATGTTGAGCGATGAAAGTCTTTCCAAACTGTCGAATTCCTGTGATAACGAGTGGCTTATGGTTTAGTTTTATCTTCTATATTTTCAAAGTGTCTGATATTCTTCTCTTTAACACAACATTACAGCATTTTTTTCAATGAATAATTGCTACTTCGTTGCACTTTTTCCAACGAATGTAACAACTCGCATTGCATCCTTAGTTTTGTAGGCTGATTTTTCACTCCCGCACCGGGCAAATCATCAAAACACGGTAACCGGGCTGTTTTTCAGTATATCTTTCGATGATTTCATGCTTGATAGTCATTTTTGTGACGCGGCTGTTTGGACAAATGGATTCCATTCGTTGGTACAAAAACGCACCTCTTCTGGTAGCAGGATATGATGAGGATTCCGCGATGGTGTAATCCCAGTAGGTGAGTTCAAAACGGTTACTTTCTGTGCAGACGGTTTGTAAAACGCTGTCCAACTCTGCCAGTGAGGACTCTAAGAGTTCCGCTTTCGCTAATCTCCAGTACAATTTCACCAAAATTGTGTCTTTGGATGGCTGAATGTTTAGGCATTCGGCAAATTCCGCGTCTTGAAAGATAATCTCCCGAGGGTAAATTTCCCGTTGTTCGCCAGGGATGTCGAAAGAGAGCGTGGCGCTGTCAGCACGCACGTCGAGGGTGACGGGCGCGCCTATCACGAACGGCAGGTTCAACTTTTCATGACCGGCGGGGAAGCCGCAAAGCAACGGGATGTGGTAAGGTTCGATGTATTGGCGCAGCATCGCCTCCACACTTTCATAGCCGACATCGTTTTCACAATCGGTGAAATCGCCCAAGATGATGCCTTTGCAATGAGCGAGTACACCGCTCATTTTCAGCATGTTGAAGAGGCGGTCGATGTTATGGTGCGTTTCTTCCACTTCCTCCACGAAGAGGATAATGTCGGACTGGCCGATTTCGTTGACCTGGGAGCAGAGCAGCGGGGCGAAGGTGGCGAGATTGCCGCCCACGAGAGTGCCCGTGGCCCGACCGAGGATGTTCTCGTTGTGGGCGGGCAGCTCATAGCGCGGCACCTGACCCTGGAGCAGATTGCGCATCAACGTGCAGGATTGTTGTACGTTGACGCTGTCTTGCTTGGCTATGTTGCAGCCCATCACGCCGTGGATGCTCATCACGCCGGCGCAGGCCTCCATACTGAGCAACGTGGTGATGTCGCTGTACCCGATGAGCCATTTCGGCGAGGCGGCAAGCTCTTTCAGGGACAGACCTTCCACCAAGTGCAGGGTACTGTAACCGCCGCGCAGACAGAGGATGGCCTTGATGTCGGGGTCTTTGAGTGCCCAGCGGAGGTCGGCGAGCCGCTCCTCCACGGTTCCGGCGTAATGTTCAAGATACTGTTTGCCGACATTCGGTCCGATGACCGGCTCGTACCCCCAACTGCGCAGGGTATCTGCCGCTCGGAAAGCCGTCTCCATCGAACAGTAGTACGACGGGGAGATGAGCGCCACCTTGTCGCCCGGTTTCAGGTAGGCGGGAGCGACACACTTGAGCGGCTTCTTCGGTCCCGCAGCCTTCACCACGGGAACCAAGAGGATGAAGCTCAGAATCACGAGCATGATTTGGATTGGAAAGCCTCGTTTGTTCATCTTTTTATAATTGGCAAAAATACATTTTTGTTTTTGGTCAACAGCCAATAGCCAATAGCTAAAAGCCAACAGCTAATAGTTTACCTCAGTTCCTTCACTGGGAATTCGAAATACGTTGCAGGGTACGGCTCGTCCTTCAACGTGAAGTGCCACCATTCGCTGTCGATGGGTTTGAAGCCGTGGCGGAGCATCGCGGCCCATAAAATCATGCGGTTGCGGAACTGCTCTTCGGTGATGGTACGGCCGGCAGGAGAGGGCTTCCCGCTGAACTCGCCCGTCTCGGGGTTACCGCCGAAGTCGGGATGGCTCTCCTCGCCGAACCAGTCGAAGGTGCCGCCCATGTCGAGCTCCTTCTCGGTGGTCATGTCGAAAAGGGTGAGATCGACAGTGGAGCCGCGGGTGTGGCCGCTCTTCGCCGCAATGTAATTCTGGACGAACAACAGGCTCTTATCGACTTCAGGGTAGAAGTAGCGCCGCATCATTGTGTCGGGAATGTCCGCGGCCCAGCGCACGAAATGGTCAACGGCCATCTGCGGACGGTAGGCATCGTAGATCTTCAGCCGGTAGCCCATGCGCATCACGTCGTCGCTCACGGCCTTCAGACTGTCGGCGGCGCGTCTGGTCATCAGCGCGGTGGGCTGCAGGTAGCCGTCAATGCGCTGACCCACAAAGTTATACGTTCCAAAATAGCGGATTTCCAGAATCGCGTCCGGCACCACGTCGGTGATGTTCACGAACTGGCTGGCGTCCTGCTCAGGCTTCACGGTTGTGCTGGAAGCGGCGGACGTGCAAGGCGCAACCCCGGCCACGACAACATGACCGTTTTGGGCGCTGACTGTCAAGGTGAAACACAACGCGACAGCACATATAAGCAGTGTTCTAAGGTCTTTTTTCATAATTGGGAATTTTTAGGGGGCAAAAGTACGAATTTTTAGGTTTTATTTTTCCAAAGCCTCTTTCGCCAATCTCGTAAGCTCATCCGTGTCAATCTTCTCCAGCACCACCTTTTCGGGTTCGAGATCGAGCAGGAACTGCATGTAGTTGGGCAGGGTGAGCAGGGTTCCGGCCCGTCCGATGTTGTAGTCGCCGAACTTGATGATGTGCTTCACTTGATATTTCTCGGGATGGCTCAACACGGTTTTCGCACTTTTCGACTTGGCTGATTTGGCTTTGACCTCAAGCGGGACACATTCGCCGTTCATCCGCACCAAAAAGTCCAACTCCAAACCTGAATCTTTCTGGAAGTAATAGAGGTTTTGAGCTTTTTTGTGAAGGGTGTCGGCCATCAGATTCTCGTAAATGGCCCCTTTGAACCCGCCCAGGTTCCCTTGAAGGATGTCGGCACGAGTACTTGGTCCCAACATCTCAACGAGCAACCCAATATCGGCCAAATAAACTTTGAACACATTGTCCTTTGCATTGCCTTCCATCGGCAACCCCGTGATGTCGGTATTGTAACAGCGACAAATGATACCAGCGTCTTCCATCCACTGGAGCGAACCCAAATAGTTCTCACTTCGCCCTCCAGGCTTTATCTTGCTATATTGGAACTTCTTGTTTTCCTTGGCCAGCTGTTTTGGAATGGAATTGAAACATTCACGGATATGAGGTTTGTCTTTCTCCGGGCGTATTTCACAATATCGTCACGATACTCCTTGATAATGGATTTGTAAGCCTTAATGTTGAGCGATGAAGGTCTTTCCACACTGCCGAATGCCCATGATGACGAGTGGCTTATGGTTTGGTGTTTCTTTCCACGCTTTCAAAGTATCTGATATTCTTCTCTTTAACATAACGTAGCGGTGTTTTTTCACGCGGCAAAAATACACTTTTTCCAACGAAAAAACACTCTATCGTTACATTTTTTCCAACGAATAATTACTATTGCGTCGCACTTTTTCTAACGAGTTTCGACAGCAAAGATACACTATCTGCACCAGCTCCAATCTCCGCCACATAGAAATCAGCACGCAGGCCGAATCTTTCCTCATATGCCTTGCCGAGGGTTTCGACAAACGCATTCACCTGGTTTTCAGCAATCAGCGTGACGGTGCAGCCGCCGAAACCCGCGCCGGTCATGCGGCTGCCGAGCACGCCGGGGAAATGCTGCGCCCGTTCGGCCAAGAAGTCCAGTTCGGGACAGGTGACCTCGTAGTCGTCGCGCAGGGTGGCGTGCGAAGCGCTCATCAGCTGCCCGAAGCGGACCATGTCGCCGGCCTTGAGCGCGGTGACGGCCTCGCGCACGTTCTCGTTCTCGCGCACCGCGTGCCGCGCCCGCTTGAGCACGTTGCCCGCAAGATATGGCGCAACCGTATTAAACAGATCCATCGTGAGTTGACAAAGACAATCGACCGGTCGGTGCGCACGGATAAGCTCCAACGCCTGCTGGCATTCGCTGCGTCGCTGGTTGTAGGCCGAATCCACGAGTCCGCGTTTCTTGTTGGTGTTGGCGATGATGAACTTCAGCCCCTGCATTTCCAACGGCACGTGTTCGTACTCCAACGTATTGCAGTCCAACGCGATAGCACAATCCTTCTTCCCGAATCCCGAGGCGAACTGGTCCATGATACCGCAGTTCATCCCCACGAAGTCGTTCTCCGCGTGTTGTGCCATCTGCACGAGCTCTAACATCGTGAACGGTTCCCCGCAAAGGGCGTTGAGGGCAACGACAGTCACCACCTCGATAGAAGCTGACGAGGAAAGCGCCGCCCCGATGGGCAGGTCGCCGCGGTAGTGAAAACGGCAATACGGCACGGATAACCCTCTGTCCGTAAATTCTTTGAGCACACCAAGCGGGTAATCCACCCAGCTGTGGTGCCGCTGCGTCAACTCCTCTTTTCGGAGGGTGAAGGCGGCGGGATCGTTTTTGGAGGAGAAATGGTAACAGTCGTCCTCCGAGGGACTTACGGTGAGGTAGGTGCCCATATTGAGCGCGGCGGGGAACACGAGTCCGCCGTTGTAGTCGGTATGGTCGCCGATGAGGTTCACGCGCCCGGGGGCGAAAAATTGCCGTTCGGTTTTCTGCATAATTGGAATTTTTCAGGGGGCAAAGGTACGATTTTTTTATCTCCGCGTATCGCGCGTATCTGCGCGTAATGTTTTCTAAGAAAGTCTGCGCGTTCTGCGAGAAAACAACCTCAGTAGATCACCATGCGGCCGTCGTCATATAACTCAATAGTCAAGTTTTTGTGAGTCCATTTCTTGTGATTCTTCCCTTGCTGCGGCGTGTTGCCTGTGATTTGGGTAAGTATAGCAGAGACCTCAGCACATTTGGACGCCACATTGTCACATGCGCCACCACTATAATGATCCGAATCGAAGAAATTTGTCTTCACCCACTCCAGATAAACGCCCTTGACCATGGAATCCGGCAAATGGACACAATATTCAGTGATAAGTGTCTGCTTCTTATTGACTATTTTGTAAAAAGAAGTACACTTGTATTTGTCGTTTTTCTGATATTTGTTTGGAAAATAGCCGTTTACTTCACGAAACAAATGATTGCCTGTCCCGTTCAACTGTGATTCGTAGCGGCGGAGGTCATCCAAGGAAAGGCTGTCCAAATGGTTCAGCAGGTACTCTAACAGCGGTTTGATGTTGTCCTTTCCGACAATGGGCAACGTATCCTGATTGTGAACCAGGTATCGGATGCGGATGATTGAATCCTCCACGTCCATCATGCCATAGGTGTAAAAATCCTTGTTGAATTGAAGAAAACATCTGTTGTTGGCAAGGTTTTTGCCTCGAAACATTCCATTTGGATAGAAAAAGTCATATTTTTGGCCAAAATCATAGACTTTCACCGCTTTATTGTTCCTAATTTGGGCAATAAATGTGGTTTTTGGCGCAGTGGTGATGCAGTACAGCTGGTCTTTGATGCGGAATGCCTGATTAAAAAGGGTGTCATATTTCGTGACAGTTTTACCTTCATTCCACCAATCCGTACTGACAACTTTTTTTCCTGTGAATTTGAATAATGTGGGAAAAGGTTCCTCTTTGTTTTCGTTTTTGATTTGTGTCGGAAGGTAAAAGTCTAAAAAGGCGTAGTCCAAATTTGCACCGACATAGTAGGCTGTCGTGTCGTTGCAGAGGATTCCTTTTGCCCCAGCGACAGGCGTGCTGACAACACTGTTCGAGTGAATAAAATAGTAGACGCTATCCATTCGGATAATTCTTGAGATTCTGCCAGACCGTATATATTGATTGGGATTGTCACCCAGTTTTTTACCACTTCTGCCAGTCTTTTCCATGAACCAGGTGTACATACCCCATTCTCCCACATCCTCGAAAGCGACTTGATATGAATCATCCTCGTAGATAAGGTTGGAAACGCCATTGGTAGGCACCCATTCCCATTGTTTCAAATCGAAATAGTAGCCGAGTGGATCATGGGTAGAATAGTAAGTGTGGAGAAAGAGGGTGTCGTGCCATACATACAAATCCCCGTAGTAATTGTTTTTGAAATTGTCGGGACAATCTACTTTTCGGATTGTCTTTCCGTCTTTGGAAATAGCTAGAAAGACGTTCTGCCTTCTCCAAAATTCAAAGACATCCATCTCGTCAAAAATGCAGAAATACCAATCCTGGTAGGCGACCGACCATTTCATCCCGACAGTGGAGATGGGGTTGAAATAGTCCGCTGCGTTGATTTGGACGGTGTCCCGTATCACAGAGAACTGCTGCTGCCCCTTCGCAGGCTGTACCGCCAATAGTAGCAGCAAAGAGGCTAGAATCATAACCAAAGGTGTATGTCGGTGGTGATTCATAACAGTTTTATTTTGCTGGTGCGAAAATACGATTTTTTTATCTCCGCGTATCGCGCGTATTTGCATGTGATTTTTTTCTGCGGAAATCTGCGAGTTCTGCGGGTAAAACAATCAGTAAATAACCATGCGTCCGTTATCATACAGCTTGATTGTCAGTCCATTATAATTCCATTTCCTGCAAATTTGGTAAACCTGCTCAGGTTTTGTGCCGGTGAGTTGGGTGAGAATGTCGGAAACCTCCTCGTATTTACCCTTGATCTCCTCGTTCCAATCCTTTTTGTCCCATCCGTGAGGCCCATAATAGGAACGTCCCCATTCTATGAAGACCCCTTTTACTACTGAATCCTGTTTGTGTACGCAATAAGCCCTTCGGCATACTAATCCATCATCTAAAATTCTGTAATAGGGATACTTGGCGTACTTTTTGTCGTTTTGATAGGCAATTGGAAAATAGCCGTTTTTCAGAGGCATAAAACGACCTAATCCGATTTCCGACAGTTGTTGCTCGCAGCTGTCCAATTTAGATAAAGAGATGTCAGGCAGATTGTTCAGAAGGAAATCAAGGATGGGCTCTGTAGCATTATCAGGGACGATAGGCAGCGAGTCCTCTTCTTGATGATGATAGAGGAAGCATCGGATAAAGACCGTCGTGTCCTCTATATCAACAGTCCCATAATCACGGGTGCTGTTTGAGAAATGCAGATGACAACTGTTTGGCGCGCGATTTAAATCGTTGTCATAAAGCTCTGATACTATTTTAATGTTTTGAAACAGAGGTTGAACTTCCCGAAATGTGCCATTTTCTCTTTGAGCGATGAACGTTCTGTCTTGAACAGAGATGATAAAATACAACTGGTCATTAACAGATAAGGCATTGTGAAACACCGTGTCCAATATGGGTTCTCGGTATCCGATATGGCTGTCACCAAGTCCACACCGGAAGCCATAGTTAGTCGGATCTCCCTCAAACACCCACTTAGAAGTAGGATAGAACCTGAATTCATCAAAAATTTTGCCCAAAGTGTTTTCATGGCCGGGTTCGCCCGGACGACTGATGGGCAAACTGTCAATTTTTCCCCTACGAATGAAAAGATATTGGTCTTTTGTTCTGATAATCCGACTTCCCGCAAAATGGTTCAAATAGGGCCGGTTGACGGGTTCCATCTGCAACCATCCGTTTTTTTTCTCGGGATACCATGTGGTATTTTTATCAACGAAAAGCAAATCAACATTAGATCGCTGAACCACATAATAGTTTTCATCTTCATAAAAATAGTTCGGAATATGCGATACAGAAAGCCATTGCCACTTATCATAATCAAAACGGTAGCCCTTTTTGTTATGGTTGTAATCTGTGGACACAAGGTATAGCGTATCATTCCAAATGAACAAGTTATCATTCCAAAGATCGTTTATATCCTTTGGTTTTTCAACTATTTTAGAAGTGCCATCCTTTACGGAAATGGCCAACAACGTCATGCAAGAATTATGTTCGAACTTAAATGATTCACAAAATTTGCAAAAATAGTAGTCTCGATACTTCCTGATATTGGTCAAATAGGTTTCGGACATTTTGTTATATGGTGCCAAATCGTTAACATACACCGTGTCCCGAATCACCGTGAACCGCTGCTGTCCCTGCGCAGGCCGCGACGCTAACAATAGCAGCACAGAGGCGAAGAATATGACCAAATGTGTATGTTGGTGGTGATTCATAACGGTAAATTTTACAGGTGCGAAAATACGATTTTTTTATCTCCGCGTATCGCGCGTATCTGCATGTGTTTTTTTCTGCGGAAGTCTGCGCGTTCTGCGGGAGGACAAATGCAATCATTTCTCATTAACATGACACAGAAATCCCAAATGGTTGCACAATGTTGAAAAATAATTTTTACTCATCTTCTCGTATCTCATTTATTTTTAGTATTTTTGCCGCGTAAACTTTTCATATATGTTATCTTAGTATATGAAAACAATATTAAATTAACATATCTTTAATGTTATATGACAGACGATTATACTGAATATTCAACACCTGAACTGGTTCGCATGTTGGGTGCCCGGTTCAAGGATTATCGTTTAAGGGCCGACCTGACCCAGAAGGAGGTCGCGGAAACGACGGGATTGTCAGTGCTGACAATTCATCGCTTTGAGAACGGGACGGCGACGAACGTCTCGTTGGGAACGTTTCTTTTACTTCTGAAAGCGATAGGATGCATCAACGACTTGAAGGAGCTGATGCCGGAACAACCGGAGTCCCCTTATTTGTATAATGACAAAAACAAAAAAGCACAGCGTGTGCGACACAAGAAGTTATGAAAGAGATACTTAAAGTCTTCCTTTGGGGTAAGGAAATTGGCAGGCTGGCCTGGCACGACAGCCGACAGATTTCGTATTTCACATACAATCCGGAATTTCTTCGCGGGAATCTGGATATTGCACCGTTGGCAGCCTCTATCCGTAACCCCTTGAGCAGCCGTGCCATTTTTGGGGAAATGGAACGAATCTATCAGCGGTTACCTTCTTTCATCGCCGATTCCTTGCCAGATGCTTGGGGGAACCAACTTTTTGAGCAATGGCGCAAAGAGAACGGTCTCTCGGACAGAAATGTGACGGCATTGGAGAAGCTTGCCTTCATCGGGAGAAGGGGCATGGGTGCTCTGGAGTTTGTGCCGGAGGTGGACAGAGGTCCGATGGCGGAAAAAATTGACATCAGAGCTTTAGCCAATTTGGCGGAAAAGATTGCTACAGAGCGTGAAAAGCTGAGTATCATGCCGGATGAAACCCTCACGTTGCATTCGTTGATAGCGGTTGGAACGTCGGCTGGGGGACGCCAGCCCAAGGCCATTATAGCCATTCATCGGGAAACAGGTGAGATTCGTTCGGGCCAAACGGAGTTGGATTCCGAATTCGACCATTTTCTTTTGAAGTTTGGCGATACCCTGCGCTCGTCAGCCGAGTTGGAGCTGACCTATTATGAGATGGCCCGGGCCGCAGGCATCAATATGATGGAATCGCGTTTGCTTGAGGTGGAAGGCACCCGACATTTCCTCACCCGACGATTCGACAGGGACCATTCGGGGAAATTACATACGCAGACCTTAGCGGCAATGGCCCCTGGTGCAGATAGTTACGAGAAACTTCTGACAGTCTGTCGGAAATTACATCTTCCCGAAGTGGACTGCCAAGAAGTGTTCCGGCGTATGGTGTTCAATATCCTTGCCAACAACACCGATGACCACAACAAGAATTTCACCTTCGTCATGAATCGTCAAGGACTTTGGCGTCTTTCACCCGCTTACGATATGACCTTCATTTTTGATACGGGCGGTTATCTGCCCAACCGAGAGCATTGTCTGATGGTAGGAGGAAAACTTTGGGACATTCGTTACGAGGACGCCCTCTCCCTGGCTCATGAGTCTGGCATCCGCGCCCCTCAAACAATCATCCGAAAAGTGGCATCCGCCATTGCCTCTTTCAGAACTTTGGCAGTGAAGAATGGGGTTCGTGACGAGTGGGTTGGTCGTATAGAAAGCTGCCTGTCAGAGCATTTGGCCGCATGGGGGTTGCCTGATTAGAAACGCTGCCTCATTTTTGCTATTTTTGCGCCGTAAAACATTCTTTGTAGTTTTTCCATACCGCCTGCGTCTAACCTGTGTAATTCTAAAACCAATGACAAAGAAAGAAACGGATTTTGAACGAATGGTCCGGGAGCACAAAAGCACCGTCTATACGGTCTGCTACATGTTCTCGAAGGACACCGACGAGGTCAACGACCTGTTCCAGGAAGTCCTCATCAACCTCTGGAAAGGCTTCGACGGCTTCAGAGGCGAGTCGAAGGTGGACACCTGGATATGGCGTATCGCCCTCAACACCTGCATCTCCGACGACCGCAAGAAAAAGCGGCGAGGTGAGCGTGGGCGCCTCTATCTTCGTGATTTTCTGGGCGTTGGCCTTCCTTCCATGCGAAGGGTTTAGCTGGTGGTTCGTCGGAGCCACCATCCTGATGATGCTCGTATGCGATTTCTTCACGTGGAAGTACCATAAAGACGTGAATGCCAAAACGATGAACAGCGATCTGCTGACAGTGGCCAAAGTGATGAAACAGTTGCGCGACAACTACAAAAAATGGCTGAAATACAGCATTGCCATGATTGCCGTTTGGTTTACATGGCTTTCTATAGAATTCTGTATCCGGCTGAAAGATTGGAGATTAGCTGTTGTCATGATTATCGCATTGCTCATCGGATTGGCTATCGGCGGCTTCATCGGACTGAAAATGCACAAGTCGGTGATCCGCAACGCCGAAGAGATTATCAGTCAGATTGAGGAGAGCGACGAATAACTGTAGAGAAAGGGGGGGTGGGATTGGCCGTTACTCCGATAGAGCCCATCGTGTTGAAAACGGAAACAGAACCATAAGGAAAAAAATCACCGCATATTCACAAAAATTGTATATTGCACGGCTTTTTAAATTGAGCAGTATAAGGTTTTGTAAATTGAGATAACTAACTATAAACGTATGAGTTATAAAAGTATCGAAAGAATGTTGGCGGTGTTTTTCTGCACAGTGATATTGGTCTTCGCGTGCCAAAATGCATTCGCCCAAACGGACACGACGGATGCGACGGAAAATGCGGAAACATTGCCTGAAACGACCGAAGAGGAAGCATTCGACGCCGGCCCGTTCATCATCGAGCACGTCATCGACAGCTACGGCTGGCATATTTGCGGCAGTGGCGAAAAGAGCGTCACCATTCCGTTGCCCGTCATCCTGTTCGACGGCGGACATCTGACGGTTTTCATGTCCAGCAAGCTCCATCACGGCGAGGCCGCCTACAACGGTTACGCCATGGGTTGGAACGAGGACACCAAGGGCCGTATCGTGAAGTTGGAAGGCGTCTATGCCGACTACACCGGACATCTTGAGGAAGGCACGAACT